>NZ_JBQAIK010000012.1:0-253808 GCF_051905915.1 Actinotignum sp. UMB0459 | reverse complement strand
TTTTCACTCCTCGAACATTCGTTCGCCGAACATCTGTATGTTAGACTAGTACGACAGCAAGGGTTTGTCTAGAACGTTCGTTCGATTCCGTGTGGTTCGGTTACGCTCCGAACCCCGCCGTCGTAGAACTATTCAAACCCGCCCTTACGACAAAAAATTCGGCACGAACGCTCGGGAGTGCATATGGATCATCCTCAGCTCACGGCTCGCCAGGCAGAGATACTGGACGTTGTGATTGACGGAATCGTCACCCACCGTGTCCCGCCAACGGTGCGGGAAATTGGTGAAGAAGTGGGTATGTCCTCCCCTTCTTCAGTGAAATACCAACTCGATGCACTTGAGGAAAAGGGCTATATCTCCCGCAATCCGCGCCGGCCGCGCATGATTGAGCTCACAGATGCCGGGCTCGCCCACGCACGCCGCTCCCGCGGTGATTCCGAGTGGGGAAGCGGGCTACTTCCGGTGGGCGAACCGGACCGAACCAGCTTAGAATCTGACCTCCCGGTAGATATTAGTGAAGCAATTAATGTGCCAGTTGTCGGGAAGATCGCGGCTGGCGCTCCGATTCTGGCTGAAGAGCTCATCGAAGATGTCTTCCCGTTACCGCGCCAATTGACGGGAACTGGTGAGCTTTTCACCCTGAAAGTCCAGGGTGAATCGATGATTGATGCCGCGATTTGCGATGGGGATTGGGTGGTGGTGCGCCGCCAACCCACCGCTGAAAACGGGGAAATCGTTGCCGCCATGATCGATGGCGAGGCCACGGTAAAAGTTCTCCAACGCCGCGATGGCCACGTTACGCTACTTCCTTGTAACCCCGCCTACTCCCCCATTCCCGCTGATGATAGCGAAGTACTCGGGCGCGTTGTTATGGTACTGCGCACCCTCTAGCCAACCCCGGTTTCGGGGAGCCACCGGAGCACCACGATTGGCAAACCCCGTACCGAGCGAGGGCGCGTCGTCGTACCATAAGCCCGCTGCCCACTGCCCTAGCTGGGTTACCATCCAGCTAGGAACGCTACTTGACTTGAGCCGCGAGCCGCCCCAGGGCCGCACGCACCACGGCACCGTCGTCCGTTCCCCACATATGTGGAAGGGAGGCACGCAAGAACCCACCATAACGCGCGGTAACAAGCCGCGGATCTAGAATCGCCACCACACCCCGGTCACCCTCACTGCGGATGAGGCGCCCGGCCCCCTGCGCGAGCAATAGAGCAGCATGCGCCGCGGACACTTCCATGAAGCCGTTATATCCGCGCTCGTGAGCCCGGCGTGAACGCGCTTGCACCAGCGCATCATTGGGGCGCGGGAACGGAATCCGGTCAATGGTCACCAAGCGGCACGTCAAACCGGGAACATCCACACCCTGCCACAGCGAAAGCGTCCCAAAAAGCGAAGCGTGGGGCTCCGCGGCGAAATCTTTGACGAGGGTGGGCAGCTGGTCTTCGCCCTGCGCCAAAATCGGTACATCGAGGTGATCGCGAGCGAAAGCCGCGGCCTCGTTTGCGGCCTTCCGGGAAGTGAAAAGGCACAGCGCCCCGCCCTCCGAAGCCTCGATCAATTCGACGAGTTCACGCAGAGTTTCCTCCCCGTACCCCTCCTTCCCCGGGACGGGCAGGTGGCGCGCAATATAGAGAATGCCCTGCTGATGGTAGGTGAATGGCGATCCGACGTCGATTCCCCGCCACGGTCCCTGGCTCGGATAAGAAAAACCGATCTGACGCGCGGCCAGGTCAAAACGCCCACCGATGGCCAGCGTTGCAGAAGTAAGGATCGCGGGGCGGGCCTCGAAAAGCGTATCCGCCAACGGCGCGGACACATCGAGAGGCGCCGCGCACAGACTCGAACGCCCCTCCAGATCGCGGGAAAGCCACACGACCAAAGCGCCGGCTGCCACCTCCTCACTCACCATGGCGCTTACCATATCGACGCAGGTAGAGAGCCGATGACGTACCACGGCTTTCGTCGCGGCATCTGATTCGGTACTGCCGGGCAAAGCTGCGACGTCGTTCTCCACCAGCTGCAATTCACGCAACAACAGCATGAGAGCGTCCTGCAGGGGTGCGGGAAGGCACGTGAGGCGCCCTTCCTCCAGTTCATCCATAATGGCGACGACGCCGTCACGGGCCCGTTCGATCCCCTCGGCCAAGATTTTTTCGCGGCGCAGCAAGCGCGCCAATCCCGAGATTTCGCCATGCGAGAGCGCAAACGTGAGTTGGCTCGTGACACGGTCGGCAAGATCATGAGCCTCGTCCACAACGAAAGCATCCACGTCGGGGAGTACCGGGGTGCCGGAACTATGCACGCCCAGCATGGCGTGGTTCGTGATAACAATATCCGCCTCGGCGGCTTCGGTGCGCGCCCGCACCGGAAAACACACGTCACGCAGCGGGCACTTCACCCCCACACATTCGGGTTTACTCAAGGACACCTGGCGCCAGGCCCGCTCGGATACCCCGGGGACAAGGTCGTCACGGTCCCCGGTTTCAGTTTCCGCGGCCCATTCACGCAAGCGCTTGACTTCTTCACCGGTTGCGCTCGCGCCATATTCACCTTCGGCGCGGCTGACAAGCGCATCATCTTCGGGATAACCGCCGTGGACCTTGCGCAAACACACGTAGTTATTCCAGCCTTTGAGCAGGGCAATATGCGGTTCATGACCGGTTACCGCGCTGACGGCCCGCGCCACACGCGGCGCGTCCTGCCCCACGATTTGGCGCTGCAAAGCAAGGGTGGCGGTGGACACGGCCGCACGCTGACCGGTCCGCACCGACCATTCCATGAGCGGGACCAGGTAGCCGATGGATTTCCCAGTTCCCGTCCCGGCTTGAATCAGCACGTGGGAGGAGTCCTCCAGAGCGGTGGCGGTCTCCTCGACCATACGATTCTGTCCCTCGCGGACCGCTCCCCCGAGATCCGCGACCACCAGCTCGAGGATCTCGGTCAGTTCTTTCCTCATGCCCGCATCCTGCTGGACACCTCTGTTTGGATACCCCAGCGGGCGTCGATCTGCCCAGCAATATTGGCGCGTACCCGGGCGTGAATACGAGTGCCGGTTGGCAGATACTCGAGCTCGTCCAAAAGTTCGCCCTCTTCCAGAATCCGCGAGAGGAGATCGCCACGCTCGAAAGGAACAATGGCATCAATTTCAATATTGGGGTGGGGCAGTTCTTCTTCGATGCGCGCAAGCAACTCATCGATACCCACCCCGCTATGGGAAGAAACCGCAATAGCGGACGGGTAGCGTGAACGCAGTGCGGTCAGATCTACCGGATCAGCAATATCGGCTTTGGAGAGCACAATAATCTCCGGGATATCACGGGCACCGGGCACATCCACGAGCACGTCATGTACGGCGGTGACCTGGGCGACCGGGTCTGCGTTGGAAGCATCGACCACGTGAAGGAGGACATCCGCCCCGTCCACTTCCTCGAGGGTGGAGCGGAAAGCTTCGACCAGCTGGGTAGGAAGATTACGCACGAATCCCACCGTGTCTGAAAGCGTGAATTCGCGCCCTTCCGGGGTAATAGCTTTACGTACAGTCGGGTCGAGAGTGGCGAAGAGGGCATTTTCTACCAGAACATTCGCCCCGGTAAGCCGGTTGAGCAGCGAGGATTTCCCGGCGTTCGTGTAACCAACCACCACCACGGAGGGGATACCGGTACGGCGCCGTTCAGCACGCCGAGTGGAGCGGGCCGGTGCCATCTTTTTGATATCGCGCCGGAGTTTTGCCATGCGTTGGCGGATGCGGCGTCGATCTAATTCCAGCTGAGTTTCACCCGGGCCGCGCGATCCGATTCCTGCACCGCCGGCCACCTGCCCACCGGCCTGACGTGACATCGATTCACCCCAACCGCGCAACCGCGGGAGGAGATATTCCAGCTGTGCGAGCTCTACCTGAGCTTTGCCCTCCTTCGATTGGGCATGCCGCGCAAAAATGTCGAGGATGAGGGCGGTACGGTCAATAACCTTGACGTTGACGAGATCTTCGAGGGCACGCCGTTGAGAAGGCGCCAGCTCGGTATCAACAATGACGGTATCAGCTTCTTGAGCCTCCACCATCGCGGCTAGTTCTCGGGCTTTTCCCGCCCCGAGGTAGGTGGCGCGGTCAGGAAGCGCGCGGCGTTGGATAACCCCGGCGAGTACCGTGGAGCCGGCAGTATCAGCTAGTGCTGCGAGTTCACGGAGGGATTCTTCGGCCCGGGGACGGTCATCAGCGAAAACTCCCACAAGGATGACTCGTTCCAGGCGAACCTGACGGTATTCAACATCGATACCTTGTTCGCGTTCGATACCGCGGGCTAGGCCTTCCACTTCCTGGAGGCCGATGTAGTCGCGGTGGATGTTATCCGTACTCGCTTGCCATACGGTATCGGCTTGGAGCACCGTGCCGCGGCGGGTAGAGATATCAACATCACCGACGTGGTGCTCATGTTCATGTACTTCGTTGCTAATGGCCACGTTCTCCTTCGTATGGACTCTTATTTTCTCACGTTGCGTCGAAGTTTCCTACCGGTAACTTGGCGCATATGCGTGTTCTACGGCGCTTCCTGCGAGTTTCTTCCTCTCCGTGGCTCGTTTAAGCTGGTGTTATGACTTCGCACTACTTTTCAGAGCATCCGGATACCGCGAGCAATACCCGCACCATGGAGGTAACGATCCGCGGGCGGGACTATTCCGTTACGGTCGACGACGGCGTCTTTTCCGGCAACGGCCTCGATAAAGGAACCGCGGTCCTCTTACGAAAAGTGCCCGAACCGGAGTTGGAGCCAGGTGAAATCGCAGTGGACCTCGGATGCGGCTGGGGGCCGATCGCCTTGGCTTTGGCCGCTGAAACTCCTCACGTTATCGGGGTGGATGTGAATGAGCGGGCTCGTGAATTGACGCGTATCAACCTTGAAACCAATGGCTTGCGTGGCGAGGTGCTTACCCCCGGCGAGGCCCTGGAGCGTTTAGGAGAGAAATCAATTCGGTTGCTCTGGTCTAATCCTCCTATCCGGATCGGGAAAACTGCCTTGCATAACTTGCTTGCTACCTGGCTGGGCCGCCTGGCCTCAGATGGCGAAGCCTACCTGGTTGTACAGAAAAATTTGGGTGCGGATTCTCTTGCTACCTGGATAGCGGGCGAGGGCTACCTGTGCGAGAAGATTGGATCTTCCAAGGGATTCCGGGTCCTGCATGTACGCCGGTAGCTATGCGCATTGGCCACTAGGTGCGAAGAAGATACCCCGCTAGTGACACGGGCACTCCTCGCACTCCTCAGTCAAATCCACGAGGATTCGGGAGGCAAGCTGGACCGGGGTATCCGCATCAGCTTCCAGCCACGTTATACGCGGATCGGCCCGGAACCACGAGCGTTGCCGACGCGCAAGTTTCCGGGTAGCGATACGGATTTCTTCCGTTCCTTCAGAGAGGCTGAGGCTGCCGTCCAGGATCGCCATGGCCTGAGGGTATCCGGTGGCCCGCGATGCGGTAGGGGCTTCTCGCAAGCCGCGGCGCAACAAGTCCGCGGTTTCTTCGAGGAGTCCTTCCCTCATCATCTCATCCACACGTGCGTTGATCGCGGCATGAAGGTCAGTTATTTCGCGGTGGATCGCGAAGATATGTACATCCTCATAGTGCGAGGTGTGGCGCGGGAAACGCGGGGTGTAGGGCTTACCCGTGAGCCGAATAACTTCCAGAGCTCGAATGACCCGGCGTTCATTACGAGTATCGATGGTGGCATACGCCTCCGGATCGCGTTCCTCCAACTCCCGCAAGAGCCGAGGGTAATCGCTGCGGGCTTCTTCCGTAATCACAGCACGCAGCCCGGGATCGGTCCCGGGGAACTGCAATTCATCAAGAAGCGCAGACACATAGAGCCCCGAGCCTCCCACCACCAAGGGGATTTTCCCCACCGCGGTGATAGCAGCTAGATCCTGCCGAGCATGCTTTTGATACGCAGCAACCGAAGCTTCTTCCGCGATATCCAGCTCATCAATTTGATGGTGGTGAATTCCATGCCGCTGCGCGAGCGGAAGTTTAGCGGTACCGATATCTAAACCGCGGTACAGCTGCATAGCATCGGCGGAGATGATCTCCACCCTGGATGGCCCACCCAAAAATTCTGCAAGTTCCAGCGATACAGATGTTTTTCCGCTTGCGGTGGGCCCCACGACTGCAATAATCACTCTGCCACCGTACCTTCGGACGCGTAACTGTACCCGCCATCACCCATTTCTTCCGCGGTGCGTTCATCTAGGAGAAGCGCCCGGGCTTGACGCAGCGCCTGTGCGCATTGCTCGGCTGTGAAGCCGCGCCGGGCGAGCATGGCGTACGTGCGCTGAGCTAGCGTTTCCGGTTTCCCGGAAGCGCTGCGCAGCTTCTTCACGGCTAGCTCCACCGCGGAATCAAGTTCAGCATCGGGACTAATTTCCGCGAGCGTTTCTTCGATGAGATCCGCGGCTACGCCTTTGCGGCGCAACTCAGCTGCGATAGCACGCCGGGAAGCATTTTTATCACGCCGACGAACCGCAGCGAGGACACGCGCAAACTTGGCATCGTCAATGTAGCCAGCAACTTCAAATTCGTGGAGTACCCGTTCAGCCACTACCTCCGGCACCTGACGGGTGTGGAGCGCCTGACTGAGCTGATAACGGGAACGGTCCATCATACCTAGCTGGCGATAGACAATATCCCGAGCCCGGCGTAGTTGTTCTTCTTCACTCAAGGATTCAAGGTCACGCACACCTCGGTTCCCTCGCCCATTCCGGGTGCCCCGCTGTGATCGGCTGCGGCCCGGTGATCGCCCAGAGTGCTTGTTGGTATCCGAGTAGTTTGTCACCGTGACCACCTACTTAGAAGTCAACAGTCTCGGTAGCATTCCCACTGCTTTTCGCGGATGAGCTCTGCTTGGTACCCGTGGAACTGGTAGCAGCACCACCGCTACCCGCCTTAGTTTCGGTTTCTCCGGTTTCGGTTCCTTCCGTATCTTCACACAGTCCGGCCTTGCGGAGAATTTTATCCTCAATTTCATCACGCAAATCCGGATTATCCATAAGGAATTGGCGGGCCTTTTCTTTGCCTTGGCCTAATTGATCACTCTCATACGTGAACCAGGCGCCGGCTTTGCGAATAATATTCAACTCCACACCGACATCGAGAAGGCTTCCCTCCCGGGAAATTCCCTCACCGTAGATGAGGTCAAATTCTGCCTGCTTGAAAGGCGGAGCCATCTTGTTCTTGACGATCTTGACGCGGCAACGATTCCCCACCGGCTCGCTACCGTTTTTAAGAGTTTCAATGCGCCGCACGTCCATGCGAACGGAAGCATAGAATTTGAGCGCCTTCCCTCCGGTGGTCGTTTCCGGGTTACCGAACATCACGCCAATTTTTTCACGCAGCTGGTTAATGAAGATAGCGGTGGTTCCCGAAGCCGAGAGTGCACCGGTCATTTTCCGCAGCGCTTGGCTCATGAGGCGTGCCTGTAAGCCAACGTGGGAATCACCCATATCGCCTTCGATTTCCGCCTTGGGAACAAGGGCCGCCACGGAATCGATGACGATAATATCGATCGCGCCAGAGCGGATGAGCATATCGGCAATTTCCAAGCCCTGTTCTCCGGTATCCGGCTGGGAGACAATCAGCGAATCAGTATCAACGCCCAAAGCCCGCGCATAGATCGGATCAAGTGCGTGTTCTGCGTCGATAAACGCAGCGATGCCACCATTGCGCTGCGCGCTGGCAACAGCATGGAGAGCAACCGTGGTTTTACCCGAAGATTCCGGGCCGTAAATTTCTACCACGCGCCCGCGCGGCAATCCGCCAATACCGAGGGCGATATCCAGGGCGATAGATCCGGTAGGAATGACTTCCACCCGAGGACGGACATGGTCCCCCAGCCGCATAACGGAGCCCTTACCGAATTGCTTATCAATTTGCGCCAGGGCGGTATCAATTGCCTGTTTGCGATCATCCGCCATGGGGCGCCCGACCGTTTTGGTGCGGGCACTAGCTTTAGCTGCGGCCATATCCCATCCTTACTCACGTTTCCTACAGATCAGGCCTAGGCGAGACACTCCCTCTCCGAGAGGCTCGAGAGCACTGTATATCCGGCCTACGACATACTTAGACGCTGCGAAACTCTTGTGGATAACGCTGACGCCTGAGGATCTGTGGATCATTCTAGTACGAACGGTTGTTCGGTACCGCATTGAACAGGTGTGTCACCCACTGCATTCACACCTAAATCGCGAATACTGCACGCAACTGCCTACCGCGAGAACGACGTGCGAGCACTACTTCACGAGTACTACTCCCGGTCACTATTCACGGGCCGCGAAATCTTCCGGGCTAAGCCTATGGAGGTAGTGATAGTAATCCGGGAATCCCATCGTGTCGCACACGGCATCCCAGATACGTTGCGGATCTTCCCCAGCTTCAAGGGCTTGGGCCGGGCTACGATCTCCCAGGGCGGAAAGAACGAGATCTTGGGCTGCACTTCTCCCGCGCCCATGCGGGAAAGCACGATCAATATTGAGCCAGAATTCTGATTCACGCACCGGTGGATTATATTCCTTCATGTGTTGTGGGGTCGAGGGTAAGACGCGCCTGGCGAGAAGCGCTCCGACATAGCATAACGGCGCGTATCAAGGAGAGCTGAAGCCACGGAGCTAGCTCTGAGCGCCCCCGCTTCGCGAGCGGTGCGCACCTTGACCGCGCCGTTTGCGACGTGGTGCACAGGGATTACTTTGTAGTGGAGAGTTCCCCACGCATGAGTTCCGCCGGGCTTTCCGGCACGCGCAGATGGGCCGGGATGCGACCTTCAACCAGGTCAATCCGATCGGCAACCAAGCGCAGCACGTGACTCATGGGTACATTAAGCGCCCGGCAAATCGAAGCGAGGAGTTCCGAAGAAGCTTCCTTCTGGCCACGTTCAACTTCGGAGAGATATCCGAGAGATACACGTGCATCGGAGGAAACTTCCCGCAGGGTACGCCCTTGCCGTTGCCGGTAAGCCCGTAAAACCTCGCCAATCTCTTCGCGAAGGAGAGCGGGTTGGCGCTGTTCAGGACGCACTACGAAATCATTCTTCCGGGTTACGCCGGTACGGGTATCAATTGTCATCACTAACCTCAACGCCTACTTCCTGTTTTTATTCCCCACAGAGCGAAACATCTTCATCGCCTCCGGTGCCAGGCTCGTGGCACGAGGCCATCAAAAGGTTCCACAAATATTAAGCCAGGCGAATCTGAAGATTTACTGGGAGCGAACAGGAGTTAGTCAGGACACAGCCGACTCGGCGCCCTGATCGGTTACGCCGTCGTGCAAAAACGCGTCAAGAAGTTCGACGGCGCCGCGCACCGCCCCGCTCCGTACGTCGCTACGCCCCCCGGCAATATGAAGTTCGCGCGCCATATGCGCCCCGTTCCGCGTGCTCACCGCAATCCATACCGTTCCCGCCGGGTGTCCATCATGCGGGCCGGGCCCGGCTACCCCGGTGGTGGCCATGCCGATATCAGCTCCGGCGACGTCGCATACGCCCTGCGCCATCTGGAGCGCCACGTCCCGATCCACCGGCCCGTGGCTACGTAGACGTTCACGGGATACGCCCAGGATGCTGGCTTTGAGGTCGGTGGCATAGCTGACCACTCCCCCGCGCAGCACCGCGGAAACCCCGGGAATGGTGACGAATTGTGCGGTGAGCAGCCCGCCGGTGAGGGATTCCGCGCAGGCGAGGCTGAGGCCGCGTTCCCGCAAGCGCCTCACGCAAGTTTGCGTAAGCGCGGCGAGCTCCGCCGTGCCGATGGGCTGCGCCGTCGTCATGAGTGCGCCTCGTGGCCGCCACCGCGGGCAATACGCACCGCGTCACCGACATATCCGATCGCGGACCACACCGAAAGTACGAGGGCAACCCCGAGGGTTATCCACCCGAGCCACTGGAAAATATCTCCGCCCGGGTGACCAAGCCACGCGATCCACGGCAGCATGAGGATACCGGCACCGATGGACTGGGCAAACATCTTGAGTTTGCCGATCCATCCAGCTGCCATGACCTGTTTCGTCACCACGAGCATCCGCACCAGAGTAATGAAAATTTCGCGGGAGATCATGAGGATGGTGACCCACCACCACAACCGGTCATGAAGAGACAGCATAATGAGCGCCGCTGCTATGAGGCCTTTATCAGCGATGGAATCGGCAAGTTTCCCGAAGTTGGTGATGAGGCCCCGCGAACGCGCCAGCTGCCCGTCAAGGCGGTCAGTGAACGCGGCGACGGCGAAAACTACCCACGCCCAGAAACTGCGAGTAGCAGTGGGCTCCCAGAACACCCAGATAAAAACGGGGATGAGGATAATCCGCGTGACCGTCAAAGCATTCGCAATATTGAGGAGGGGCGGCTCGCTCGCCTCCGGAGCGTTCGTGTGAGACATGGCCCTACTTTACCGCCCCGTGAGCTGCCAGGCGTCCTCCCCGGATTCGCCAGCGGGGTCATCGTCGTCATACCAGGTGGGTGCGGTGCTCTCCGGGTCGTGTGCCAGTGGATCTTCGGCGTAGCGGTTTGCGTACCCGGCGCCGTTCGCGCCGTTCCCGGCGTTCCCGCCTTCCGCACCGTGCCCCGTTTCCGCGCCATTAGCTCCGTCAGGTGCCCCCGTTCTCGCTACGCCGGCGCCGGACCCGCCATCACCTGTTTCGTCCTCGTAAATCGAGTCGCGTTCTCCGCGCAGCATAGCGAGGGCATCCTCCACCAGTTCCGGGGCCACCAGCACGTCGCGGGCCTTGGAGCCTTCGGAGGGCCCCACAATCTCGTATTGTTCAAGCAGGTCCATCATCCGCCCCGCCTTGGCGAAGCCAATGCGCAATTTGCGTTGCAGCATGGAGGTGGATCCGAATTGGGTGGTGATAACAATTTCCGCGGCCTGGAGCAGAATATCGAGGTCTTCACCGATTTCTTCGCGCTGTTTCTTCTCGCGCCCGGCGGCCTCTACCGTTTCTTGGAAGTCTTCGCGGTACTGGGGGCGCAGCTGCGTTTTCACATGCTCGACAACACGCTCAATTTCCGCCTCGTCCACCCAGGCACCTTGAAGGCGAATCGGCTGGGCACCGCCCGGCATAAAGAGAGCATCACCTTGCCCGATAAGCTTCTCCGCCCCACCTTGATCGAGGATGGTACGCGAATCAGCTAGCGACGAGGTCATAAAGGCTAGGCGGGAAGGAATATTCGCTTTAATGAGACCGGTGACCACGTCCACGGAGGGACGCTGGGTGGCGAGCACCAGGTGAATGCCGGCGGCGCGCGCCAGCTGGGTGATGCGTTGGATGGAGGATTCCACGTCGCGCGGGGCCACCATCATCATGTCAGCCAATTCGTCCACCACGACTAGCAGGTAGGGGTAGGGCTGGAGGGTACGGTGCGGATCATGCGCCTTAACGGTGCCCGCCCGTATCGCCTCGTTGAAATCGGTGATGTTCTTGAAGCGGTAGGACTGCATATCGTCGTAGCGCGCGTCCATCTCCTTGACCACCCATTCCAGCGCCTCGGCGGCCTTCTTCGGGTTGGTGATAATCGGGGTGATGAGATGGGGAATGCCCGCGTAAATCGTCAGCTCCACACGTTTGGGATCCACGAGGATCATCCGCACTTCGTCCGGGGTGCAACGCATGAGCACCGAGGTAATCATCGAGTTGATGAACGATGACTTACCGGCACCGGTGGCGCCCGCCACCAGCAGGTGCGGCATTTTCGCCAGGTTGGTCACCACGAACTGCCCACGCACGTTCTTTCCCACCGCCACGGTGAGGGGATGGTGGTCACGGCGCGCCACGTCGGAAGCCAAGACGTCGCCTAGCTGCACCACTTCACGGTCCGCATTGGGAATTTCGATGCCGATCGCGGATTTACCGGGAATGGGGGAAAGAATACGCACATCGGCGCTCGCCACCGCGTAAGCAATGTTTTTCGAGAGCTGGGTGATGCGCTCTACCTTGACACCCGGCCCCAATTCAACTTCGTACTGGGTGACCGTCGGGCCGCGCGAAAAGCCTACTACCTGCGCATCCACCCCGAAATCAGTGAAGACCTGGGTAAGCGCAGCCACAACACGATCATTGGCTTCGGTACGTTCGGGATGCACCGCTCCGCGTTTGAGCAGATCCGGGGAGGGAAGCTCATACAAAATACTCGGATCGAGGGCCAGTTGCTGAGTGCGGGTGAACGGTGCACCGGTATCGGGTGCGGGAAGATCAGGCACCGTAGCCTCCGCATCATGGGTCTCAGCCACGCCGCCGCTTTTCTTGGTGCGCACCGTTTTTTTCGGCGACGGCGCGGCCCGGCCCGCAGCCCCGCTGCCCGCCGTAGCCTGCGGCAACACCGTGGTGGCGCCCTGGGGCTGCGCGCCGTTCACACCGTCTGTCCAGTCGGCCCCCGCAGCCCCGTCCGCACCATTTCCGTCGTTGCTGCCTGCGGGATCGGTAGCTGCGCCGTCGTTCTCAGAAGGAGTGCCGGAAAGTGCCGCGTCCAAGTAGCTACGCGCAGATTTCCTACCGCGCCGGGACGTGCGCCCGGCGCTCGGGAGCCGGGTGGTGTTCTCCGCCGCGTCAATGTCGTGGGGCGAATCGTAAGGCACCGAGGCAGAATGCCCGCGGTTGGCGATCTCATCCCCCGCATCAAGCTGGCGCTGTTCGCGCCGGTCCCGAATGGTGGCGGCAATATCCGCCATGGAGACGTCGGCGATATAGAACCCGGCCCACAGGATAATAATGACGAGGATAGGAACGGCTCCCCACGGGGAGAAAAGCATCTCGAGGACGCCCCCGCTGAGCCACCCGATCAGGCCGCCGGCGTTTTCTACGTCCGCGAAGTAGTCGGCTGGGCTACGCGGCTGTTTTACCACATGAATAATGCCGGCCAGGCACACCACGATAATCAACACGCCCAGCAGTACCCGCCGGTGTTCATTCCCGCGCGCCGGAACCACCAGCCTGATAGCGAGGGCCAAGAAGACGGCGGGAAGAAGAACGGAGAGCAGCCCGAAGATACCGGCGGTGGCGTGGTGAATAACCCCGCCAAGCACTCCGGAAATATTGAACCATTCGCGCAGTGCCACAATTACCGCGAGACCGAGGAACGTCGCCACGAGGGCGTTGCGCACGTTACCCGTCAGCTGCCGCCCCTCCGCCCGCTCCGTGGCCGCCCCGTTTGCGGGCGTGGCGGAGCGTCGGGACGGGCGGCGCGCGGGCGCCGTCGTCTCTTTCTCGGTTTTTTTGACACGTCGCTGAAACTTCACATCAAAAGCCTAGCCTTTGTGCAAAAAGTTACCCCTCCCGGCGCGCCGCGTGCGAGGGGGACTACACCTCTACGACGGTCGGAATAATCATGGGCGAACGGCGCAGTTTGCGGGAAACCCAGCGCCCCACCACACGCCGCATGGCCTGCTGCATCCCGTAGCTGTCCGAACCCTTCGCCACGGCTTCTTCCAGGGCCCGCGTGACTTCCGGAGTAATGCTGTCAAAAACAGTCCCATCTTCAGCCATAGCGCGCGCCTGGAGGTGCGGGCCGGTAACGATACGGCGCGCATTGGTATCCACCACCGCGAAAATAGCAATAAAGCCTTCGTTGGAAAGAATCTGACGGTCCTTGAGTTCAGACTCGGTAATATCCCCGACCGAGGAGCCGTCCACGTAAATATTCTGGAAAGGCACCGAGCCGACGAGGCGAACTTCGCCGTCGATCATATCGATAACCGAACCGTTTTCCGCCAGAATCACGTTATCGGCAGGCACCCCGGTTTTCACCGCGACACCAGCGTTCGCGACCTGGTGGCGCACCTCCCCGTGAATGGGCATGGCGTAGGCCGGCTGCAATATGTTGTAGCAGTAGAGCAATTCGCCCTGGGCAGCGTGCCCGGATACGTGCACTCGCGCATTGCCCTGGTGGATCACATTCGCGCCGAGCTTGATGAGCCCGTTAATCACCCGGAACACCGAATTTTCGTTTCCGGGAATGAGTGAGGAGGCCAGCAGCACCGTATCCCCCGGATTAATTGCTACCTTGGGGTGGGAGCGATTCGCGATGCGGGAAAGCACCGCCATGGGTTCACCCTGGGAGCCAGTGGACATATAAATGCGACGGTTTTCGGGCAGGTCCTTCATATTCTTGAGGTCGACGACGGTGCCTTCTGGCACGTCCAAATACCCCAGGTCCTCCGCAATCTTCATATTGCGCACCATAGAGCGACCCACGAATGCGACCTTACGACCGTTATGAGCCGCGGCGTTGAGGACCTGCTGGACCCGGTGCACGTGCGACGCAAAAGAGGCGACAACGATCTGCCCGGTAGCACCGCCGATCACCGAATCGATCACCGGCTGAATTTCCGATTCGGAATGCACAAAACCGGGAATTTCGGCGTTGGTGGAATCGCACATGAAGAGGTCTACGCCTTCATCCCCGGCCGCCGCGAAAGCACGCAGGTCGGTGAGGCGCCCGTCCAGCGGAAGCTGATCCATCTTGAAATCACCGGTGATGAGAATATTGCCCTCCGGGGTGCGGATGAAGAGGGCCAGTGCATCCGGAATGGAATGGTTGACGGCGATGAACTCAAATTCCATGCCCGCGATGGTCATGGAATCCCCTTCGGCCACCACGGTGACATTCGGGGTTATGTGGTGCTCCTGGAGTTTCGCCTCCACGAAAGCAATGGTCAATTGGGAGCCGATCACCGGAATATCCGGGCGCATTTTCAGCAGATACGGCACCGCCCCGATATGATCCTCATGCCCGTGGGTGAGCACGATGGCGGCAATATCCTCGAGGCGATCTTCCAGGTAGTCAAGATTCGGGAGAATAAGATCAACACCGGGTTGGGCTTCTTCGGGGAACAGCACTCCGCAATCGGCAACAACCAATTTGCCTTGGTATTCAAGAACGTTGCAATTGCGACCGACTTCACCGAGTCCGCCAAGGGGGACGATACGAACGGCGTTCCGCAGCGGTGGTACAGATTTCTTCACTTCATCACTCACCCCTGTATTCTCTCACGAAGCGCGGCGCTTCCATAGGTGCTTCGTGCCCGGGCGTAAAACTGGTGGCCGGCTAGTCCGCAACGGCGGGGCACGTTGCGGCACAGGAACCCTACCTCGTTGCGGCACCGTGCCGCACGGTGCCCACCACCGTTGCTGCCGTGCCCGCACCGCTTAGCTCGCGAGGAGGCCTTCAGCGCGCAGCGCTTCGGCCAATGCGGCGATTTGCGCCGTAGATGCCCCTACCAAGGGCAGACGCAGGGTTGCGGAGGGAATGACCCCGAGGAGTTTGAGTGCTTCTTTCGCCATAACGGCGCCCTGACCACTTCCCATAATTGCGGAAATAATATGGCGCTGCGCGGCGGCTTCCCGGCGGGCGGCCGGCAGATCTCCGGCGTCGACCTGTTCCACCAGCGCCCGCAAGCGTGCTGCAATAACATGCCCGGCCACCGAAATCACCCCGGAGGCCCCGTGCGCGAGCCAGGCGAAATTGAGGGCATCGTCGCCCGAGTAATATTCCAAGCCGGTACGTGCCATTTTGACGAAACCCGCCGCCACGTCCCCGGTCGCATCTTTGACGGCGCGGATGCGAGGGTGCTCAGCCAGGCGCAGCAGCGTATCCAGTTCGAGCCGTACCCCCGTACGCCCCGGGATATCGTAAACCATCACGGGCAGATCCGTGGCTTCTGTCACGTTCACAATATGTTGGTAGACGCCTTCTTGGGAGGGCCGGTTGTAATACGGGGCGACGACGAGCAGCCCCTGCGCCCCACTTTTCTCGGCGCCGCGGGCAATGCGCACTGCGTGAGCGGTGTCATTGGAACCGGCACCGGCGATCACCATGGCGCGGTTACCCACCGCCGCGCACACTTCCCGCACCAGGACGTCTTTTTCCGGCTGGTGCGTGGTGGGAGATTCTCCGGTGGTGCCAGATAGGAGCAGGGAATCACAGCCCTGATCCACGAGGGTGGTGGCCAGCGCCACCGCGGCATCGACATCCAAGGAACCGTCGGCGTGGAAAGGTGTCACCATAGCGACGCTAACGGATCCGAAACTACGTGAAGGCAAAGTGTGCTCGTCCATGGGCTCAGCCTATCGTTCCCAGCTCATGTACCGCTCTAATCCCACCTGCACGCCCGGATGCTGGTCAATGCCGCGGATGGCCAGAAGCACCCCGGGCATAAAAGACTCACGGGTGAACGAGTCTTGGCGCAAAGTGAGCTGTTCCCCCGGATTTCCCAACAGCACAGTTTCGTGGGCATTCAGGCCCCGGAGGCGGACCGCGTGCACCGGGATGCCGGCAATTTTCTCCCCGCGAGCGGGTGCAGGCCCGACGGTGGCATCGGGAGCCGGGGCGCATCCGGCCGCCGCCCGGGCCGCCGCGATTTTCTCCGCGGTGGCGCGCGCCGTTCCCGAGGGAGCATCCACTTTATCGGGATGGTGCATTTCCACCACTTCGACGGATTCGAAATACGGGGCGGCCATTTCCGCGAACATCATGGTGAGCACGGCACTCAAACCAAAATTCGGGGCAATAAGCACATGGCGCCCCGTCTCCTTGGCCACCGTCTCGATGCGCGCAATCTTTTCCGGGGTCCATCCCGTGGCCCCGACGACGGCGTGACAGCCATTGGTCAGCAAAGCCCGCACGGTATCTTCCGTTGCATCGGGAACGGTGAAATCCACTCCCACGGTGGCACCCGCCAGGGTCTGGGCGTTGATGGGATCGTCCTTGGTGATCCGGGCGGTCAAGTTCATATCGGGAGCATCGGTAACGGCGGTGCACACGGTGCTCCCCATCCGTCCCGCCGCACCGATCACAGCTACGTTGATAGTCATACCGTCCATGCTACGTGGCCTGGATAGACTAGGTGCTATGAGTTTTGGATATGAGCACAGCTCGGAACGTTACGATGCCCACGGTGGGCGCGACTACCGGGGAGGCCGGGGCCCGCGCGGAGGCCGGGATCGCCAATTTGACCGTCGGGATAGGCGAGGCGGGGGGCCGCGGGAACGGCGTGAATTTGTGCGGGTCGAGGGAGACGACGTCGATCTTATCGATCGCCTCCACGAACTGGACGGACGTAACTACCCGGCCTACAAGTCCGTTATCGGTGATTATGACTACGGCATGTACACGGTCCATATTGATCGGGTGCAATCCGATCCCTACGCCCCGCCCTCCTCGTTGCGGGTGACGGCAGATCCGGCGAAGGTGGGGATTCCCGCTGACCTTCTCACCACCCCGGAACAGCGCCTGGCTGTTGCTGATTTCCTGGCCCGTACTTTTGCGGAGCGCGCCCGTCATTCCCGCGATATTTCCATCGCGAAAGTGGGGCAAGAGATTTTGGAGCGTTCGAGCGCGACTGTTTTCGCCAACCACGTGGAACTACGTTTCCAATGTCATTTCCCGGCTCAGGGGCGCACCATCCTCGGGCACGCCATGGCGCAAACCGCAGATGAGTACCTTCCCGAGATTATCGAAGCCACGCTCAATTTCTCCTCCGAAGGGGAAGAATTCGCTGCTCACCGGGCCGCATTACGCAGGCACGTGGAAGCCTATGAGGATTATCTCGCTCTCCAGGCAGTGGTTCGGGAGCGCGGCTGGATTGGTTTTATTAACGACGGCGCGGTGCTGGTGCGCCGCTCAGGCATTTCCGATCTGCCGTTGACAGACGCCATCGCCTTCACCAGCCCCGAGAGCTTACGTGAAAGCGTGCACCTCCCCCATGCCGGTGAGGTGACCGGCATGCCGATTATCCCGGGTATTACGGTGATCGTCGGCGGGGGCTACCACGGTAAATCCACGCTGCTCTCCGCTCTCGAGCGCAGCGTCTATCCGCATATCCCCGGGGACGGCCGCGAGCTGGTGGCTCTGGATCCCAGCGCGATGAAGGTGCGTGCTGCCGATGGGCGCTGGGTGACCGGCGTGGATGTCTCCGCTTTCATCAATTCCCTGCCCGATGGCACCGACACCACCGATTTTTCTACCGAAAACGCCTCAGGTTCCACGTCGCAGGCCGCCGCTATTTCCGAGTCCATCGAGGCCGGTTCGCGGGTCTTGCTTATTGATGAGGACACGTCGGCTACTAATCTCATGATTCGTGATGAGCGGATGCGCGAACTAGTTCCTGCCACTCAGGAACCTATTACACCTTTTGTGGATCGGGTTGCAGGTATGGCGCGCGCCGGTATCTCCACCATCATGGTTATGGGTGGCTCGGGCGATTATTTGGATGCCGCGGATCGGGTGCTCCTCATGGATCACTATGTGTGCCACGATGTCACGGAGCAGGCCCGCGCGGTGGCGGCAGCGCACCCGCGGGAACGCAATGATATTGCTGAGTTTACGCACCCGGCACCGCGCTATCCGCTCCCGCTCAAAGCCCACGGGGTGAAGGCGAAAACGAAATCGCGCGGGGTGGATCTTATTTCGCTAGACCGCGCGGATATTGATGTCAGTGATGTGCCCCAGATTGTGGATCCGGGCCAGACCGCCGCGATTGCCTGGGCAATTCGCTCCCTGACCGACCCCACCCGTGCCCTGTGCCTGCGCGGCAGATACACCGTTCCGGAAGGTATTGCTCGCCTGGAGGAGACCATTGCCACGCACGGTCTGGATGCCCTGGGGGCCGGCGAAAAACCGGCCTTCCTGACCCGGCCACGCGCGGTGGATATCGCCGCGGCGCTTAACCGTTACCGCACCCTCAAGGTGGTGCACGCACCAGTGGACGATCCCACCGCGGACGGAGCGGAGGATGCAGAGAACGCTCAAGGTCCCGTTGCCGCGGAGGCCGCGCCGTCGGTGGAAAGCGCCCCGTCCGCGCCTAGCCCGGAGGACGCCGAATAGCGAAAAACCGGCTAGCGAACCAGCGGAGCGTCCGCTATTTCTCCGGTCCGACCGTTACACACGAACGCTGGCCTGCCGCAATGCGGCCGGCCAGCTCGTTTATATCGGCGGCGCGCACGGCGCGGGCCCGGCGCAGGTGTTCCTCATGCGAAATGAGGCTGCCGCGCACCAGCTCGGAGGTACCGAGCCGGGTCATGGCGGTGCCCACTCGTTCGGCGTCGAAAACAATATCGGCGCGCAGGCGCCGGAAAGCAGATTCCGTTTCTTCTTCGCTCACACCGTCGCGGGCGAGGCGATCCAATTCGGTCATCATGAGCTCGCGCACGGTACCCACATTATGCGGGGCACACCCGGCCGCCAGGCAGAACATCCCGCCTTCGCGGTAACTGATCGGGAAGGAATAGGTCGAGTAGGCCAGGGCGCGCCGTTCCCGAATTTCCTGGAAGAGCCGCGAGGATGTTCCTCCACCCAGAATCGCGTTGAGGGCGAGCAAGGTGGGCAGGTCCTCACTGGTCAAGCTCAACCCCGGCATTCCTACAATGACCGCCGCCTGCTCCACTTCTTTCGGAATATGCAGGTCGTGTGCCGCCTGGTAGGTAATGGGTGGGGCGATACGGCGCGGGTGCGCATCGCGCTCCGTGCTCAAATCCCAACCTCCGGCACTCAGTGCCCCCACCGCCAGCTCGCATAGTTTGTCATGGTCGACGGCGCCCGCGGCAACCACCACCACTTCATCAGGATGGTAGACCCCGTGGTAGTGCTCGAGAAGCGCCTCGTGCTGCAAAGCCCGCACCGTCTGCGCCGTTCCCCCGACGGGGCGCGCCAGCGGGTGATCCCCAAAGACCAGCTGCGGGATTTTTTCCATGGCGGTATCGGTGGCATCGTCGGCGTACATGGCGAGTTCTTCGAGGATAACGCCGCGTTCCACCGCAAAATCTTCGGCGCTGAGGGTCGCGCCGGTGAGCATATCGGCGAGGATATCGATGGCCTGGGGCAGGTCCTCGTCAAAGATATGGCCGTGGTAGTGGGTGTATTGCTTCGAGGTGGCCGCGTTGAATCCCCCGCCCAGGTAATCCGTTTCTCGTGAAATATCGAGGGAGCTGCGCCGCTTCGTACCCTTGAACAGCAAATGTTCGAGGAAATGGGTGGATCCTTGAGTCTCCGCCACTTCGTCGCGAGACCCGGCGCCCACCCACATGCTGATGTAGGTGGAGTGAATATGGGGCAGGCGGTAGCTGAGGACACGTAGCCCGCCGGGGAGGACGGTGCGGCGTAGGAGTGCGCCGTCGTCGTCAATATTAAGACTGGCGCCCGCGTTAAGCGGAAGGGGCAGTTCGCTATACAACATGGGAATACTTTCCTGGATAGTTACGCAAACTCCCCGAACGTCCGGAAACATTCGGGGAGTTCACTCTACCTAGCGCCCGTAGGCGCGGGTTTTAGTCTTCGTCCGTGTGAACGGTGCGACGACGCCGCCGCGAGCCGCGACTTCCACGCGAACCGCGGCTCGAGCTGGAATCAGCATCGGAGTCATCTGCCGAAGGTGCGCTGGGCGCCGAGGACTCGCTGCGCCGGCGCGAACGGGAACGCGCCCGGTTCTGCCGCGGGGCACTCTCCTCCGCTTCGCCGTGATCACCGTTATCGCCCTGATCGGAGCTTTCCGCTTCGGCGTTCGCTTCGCCTTCCGGAACCACCGCTTCCAGGGAGATCTTGCCGCGGTCATCGATTTCACCGATTTCGACCTCAACCTTGTCGCCCACGTTGAGGACATCTTCCACGTTCTCCACGCGCTTGCCACCCACGAGGCGGCGAATCTGGGAGATGTGGAGGAGGCCGTCGCGGCCCGGGGTGAGGGAGATGAACGCACCGAAGGTGGTGGTCTTAACCACGGTACCCACGTAGCGTTCGCCCACTTCGGGAAGCTGCGGGTTGGCAATGGAATTGACGGTGTCACGGGCAGCTTCCGCGGAAACACCGTCGGAGGCGCCGATGAAGACGGTGCCGTCGTCTTCGATGGTGATTTCCGCGCCGGTATCTTCCTGGATCTGGTTGATCATCTTGCCCTTGGGGCCGATGACTTCGCCGATCTTATCTACCGGGATCTTCACGGTGAGGATACGGGGCGCGGTGGGAGCCATCTCATCGGGGCCATCAATGGCCTGGTTCATGAGATCGAGGATGGCCAGGCGGGCGTCACGGGCCTGGGACAGCGCCGCGGAAAGAACTTCCGCCGGGATGCCATCCAGCTTGGTGTCCAGTTGCAGCGCAGTCACGTAGTCACGAGTACCGGCCACCTTGAAGTCCATATCGCCCAGGGCGTCTTCCGCACCGAGAATATCGGTCAGGGTCACGTACTTGGTTTCCCCGTCGATCTGGGCGGAGATGAGACCCATGGCAATGCCGGCAACCGGGGCCTTGAGCGGCACACCCGCGTTGAGCAGGGACATGGTCGAGGCACACACCGAACCCATGGAGGAGGAGCCATTCGAGCCCATCGTCTCAGAAACTTGGCGGATGGCGTAGGGGAATTCTTCCCGGCTGGGCAGCTGGGATTCCAGTGCCATTTCTGCCAGGTGTCCGTGCCCGATTTCGCGGCGCTTGGGGCTGCCCACGCGCCCGGTTTCCCCGGTGCAGTAAGGCGGGAAGTTGTAGTGGTGGATGTAACGCTTGTGGGTAATCGGGGAAAGATTATCCAGCGGCTGTTCCATCTTGAGCATATTGAGGGTGGTCACCCCGAGGATCTGCGTTTCACCACGCTGGAAGATCGCCGAGCCGTGCACGCGCGGCAGCACGCCGGCCTGCGCGGAAATCGAACGAATATCGGTGGGGCGGCGCCCGTCCATACGCACGTTTTCGGTGAGGACGTGGCGGCGCATGACTTCCTTGAAGTGGTCATTGACCGCGGCGGCGAGCCCGGGGCCGTCTTCTTCCAGGTCGAACTGGGCATCGGCGGGCACCGTCAGTTCGGAAACGATCTGATCGGTGAGGTCATTGAGAGCGGTATCGCGCTCCACCTTGTCCACAATTCCGAGGATGGTGTTGAAACGATCCCCGAGAGCGTTCCCGACGGCCTCAAATTGGGCATCGGTGTAATTCGGGAAGAAGGGGTAGTCCGCGGTGGGCTTCCCGCATTCGTTGATGAGGGTGAGCTGCGCTTCGCAGAGGGTGCGAATAACGCCCTTGGCGGCTTCCAGACCCTGGGTAATAACCTCTTCGGTGGGGGCGATGCCACCGGCGGCCACATTAGCTTCCGTTTGTTCGGGAGCTTGGGCCTCCACCATGGTGATGGCGACGTCGTCGCCAACAATGCGCCCGGCAATATCCATGGAGAAGGTGGCGCGCGCCATTTCCGACCAGCGCGGGAAGGCGATCCACTGCCCGTCCACGAGGGATACGCGGGTGCCGCCGACCGGCCCGGCGAAGGGCAGATCCGTCAGCGAGGTGGACAGGGAGGCGGCGTTGATCGCGAGAACGTCGTAGGCATCATCCGGGTGGATGGAGAGGACGGTTTCCACGATCTGCACTTCGTTACGCATGCCCTTGGTGAAGAGCGGGCGCAGCGGGCGGTCGATGAGGCGGGCGGCCAGAATGGCGTCCGTACCGGGCCGGCCTTCGCGGCGGAAGAACGAGCCGGGAATTTTACCGGCCGCGTAGGAGCGTTCTTCCACGTCCACCGTCAGCGGGAAGAAATCGAAGTGTTCCTTCGGGCTTTTCGAGGCGGTGGTGGCGGAGAAAACGGTGGTTTCCCCGTCCAGGTAGGCCAGGGCAGCGCCGTTGGCCTGTTGGGCCAGCAGCCCGGTTTCAAAACGAATGGTACGTGTTCCAAAGGAACCGTTATCAACAACGGCTTCCACACTATGAATATTGGGACCCTCCACGGGACCTCCTTTTATTTCGGCCGCGAGGCGGCCATCAGTGGTAATTCACGAAAACGGGCCCTAGCGTTCCCGCCTTCGTCAACCATCACCGAAGACCACGTTCGCGGTACTCCACATATTGGGGTGCGCAGGCGCGCCACACCATGTCTATCGTAGTGCCCGAGCAAGCAGCTGAGCACCGCGCGCGGTTCACTTGCGGCGATGCTGAGCAGCTTCTCACGCCTGCGGGCATACGGAAAGCGGCCCGGGATGAAACCCGAGCCGCTTTAAGTACTTATCGACGCAAGCCGAGACGTGCGATCAGCGACCGGTACCGCTCGATATCTTCCTCAGCGAGGTAGCTGAGAAGGCGGCGGCGCTGGCCGATAAGAAGCATAAGACCACGACGCGAATGGTGGTCGTGGATGTGCGAGCGGAAGTGCTCCGTCAGCTGCAAAATACGAGCCGAGAGCAGAGCCACCTGCACTTCGGGGGAACCGGTATCGCCCTCGTGCGTGGCGTATTCGGCAATGATCTTCTGCTTTTCTTCAGGCTTGAGGGCCATGCGATTCTCCTTAGTTTCCGTTGCACGGAGCTCCGGGGCATGTTCTCCCAGGCATGACGCTACCGTGGCCGATGTAAACGGCCTGAAAATTCTAGCACACGGCGACGACGCCCCGCACTGGCGTATCCGCCAGTGCGGGTGTGGCCTTCCCCGCTTTCTCTTGGCCGGTAGATGGCAGGTAGCTAGGAGCGATCGACGAAACCGCTGAGCACCATATTGACGAGGGAGACCACAATCCCGCCGAAGAGCGCGGCCCAGAAGCTGCCCACAACCAGGTGCACCGCCAAGCCCTGGGAGGCCCAGGCGGTGAGCGAGATCATCGCCGCGTTGACCACGAGGGAGAAGAGCCCGAGGGTGAGGATATAGAGCGGGAAGGAAAGGAATTTCAGGATCGGGCGGATAACCGCGTTAAGGATGGCAAGAATGAGGCCGGCCACCACGAACCATCCAATGAGACGGAGGGTATCGGGGGCCTCCCCCACCATTGCCAGACCGGGGATCAAGAGCGTGGCCACCCACAGCGCAAGAGCATTGATGGCGACGCGAAGAGCGAATGTACTCATGCACCTACCCTAGCGAATGCTGCACGCCGTTTCCCGACCGTGCTGATGATGCGGCCGGTCATGAGGCCTGCACTGACCCGGGTGGGACACGTCCGGCGGGCGGAACACCCAGTCGGTCTGCGGTTTCCAAAACGTCCAGGTCGATCCGTGCCAACAATTCATCAACCGAACCGAATGTGAGCATGGGGCGGATACGGGAAACGAAATCGATACTGATGGGTTCTCCGTAGAGGTTGAGATCGCTACGCCCGAGTACGTGGGCTTCCACGGTGCGTTCCTGGCCCTCGAATTGAGGATTGGTTCCCACCGAGATGGCTGCCGGGAGATATTCTTCGGCGGTACCACCTGGAATATGGCGCACCAGCCACCCGGCGTACACGCCATCCGCGGGAACTTCGCCCAAATCATCCCCGCTGAGATTGGCGGTGGGGAACCCCAATTCACGCCCGCGCCGTGCCCCGTGTACCACGGTGCCGTGAATACGGTGCGGGCGCCCCAGGATCTGCGCTGCGCTAGCGACATCACCGGTAGCAAGCGCGGCGCGCACCCGGGTAGAGGACCACCGTTCCCCCGCGGCGTCACAGCGGTCTCCTACGATTTCCACACCGAAACCCAGCTCGGTACCGAGGCGGCGCAGCACCGCCTCATCCCCGGTATTCCCCGCCCCGAAACGGGCATCGTGCCCAACCACCACGAAGCCGGCCCGGAGTTGGCCCACAAGCTGATCCCGCACAAATTCCGCGGCGGTGGCGCGGGCGTAGGCCGCGTCGTAATGCTGGAGATAGAGCGCATCCACTCCCAGTGTTTCAATGCGGTTAATACGATCTTGCAGGCTCATAACGAGGCGAATATGCGCCTCGGGGCGGTGGACGGTGGCCGGATGGGGATCAAACGTGAGAACAATAACGGGCCAACCGAGTTCCCGGCCAATATCAACCGCGCGGGTGAGAACGGCGCGGTGCCCACGGTGGACGCCGTCGTATACCCCGAAGGTCACCACGCTCCGGTCAAAATCCGGCGAAATATCTATGGGAGATGTCCAAATCTGCACGTTCTCCAGGGTAGCTTATCCCCACCGTTATCCCACGTGCGCAAAAACCAGAATTTTTTGCGCGCGCGGGCTTGACATTTTTCCGTCATGGCGCAGGGCCGTTCTTGCCCCGTATACCCCAAAATCCCGGTGATTTTCCAGATAAACTGGTACGCGAAGAAAGCGTGCGCAGCGTCGGGCAGCCAGGTTACGGTGCCCCGGGCCTGCGCGCAGAACAGCTGTGGCGATGGGAGGCACCAATGGCACGATTTGTGAGCGCCGGTGAAGCGCTTGTGGACATTATTATCCGTGAAGGAGAGACCGGACCGGGCACTGAGGTCGTGGGCGGTTCACTTCTCAATGTGGCATCCGGTGTCTCCCGACTCGGCCAACACGTGGAGCTCGCTACCTGGTTCGGACGTGATGAGCGCGGGGAACGAATCGCTTCGCAGGCAGCCGCCATGGGTGTGGAGATTGTCCCCGGGTCCGACGGCGCCAGTCGCACCACCACCGCGAGCGCTTTCCTCGACGCGGAGGGCCGGGCACGTTATGAGTTCGACGTCGAATCGGACCTCCCCGAGATTCCGGACCCGGATACGGTGGGGCATCTGCACTGTGGTTCGTACTCTGCGGTGGTGGGTGCCTCGAGCAAGAAGATTTTGCGCGCCGTCAAGCGCCAGGCCCTCACCGGCACCGTTTCTTATGATCCGAATGCCCGCCCGGATCTGATGGGTTCTCCCGAAAAGGTGCGGGAGAGCATTGAGGAACTGGTGGCACTGTGCGATGTGGTCAAGGCGTCTGATGAGGACCTCGAATGGCTCTACCCCGGTGAGCCGGTGGAGCGGATTATGCGCCGGTGGGTTACCTCCGGGCCTGGCATGGTGGTGGTCACCCGCGGGCCGTGGGGTGCTTATGTCAAGCTAGCCGGGGAGCGCGATATGCTCGTCGTCGATCCGCTCAATGTGGAGCTGGGAGACACCGTGGGTGCCGGCGATTCTTTTATGGCCGGGATGCTGGCCGGGCTTATGGAGGCTGGGCTTCTCGGGTCGGTGGAAGCCAAGCAGCGGCTGCGCGCCGCCCACTTCTCCGACGTGCGCCCCGCCTTACACCAGGCGGTTATTACGGCGGGGCTGACCGTCAGCCACGACGGTGCGTACTCCCCCACTCCCGCGGAGGTGGACACCGTCCGTACCGGCGATCCGGCGCTACGTTAAGTATTATTTTGGAAGGAAAATAAATGACACTCCCCTTCGTTGTTGGGGCATATGCTTCGCTCCCCGAACCTGCCTCGCAGCCCGACTACTATCACCTGCTGGCGGAGCAGGAATGGATCTCCGGAATCGAGATTCCTTTCCCCGGAGTCCTGGCCAGCGATGCCAAGGCTATTGCGGATGTGATCGCCCCGCACTGGACACTTAACACAATTACCGCGATTCCCGGCACCATGCAGAACGTCGGCAAAAACCCGGCTTTCGGACTGGCCTCCCCCGATGAGGAGGGCCGCGCGGCCGCTCTCACTTTCACCCGCGAGATTCGCGACGCCGTTGCTTCCCTCTCTCAACTCAGCGGCCGCACCGTCATCACGAAGGTGCAGCTCCATTCGGCCCCCACAAAGCAGGCCGACGGCGCAGCTTTCCGCGCCTCCCTTGCCGAGCTATCGAAGTGGGATTGGTCCGGGGCAGTTCCGGTGATTGAGCATTGTGACCGCTATATTGAAGGTCAAGCTCCGGAAAAGGGCTTCCTTGCTCTCGAGGAAGAAATTGCCATCTGCCAAGAGCTGGGCCTGGGTATCCACATTAACTGGGGCCGCTCCGCACTCGAGGAACGTAGCGCGGATACTGCTTTCGCGCATATCGAGGCGTGCGGACAGGCTGGGGTACTTGCCGGTCTTATGTTCTCCGGAGCGGGCCCGGCAGAAACCCAGTACGGCTACTCCTGGATTGATGGGCATCTCCCCTCGCAGACCGATGAACCGACATCGATTATGACGGCGGGAGAAATCACCCGCTGTGCCAATGCCGCTCGCGAGGGCGGGGCGCAGTATCTGGGTGCCAAGATCTGCGTGCCGGCCAATGCTTCGCTGCCCGAGCGGGTGGCCATGCTCGAGCATATCCACCGTGCCGCGGTAGCGAACTAACCGCACATTATCGCTAGCACGTGCATCACCCCGCGCCGTCACCCGAGAGGTGCCGGCGCGGGGATTTTTATGCACCCGTGTGTCTACGTATCTCTGTATTTATGCGCCGGCCGGGAAGACGGTGGCTGGCCGGAAGGTATCCCCGTGCCGGCGTGCCACCGCAACAAGCTCATCGTCGTGCAGCAGGGCGACGGTGCCAGCTTCACTTCCCACACCGGGTGCTTGTCCCGGTACCGTTCCTGCGGCGGGATCCACTGCTCTCCCCCGTGACTCAAGGAACTGGCCGTGGCGCACGGATTCGGCTTCGGCTGCCGCGATCTGCACCGTCGGGAGTGCGCGAGCCGCCACCTGCGCCAGTGGGATAACGGGGGGCTGTGCCCCGCCCTGCACCAGTTGCGCCACTTCCGCTACGCTCACCGCCTCGGCTTGCCGGAAGCCACCCACGCGGGTGCGCCGCAGCGCGCTCATGAGGGCTGCGCTTCCCAACGCTATCCCGGTATCGCGGGCAAGGGCGCGCACGTAGGTACCCGAGGAGCAACTCACTTCCACATCAACATCCGCAACCGGCACAGTTCCCGCTTGAGTCTCTACCGGCGCCTGGTGCCAGCGAAGCTCCCCGCTACGCTCCAGCCGAGCAATATGAACCGGCACCGCATCGAGCACCACCTCCTGGCCAGCTCGAGCCAGGTCATAGGCCCGCTTGCCGGCGATCTTCTTGGCCGAATACGCCGAGGGCACCTGCGAAATATCACCCTGGAGGGAGGAGAGGGCAGCGTCGAGCTGCGCCGTCGTACCGGAAAAACCTGGAGCGAACGTGACGCTACCGGTGCAATCCTCGGTATCAGAGCCGATACCGAGCGTGAACGTAGCCCGGTAATCCTTATCGGCCCCGCTCAGGTAGGTGAGGAGGCGGGTACCGGCGCCGATACCCACCACGAGCACCCCCGTGGCCATCGGGTCGAGCGTACCGGCGTGCCCCACTTTACGGGTGCCACATAGACGGCGCAGCGCGGCAACCACGTCGTGCGAGGTCACCCCAGCGGGTTTATCAATAACCAGGACGCCGCTCGGCGCCGGATGCTGCGCGCGGGGCAGATCAGGCCAGGGATTCTGGCGCATCGGTTTCATGGGATGCCTCGGAGCCTGACGGTGCGGCGGCGCCGTCGCCTTCCGTGACCTCACGGGGCTTGCGGTAAGGATCTGCCTCCCCCGCGTATTCCTTCCCCTCCGCGTTGCGCGCCAGTTCGGCGTCACGGTGCAGGGCCGCGGCCAGCACGTCCTCAAAAGTGCGGGCTCCTTCGGGTAGTTCGTCGGCCACGAATTCCAGGGTCGGGGTAAGCCGCAAGCCGAGCTGACGCCCCACTTCCGAGCGCAAAGCGCCCTTGGCCGCTTCCAGTCCGCGGGCGGCATCTTTCACCTGGTGCTCGTGCCCGATCGCGGTGAAGAATACGGTGGCATGCTGGAGATCACCGGTCACCCGGGTATCGGTAATGGTCACCATATTCAGGCGCGGGTCTTTCATGCGGGTGTTAATGGTTTGCGCCACGATCTGCTGGATACGTTTCGCCACCCGTTCCGCACGGGGATTAGCCATCTTCATCTCCTTTATTGCTGGTGGATATGCTGCGGCCCGCCAGCGCCAGTGGCGAGCCGGCGGGCCGCAACGTTCCTCAGGACAGTCCCCTAGCTGCGGGCCTTCTCCTGCATCTCAAAGGTTTCAATAATGTCGCCTTCGTGAATATCGCGGTAGCCGAGCGTAATGCCGCATTCGTAGCCTTCGCGTACTTCGGTAACATCGTCCTTTTCGCGGCGCAGCGAGACAATTTCGAGCTCGGGTTGTACCACGACGCCGTCGCGTACCAACCGTGCCTTCGCCCCACGCTTGATCGCGCCGGTGCGGACAATGGAGCCGGCAATGGTGCCGGCCTTGCCCGAGCGGAAGAGCTGGCGCACTTCGGCGCTGCCCAGCTGGACTTCTTCGAGGACGGGCTTAAGCATGCCCTTGAGAGCCGCTTCTACTTCCTCGATGGCCTGGTAGATGACCGAGTAGAACTTCATCTCCACGCCTTCGCGTTCGGCCAGATCCGCTACGCGTTCCGCCGGGCGCACATTGAAGCCGATAATGACGGCGTTATCAACGGTTGCGAGATTGACGTCGTTCTGGGTGATGGCACCCACGCCACGGTGGATGATCTGCAGCGCCACTTCGTCATCGACCTCAATATCGAGGAGCGAGGATTCCAGCGCTTCCACCGCGCCGGAGGAATCGCCCTTGATAATAAGGTTGAGCGTTTCGACGCTGCCTTCCTTGAGGACATCCCCGAGGTTCTCCAGCGAGACACGCTTGCGACGCCGTGCCAGAGAAGCCGCCCGCTGGGCAGATTCGCGCTGTTCGGCAATTTGGCGTGCGGTTCGTTCGTCGTCCGCCACGAGGAAGGCATCCCCGGCGGAGGGCACCGCGTCCAAGCCGAGCACCTGGACCGGCATGGAAGGCCCGGCTTCCTTGACCGGATTGCCGCTGGCATCGAACATGGCGCGCACGCGCCCGTGGGCAATACCCACCACGATGGGATCGGAGATCCGCAGCGTACCGGTTTGCACCAGTGCGGTAATCACCGAACCGCGGCCCTGATCGAGCTTCGCTTCGATGGCAACACCGCGCGCGGTGCGATCCGGATTGGCCTTGAGTTCCAGTTCGGCATCGGCCACGTAAAGGATGGCTTCGAGGAGATCGTCGATGCCGATACGCTGCTTGGCCGACACGTCGAGGAACATGGTGTCCCCGCCGTATTCTTCGGCGATGAGGCCGTATTCGGTTAGCTGGCTGCGCACCTTCTGCGGGTTGGCGCCTTCCACGTCGATCTTGTTGACCGCGACGATGATCTTCACACCCGCGGATTGCGCGTGGTTGATAGCTTCCACCGTCTGGGGCATCACACCGTCGTCCGCGGCGACCACGAGGATCGCGATGTCGGTAATATCCGCACCGCGGGCGCGCATCTGGGTGAAGGCTTCGTGACCGGGGGTATCAATGAACGTGATCGCCCGGGTTTCGCCTTCGTATTCGATATCGGTCTGGAAAGCACCGATGGCCTGGGTAATACCGCCCGATTCGGTACCTTCCACCCGCGAGTGGCGGAACGCATCGAGGAGCTTGGTTTTACCGTGGTCCACGTGGCCCATAACGGTAACAACCGGGGGACGCGGCTTGAGGCTCTCTTCGTCTTCCAGGAGCTCTTCTTCTTCGAGGTTAATATCGAAGCTCTCCAGGATTTCACGATCCTCATCTTCAGCGGAGAGAACTTCCACCTCGTAGCCGAGTTCGGCTCCCAGCAGCTTGAAGGTATCTTCGTCCAGCGACTGGTTCATCGTGGCCATTTCGCCCATGCGGAAGAGCACGGTGATGAGGGCCGCCGAGGACGCACCGATACGTTCGGCGAAGTCCGCCAGCGAAGCACCCTGGCGCAGGCGCACCACGGTGGAGCCATCCCCGCGGGGAACCTGGACGCCGGAAAGCATCGGCGAGGACTGTGCCTCGTATTCTTCGCGCCGGGTCCGCTTGGACTTGCGGCCTCCGCCACCTCCGCGGCGCCCGAAAGCACCGGCGGTGGAACCGCCGCGCGAGCGCCCGCCACTGCGGGTGAAACCGCCGGTGGGCCGACCCTGACCGCCGCGGTTCTGACCGCCACCTGCCGGGCCGCGCCCGCGGCCACCGCCGCGACCGCCCCGCCCGGAGGAGGGAGCGCCAGCCATCTGATTGGGCATCATCGCCGGCGAGGGACGCGAACCTCCGTGCCCGCGCCCGCCACCGGAACGCTGCCCGCCGCCACCGTGGTTGTTCTGATGCGCGCCCTGATGCGCACCGGGGCGGGAAGTTCCCGCATTCTTGCGCCCGCCACCGGGACGGGGCATACCCTGCGAAGTGGCATACGGATTATTGCCGGGCCGCGGGCCGCGCCCGCCACCGGGACGGGGCATACCCTGCGAAGTGGCGTAGGGGTTGTTCCCGGGGCGCGGGGTGCGCTGATCAGCTTCGGCACGCGCCGCCTTGGCGGATTTCACCGCGCCGCGCGGGGTAGGAATATTGGAGCGGCCGGAGTGCCCAGTTTCCTGGGGCTTTGCGCCGCCGTGCGAGGCATCGGCACCGTGGGCAGAACCCGCTTCCCCGGACTTTCCGGACAGTGCAGACGCACCGGGCTTGGGAGCCGGTTTCGGCGCGGCTTGCTGCGGGCCGGGCTTACCGGGCTTCGGGGCCGCACTGCCATGAGCGCCAGCTGCGGAGCCGGGCTTAGGCACACCGGCGCTAGCGCCGGTTCCGGTAACGGTTCCGTCAGCGCCCGCCACCGCGGCAGGGGTGGGCGCCGCGGCGTTATCCGCATGCTGCTTGGCCGGGGCCGGCTTCGGGCCGGGCTTGGGTGCGCCGGTGCCAGTACGGGCAGCACCGGAGTTCGCGGCAGCCTTCGCCTGTGCCGTCACATCGACAATCGAGGCCGAACCGGCGGGCATATCCACCGCATCGGGCGCCACGGGATGCTTACGGACGGGCTTGCGCGGTGCCGGCTTAGCGCTCCCCTTGGATTCAACCAATTCGGGGTGCGCTTCAAAGTATTCACGTGCTTTACGCACAACAGGTGCCTCAATGGTGGACGAGGCAGATTTGACGAATTCGCCATTCTCCTTGAGTGTGGCCAGCAGCTTCTTGCTGGTCACCCCCAGTTCTTTGGCGAGTTCATGGACGCGGACTTTTGCCACAGTTCTCCTTCGTTGGGCCCGGCAAAAGTGCGCACGGACCCGCTAAATCCGGTTGTTCATCGTTGGGTACTCATCGGGTGCCCATCAGCTTCCAACCCGCTTTCTTGGTCTCGGGTTTTCGCTCCGCTCACGCGAGCGAACTGATTACTTCTGTTACGGCATGCGGAGGAAGAACGACGGCGCAGCGAAAGGCATACGCAAGTTGTCCCGTCCGCATTCCCCTGGCTAGACAGTCAGGGCGGGCGTGCACCCACGCTCCCCGGCCGGGCAGCCGCTGTTCTTTATCCACAACAACTCCCGCATCGGTTAGCGCTAAGCGCACCAGTTCCTCCCGGGCGGCACGCTGACGGCACCCCACGCACATGCGCGGATTTTTCGCCATCATCCCACCGCCTCGAAATTCACACCCTATCTATTTTAGCGGCAAGATGCTACTAACGCACGTCATCATGCGACTGTGCCGCGTGATCTTCCCCGTGTTCAGCTCCGCCGAGGGCTTCGCCACCGGAAATTTCCACAGCGGGAGTTTCTTGCACATCGGATTCTTTACGAATATCGATGGACCACCCGGTGAGCTTGGCAGCCAGGCGCACATTCTGCGCTTCTTTACCGATAGCGAGGGATGCCTGCCCATCGGGAACAATGGCGCGGGCCTGGCGCTTCTCCACGGAGATGATATCCACCCGGGTTACCTTCGCGGGGGACAGTGACGCGGCGATAAATACCGCCGGATCATCGTTGTAATCAACGATGTCAATTTTCTCCCCACCCAGCTCCGTGGTGACCGCACGCACGCGCTGACCGTTATGGCCAATACATGCGCCCTTGGCATTAACCTCCGGATCTTCCGCGTACACGGCAAGCTTGGAGCGGTGCCCCGCTTCGCGCGCGAGCGCCACGAGTTCCACAGTCCCGCTGGCAATTTCAGGCACTTCCAGTTCGAAGAGACGGCGCACAAAATCCGGGTGGGTACGCGAGAGCCGAATGGAGGCACCTCGGCTGGTGACCACTACGTCCAAGACCAGGGCGCGGATGCGATCCCCCCTGTTGAGATGCTCGGTAGGAACCTGTTCCTCCGCTCGCAAAATAGCTTCGTGGTCCCCCACTTCCACGAGGAGATCGCGGGAGAAGCTATCGCGCCCGGCCCGGCCTTGCACAACGCCGGAAATAATGTCACCCTGCTTATTTTTGAAGGAGCCGAGCACGCGATTCGCTTCGGCTTCCTTGAGGCGCTGGGCGATCACGGATTTCGCCGTCGCCGTCGCAATGCGCCCAAAATCGTGCGGGGTGTCATCGAATTCACCGACGACATTACCTTCTTCGTCAATTTCCGGGGCCCACACCACGATTTTGCCGGTGCGCCGATCCATATCGACCCGGGCCCCGCGAATCGCACCGGGCACCCGCGCATAGGCGTGCAACAGGGCATCTTCAATTGCTTCGACGAGTACATCGGAGCTCAGGCCAAGTTCACTTTCCAGGGCCCGCAGCTCGTTCATGTGAATTTGAATATCCACGATTTCTCCTACTCTTCCTCGCCGTCGCGATGGAATTCAATATCAACACGGGCCCGTTCCACCCGGCCAATGGGTAAGCGCCGTTCCGCTCCCCCGTTATCCGATGCGAGGACCAGGGTATCGCCCTCGACGGCGCGCAACCGGCTCACGATCTCATCTTCACCGGAGGGTGTCAGACGCAGCAGGCGCCCCACTGCGCGGGAAAAGTGGCGCGGTTCCACGAGCGGGCGGGTGGCACCGGGGGTGGACACTTCAAGGTTATAGGCACCCTGGACGAGATCAACATCGTCCAAACGCGCGGAAATAAGACGCGAAACGTCGGTCAGTTGATCTGAGCCAACACCACCGGGGCCGCTGGGGAGATCGACCGTGACGTGAACGACGGCGCGCCCACCGGCACGGCCCACCGTTACGCCTTCCAGGTAGAGCCCGCATTGGGAAACAAGAGGTTCAATCGCGGCGATGATTTCGCCGGTCCGCTGTGCCTGACTGGATTTACGGGGCCCGGTAGAGCGGCGGTCCCGCCGCGCGGGAGGACGCGAACTCTTGGAATGACTCATGGGCTAATCCTACAGTTTCCGCGCCGCGCCGTGGTACACGGGTGTGCCAGGCGGTGCCTACGTCGCAGGTATCGATGCCCGCGCCGACGGTGCAAGTAGCTCTTCCGGTGCCGATGGTGGCACGGTGCGCAGCGCACCGTCATCAGCGCGCGCACCGTCTCCCAGGCCGGTGGAGGTGGCACAATATAAGCGGTTTTATTCTCGTCAAGAAAGCGGAGAAGTATGGCAGCTGCACCCCGGAGCGGAGCGCCCACTCATCGGCGCACCTCTCAGCCGGTTCGAACCACTGTGCAGCTGGTGGGCACCGCCGCGCTTACGATCCTCATCATTGGCGCCATTCTTATTGCGATGGGAGCACGGTGGGAACATGGCGATCCCTCCCCCGCACCCATGACGACAACGCAAGAACTGCGCCAAAGTCTTGCCGTGGCATCCCAGCGGTGCTCGGCGGCCGCCACCGACCTGGCCGCTGAAACGGCCGGCTACGCCGCGCAGGTATACCAGGATGTTGCCGAGCACGCGAGCATATGGGAGAACCAGCTTGGTGGGGTATGGCAGGCGTGGCCGAGCGGTGCCCCGGCCGGGCATACAAATTCTCCCGAGCCTTCTCCCCTGGCTCCCGATGCTGCTGAATTACTCGCGGAATTATCCAAGATTAGCTCCGCTGCGGTAACGGCCGCGGATGCGCTACTGCCCGAAGCGGAAACTCCGGCGAAAGGCGCGACCGCGAGTACGGCGGATGGCGCAACAGGCGGCGCAGCGAAAGGCGTCGTCGCTCGCGAGGAGATATCTGAGGAAGTAGCCGGCGAGCGCGCACTCTATTTCGCTATTGCGCTGCGGGCAACGTGGGATGCTCAGGTAGTGGCCGTGGCTACCGGGTTACCTGCCCCCGATCCCTTTGGTGCCGCGGTTGCGGGTGGCCCTAGGTACGACGTCGCTCAGCTGGCATCGGCGGGCGGCGACGCGAAGCTTCTCGCTGCCGCGAATACGGCCCGCCAGTGGTACGAAGTTGATGCGGCACGCCGGGGTATGGAGGGACATGCCGAGCGCATGGAACGCATCGCGCGCATTGCTGATCTGGAAGAAGCCCTACTTCGCGCTGGCACCCCGGATACCCGCGCCGCCAGCATTCCCCTCCCGGCTGTTGCAGAGGACGAGCTCGCATCCGCCGCGTACGCCACTTTGATCGGTGCACTATGGCAAAGCGGAGCGCCGGCCACGGAGGCTCTCAATTTTGCGCTTGCTTTGGATGGTGGTGGCGGCGGGACCGCTGCGGGCGGTGTTACAGGCGCCAGCGGTGCCACGGGCCAGAGTCTCGGTAGTCCCGCACTCCCCGGGCTTTCACCGCACACGGCAGGCTAATTACGTTATCCCCGTAATAATCAATAACTAATACGGCACATTATTTGTATGTGGACAAATAGCGCTTCTCTCAGCGATGAACCAGACCGCCCCGGCCTCACTAATCGATTGCCGCGTTCAGATGAAGACTCTGCCATTGAGCGGCGTATGCGGCGCATTTTAGACCTGCTTGCCGATTATGTTCTGTGGATTTTCTTGTTACTCGCTTTCCACGTCAATAATTCACGGGCATTACTCGAGAAAAAGTGGGCTACGGCGAGGCGCTCGCCTACCAATGGCCGCGTTTGTTAGGCGCCTGCGCCGTTTTCACGGTTTTATTCGTTATCGTCAAGAAATACCGCAAGCCCGGCAGTAAACCGCCACGTTTCGGGTTCAACCTTGAGACCGTCGCGGATATGGGAACTCTCCTGGCTTTCTGCTTCGCGGTGGGGGTCCTAGGTGCCTTTTAGCTGAACATAGCCCGGATACCTGCCCGTTCCGGCCCGCCCCCGGGCACACAAAATGCGCTTCCAGAACATACATATTTATGCAGCTGGAAGCGCATTTTGTAGTTACGAATTACAAGATCCGAGCACCCTGTCAGCCAGCGTGGGAGCGACTACTCACTAGCCCGGGCAGCAGCCAGGAGCTCCTGTACACGCGAAGCGGCATCCGCCACCGCCACGTCTTCGGATTCCCCGGTGGCGCGGGTGCGTACCTCCACCGTTCCATTGGCCAGACCCCGGCCAACCACCACCGCGTAGGGCATACCCAGGAGCTCGTAATCAGCGAATTTCACTCCGGCGCTCACCTTACGGCGGTCATCGAAGAGGACTTCGATACCCGCGGCGGTCAACTGCGTGGCTAAGTCCTCCGCGGCAGAGAAGACGGCGTCGTCCTTACCGGTAGCAAGAATATGTACTTGCGCGGGCGCGACGCCCACCGGCCAGACCAGGCCCTTCTCATCGTGGTACTGCTCGGCGATGGCGGCGAGGACGCGGGAAACACCCACGCCGTAGGAGCCCATGGTGACCACGCGGGTTTTGCCGTTTTCGTCGAGCACCGTCAGGCCGAGCGCTTCGGCGTATTTGCGCCCCAGCTGGAAAATATGACCAATTTCGATACCGCGCGCGATATCGAGCGGGCCCGAGCCGTCCGGGGCCTCGTCGCCGGCGCGTACTTCCGCGGCTTCGATGGCGCCATCGGCCTCGAAATCACGCCCGTACACCAGGTTGAATACGTGCTTATCCACCGCGTTGCCACCCGCGATCCAGCGCGAGCCGCGGGCCACGTGGGGGTCAAGGAGGAGGCGCGCCACCGGCACCGTTGCGCCGTCGCCGGTCGCTGCACCGTCATCGGCACCGTCAGCAACGGCGCCACCACGCGCTTGCGGGCCAACCGCACCGGGGCCGGTATAACCCGGCACGATTCCCGGGTACTTCTCCATATCCTCAGGAGAAGCAAGCTCCACTTCGGCCGGAGCCAAGCTAGCTTCCACGCGCTTCATATCGACTTCGCGGTCCCCGGGAAGGGCGATGACCACCACTTCTTTCTCCCCGTCGGGATGGGTGAGGGTCACGATAACCGACTTGAGGGTATCTGCGGCGTTCCAGGGGCGGTCCGAGCGGGGATGCACCCGGTTTGCCATCTCAACCAGGTCAGCGATGGTTTTCGCCCCGGGGGTGTCCACCAGCTCGGGTGCCGGAACGTCAGAGAAGTCCTGTTCGGGGAGCTGCGGCGTCGTAACCGCTTCGGTATTCGCGGCGTAACCACCCGCGGACCGGACAAAAGTATCCTCCCCAATAGCGGTGGGGAACAGGAACTCTTCCGAACGCGAGCCACCCATCGCACCGGACATGGCGGAGACGATCGCGTAAGGCAGGCCCAGGCGCTCAAAAATGCGCTGGTAGGCGGCGCGCATCGTATTGTAGGAGGCGTCCAGCCCCGCCTCATCCATATCAAAGGAATACGCATCTTTCATGACGAATTCGCGCCCGCGAATCACGCCGGCGCGCGGGCGGGCCTCATCGCGGTACTTCGTTTGGATCTGGTAGAGCGTGAGGGGCAGGTCCTTGTAGGAAGAATAAAGATCCTTAACGAGGAGCGTGAACATTTCCTCGTGCGTGGGGGCAAGCAACATGTCGTTACCCTTGCGATCCACCAGCTTGAAGAGGGTGGGGCCGTATTCACTCCAGCGGTTTGTCGCTTCGTAAGGTTCGCGCGGGAGCAGGGCCGGGAAAAGTACTTCCTGAGCCCCGGATGCATCCATTTCTTCGCGGACAACCCGCTCCACTTTCCGCAGTACCCGCAAGCCGAGCGGCAGCCAGGTGTAAATACCTGGGGCCACGCGCCGCACGTACCCGCCGCGGACTAGGAGCTTATGACTGGCGACCTCGGCGTCGGCCGGGTCTTCGCGCAAGGTGCGCACAAAAAGACTAGACATTCTCAGCACGCCCGCCATTCTACCCGCTCATGATGCAGGACGGCGCGACACCGGTGGTGGATGGGGCAACGGCGCAAACGGGGCACGGCCCACTCGGCACCGGAGCGGATGGTGGGAACGGTACCCGAACGGAGCAACAGCGCCAAACGGAGCGGCAACGTGGTGCCAGATGGTACATGCGGCGCCCTGAAGCTAGAGGAGGACCGTTGCCCATTCCCCCGCGCGGCTAAAACCTACGTGCTGGTAGAGCCTAACCGCGGCGGTATTGTAGTCATTGACGTAAAGGGAGACAGTGGATGCATAGCGGGCGCGCACCTGGTCGATGACGCTGGCCATCGCCCGGGTCGCTATCCCGCGTCCCCGTAGGTCAGGAGCAGTCCATACACCTTGGATCTGCGCCACTCCCCCGGCCAATGCACCGATATCAGCCTTGAATTCCACCCGCGGGGCGCCGGTGGCGGGATCGATGCCCATGCGCACGAAAGTGTAACCGGAGCGGATCAGCTCACGGACCCGCCGCCCGTAGCTCGGCCCATAAACAGTCGGGTCGTATCCGACTTCCTCGGTGAACATGGCGACTGCCGCGGGGAAAACAGCGCCGAATTCCCATGGCTCGGCCGGACGCACCTGCGGATCTGGTGCTACCGCGGAGGCGTGAGTCATAGAGAGGGAATACTGGCGCGCACGAATTTCGCGAGCGGGGCTCCAGGAGCGCTCCAGATGCTCCCACAGTCCAAGAACCTGATCGGCTGGCCCGAGGATGGAGCAGGCTACCCGATGACGGGAAAGAATATCGTCGCCCAGTTCGCGCAGACCCGCCGGGGAAAATCCCAGGGGAATAATATTGCCGCCGTCCCAGGCTAGTGCTTCAATATCGCGGCGGTGCATCGCCGCCAGCGCCGAGGATGTCCCCACGCCCATGCGTTCTACATTGACGCGGGCGAGCACGGAGTTGATCGGGTCGCGGGCTAAAAATTCCAGAGCGCGGGATTTATCCGCGCCCGTGAGACGGCGCAGCGATGATGCAGCTCGATGCGGCCAAATGGAGCGTTTCATCGCAGTGCGTTTACTCCACCGCAAGCAAGACGCTGACAGCCCGCTCGAGGAACACATCAACGACGGCTTCGTCATAAGCGTTTTTCCCGCGTGATTCCGGGAAAATAGCGTCGCGTACCACTTCTGAGGTGATGGTTTCTTCACCGTCAAAATACCGGGCGAGGCGATCGAGCAGTTCGTCAACATCCGATTTGCGGTATCCCCAGCCTTCAGCATCAGCAAAACGCTGCCCAGCCGGGCGCAGGAGGCGCGGATAAAGGCTTTTAGCATCCTGGTAAGCGAGGTTGAGCCAGGCTTGTTCCCCACGCGCCCCGATAGTATTAGCCCGCTTAAGATGAATAAAGGCAGCTTCGAGACGGTCGAGAGCAGCATCTACCCGGGCCGGATCATATCCGCCACGCTGGCGGGAAAAACCGGCACGCCGCACATCCGTTTCGTCCATATCACCAGTGCCCCGCGAATATGCGTCTTTTGCGCGGGCGAGGAAATCATCGACCTGCTCGGTATTGTATCCGCGCGTGAGCGGACCCACTCGTTTAAACGTGCTCACAACTCACCTCACTTGTCTACGCCGGCACCACAGTGCCGACCTGCCGACCTTCCCTCTTAATGTGCCGCACTCATTTTGCCATATGCGCCCACCACACGCCGCTCTCGCTCACAGCGCAGTCGCACCGTACACCGGGCGCGCCTCAGAACACCCCTTGCGCCGCCGCGAAGAAAAGGTAGCAGAACGGCGCCCACAGCAGGATGGAATCAATACGATCAAGCATGCCACCGTGCCCGGGGAAAATTGCACCCATATCTTTAACACCGAGCCAGCGTTTGAGGCGTGATTCAAGCAGATCACCGGCAGTGCAGCACACCACCGCTGCCATCCCGATACCGAAGGCCCACCACACGCTGTGCCCGAGAGCCACTGTGGCAAGCAACAATGCCACCACCAGGCAGGCCAGGATTGATCCCGCCAACCCCTCCCAGGTTTTCTTCGGCGAAATTCGCGGGGCGAGCGGATGGCGCCCAAAAAGCACCCCCGCAGCCCAACCCCCGGTGTCATTGGCAACGGGCAGAAGGATAAGTGCTGCCACCATCCACGCCGGGGAATCCAGCTGGCACAGTGCCACCGCGAAACTCCCCAGCACGCTAACCCATAGAGAGACGAAAACCGCGCAGGCGGCGTCGCTCACTTGCGCGCGCGCCCGGTCGCGTACCCCCAGCCACAGAGCGCAGGCCACCACCGTTACCCCGAAAGCGAGCACTGCGGCCCCGAGTCCGCGCCACCAGGCCAGCGCCAGTATCGCGATATTCCCGGCCAGTAGCGTCGTGAGCGGCAGCCGGATACGGCGCGCGAGAAACGCGCCGGTGGCCTCCCATACGGCAAAGCTGAGCGCCACCACCACGAGCACCACAAAGAGCTCGATACGCCAGAGAACGCTGAGAGCCACCAGTGCTAGCAGGATGAGCGCGGTGGGGACGGCGGCTTTGAGGTTACGTCCGGCCCGCGAGGAGGTGGGGCGCGGCGGTTGCGGGGGACGCGGAGCGAGCAGGCTCCGCAACGAGGTGCGCGACATTAGATTTCGAGCAGGTCCTTTTCCTTGCCTTCGAGGAGCTTATCGATCTGCTCCACGAAGCTCTTCGTCAGCTTTTCCAGTTCGTCTTCGGCGCGCTTGACTTCGTCTTCCCCGGCCTCGCCATCTTTTTGGATAGCTTCGAGGGTGTCCTTAGCCTTGCGACGCACCGCACGGATGGACACGCGCCCGTCTTCAGCGCGGTTGCGCGCCAGCTTGACGTAGTCCTTGCGGCGTTCCTCGGTCAGAGCCGGGAGGTTCACGCGCAGCACATTGCCGTCATCGGAGGGATTGACACCCAGGTCCGATTCGCGCAGCGCCTTATCAATACCCTGCTTGGCACCTGGGTCGAAAGGCGTGATCATAACGGTGCGCGGTTCGGGAATGGTAATGGTGGCTAGCTGCTGGAGCGGCGTGAGGGTGCCGTAGTAGTCCACCAGAATCGGGTTAAACATTCCGGCACTGGCCCGCCCGGAGCGGATATGCGAAAATTCTTCGCTGGTTGCTTCAATAGTTTTGCCCATCTTTTCGCGAGCTTCGCGCAAAGCTTCTTCAATCATCTTTTTTCCTTCGCAGTTTCGTTCACGGCGCGTAGCTACGTGGTACGACGACGCAGCTACCACGCGCCCGATGTGACATATCTTACCGGCTTAGCGGGGCTATACGCCCTGGGCGGAGACCACCGTTCCAATATTCTCACCGCGCAGCGCTGCGGTGACGTTACCCGGCTCGGTCATACCGAAAACCCGCATCGGCAGGGAGTTATTCCGTGCCAGAGCAAAGGCGGCACCGTCGGCCACCTGGAGATTATGGGAAAGCACCGTATCGTAGCTGATAGCGGTGAGCTTTTCCGCTTCCGGATGGGTGCGCGGATCCGCGGTATAGACTCCGTCCACCCCGTTCTTGCCCATAAGAAGCTCATCGCAGCGCAGCTCCAGGGCACGCTGGGCGGAAACCGTGTCGGTGGAGAAGTAGGGCATGCCGGCTCCGGCACCGAAAATAACCACCCGTCCCTTCTGGAGGTGACGGATGGCGCGCAAGGGAATATAGGGTTCGGCAATCTGCGTCATCTGAATTGCGGTTTGCACGCGACACTGGGTTCCGGCCTGCTCGATAAAATCCTGGAGCGCGATCGCGTTCATAACGGTACCGAGCATCCCCATATAGTCCGCCCGGGCACGATCCATTCCGGATTGCTGCAATTCAGCTCCGCGGAAGAAGTTTCCTCCACCAACAACAATGGCTACTTCGATTCCAGAAGCCGCCGCTTCGGCAATTTCCCCGGCGACACGCTGGAGTACCGCGGCATCGACGCCAACACTACCCGCCCCGAAAGTTTCCCCCGATAATTTAAGAAGAACTCGGCGGACCCCATCCGAGCTCGCGTCATGTTCCAGTAGCGTCACCATTGCCTCCCGTCGCTCAGTTCATCGGGCTTAACCATACCAGCGTGCACTGGGGCATAATATCCGGGTGTCTAATGAAAATACTTCTTCTGATGCCGCCACATGGGCGGCGTCACTGCGCGCCCTCACGCCGGGCGTGCTGCTTGCCGCTCTCATCGCGGTAGCGTCCTGGGGCCTGAGTAAACTGATGCCCCTGCTTTCCGCCATGCTCTTCGCTATCGTATTGGGCATGCTGGTGCGCAACCTGGGACTTATTCCTCGTTCAGCAAACCGCGGTCTCACTTTCACCTCCAAACGGGTACTGCGCACCGGGGTGGTACTCCTGGGGCTGCGCCTGTCCATCCCCGCAATTTTGGGCTTGGGCTGGGGTACCCTCATCACGATCGTCACCTGCGTGACCGCAACGATGCTCATTTCTGTGCCCCTGAGCAAACTCCTGCGGGTGCCCCACGCTTCGGCTATTCTCACCGCCGTGGGCACCTCCATCTGCGGGGCCTCCGCGGTGGCGGGAACTTCCGCCGTGGTGCGGGTGCGTAACGAAGATGAACGCGATACCGCCGCGGCAACCGCTATTGCCTGCGTGACGCTTTTCGGTACCCTCACCCTGGTGGCACTCCCCTGGCTCGCCCACCTGCTGGACTTGAGTGCCAACCAGGCGGCTGTATGGATGGGCGCCACCATTCACGAAGTTGGCCAGGTGGTGGCCGCCGCCAATATTTACGGTGGGGTGGCCGATACCGCTACTGCCGCCAAGCTTGGGCGCGTGGTGTGCCTGGCCGCGGTGATCGCCGTGGTGGGGCTACTGGAGCGCGCCGCTAAGCAACGCGAGGCCCGAGCCGCGGGGCTGGACGGTGCGGCACTCGATACTCACGGCCATACGCGGAGCTCCGCACCTCTCATCCCGTTATTCGTACTCGGCTTCCTGATCGCGGTGGGGATCGCCTCCGTGCTGGAAAACCAGGCTTGGGCGGCCAGCGCCTTGCAGATTCTTGGTAACGACGTCGCCAACTGGCTCCTCATCGCCGCTATGGGCGCCATGGGCGCCGGCGTTCATCTCAAAACGATTATGCATACGGGGGCACGCACCGTCCTCTTCGGTTTCCTTCTCACTCTGGTGATTGTGGGGATCGGACTGGCGTGCGTGGCCGTTTTTGTGGTGTAGCAACGGCGTAAGATGCACGAAGCGGGGGCTTTCCTACGTAGATGGAAGCCCCCGCTTCGTGTATGTCCATATGCGGGCACGTTAGCCGGTATCGGCGTGGATTACTTCAACGGCGCGTCGTAAACGTCGGCTGCGTCGTCGTCACGTAGATACGCAACCCAGAAGTAGGTGGCGAGGATGAAACCGCCGCCCACAATATTGCCAAGAATCACCACACCGATATTGAGGGCAACGGCGCCCGGCGTGAATGCGGCGTAGTCAGCGAGCCCGTGACCGGAAGCGAGGACCGCTTCGGAATTCCAGAAAGCATCCCCGCCCCAGTACTTGCACATAAGGCCGAGCGGAAGCAGGAACATATTAGCCACCGAGTGCTCGAATCCGGCGGCAACGAAAAGCGGGATGGGGCATAGACAGGCGAGAATCTTATCCGCCGTAGAACGCCCCGATTGCGCAATCCATACACCGGCACACACCGCGATATTCGCGAGCACGCCCAGGAGGAAGGCCTCCGGGATAGAATGCGCGGCCTTGCCCGCCGCGGTATGGAGGGCAACCTCCCCCCACGCCCCGCCGTTGGAGAGCGCCTGGCCCGCGCCAAAGACGAGCAACGCCAAAAACAGCGCACCAACCAAATTGCCGGCCAAAGAAGTGCCCCAGTGAGCGAAGAACCGCCGGGGACGCACCCTCTTGTGGTAGAGCGGCATAACCGTCATCGTGGTTGAGGTGAAGAGATCCGAGCCGGTCAGCACCACTAGGATGAGGCCAACCGAGAAGCACAGGCCTCCCAGGACTTTCGCCGGGCCGAGCGGACCGTCGGCCAGGCCCTGTTGCGACGTAATGTAGAAAATGTAGCCCATGCCAATGAAGGCACCGCCCGAGAGTGCCATCACGAAGGATCGCGTCAGCGGTTTCTTAGTTTTCTTGTATGCCGCTCGGGCGTTCTCAACCGCGAGGGTGTGCGGATCGGGAATGGTTATGCTCACCTCTTACTCCTTTGTCAGTTCAGCGTCCCTCATCTTATGTGAAAGTGCCCGGTGGGAGCTATAGACATTTATGAGCAGATAGGGACAGGGCACGGTGCGTGAGGGTACGACGACGGAGCTGTGCGCCCCGTCCTTGCCGGACGGAGCGCACAGCTCAACTATCTCACGCTACCTATTTAGCGACGCTCACCGCGCCGATAAACCATGGCGCCTGCGCCCAGGAGCATCGAGAGGAGGGCTGCGCCAATGGCGCCGCCAGTCCCGCTACCCGTATGCACGAGGCGCTGCGAGCGCCCAGCTGGTGGCGTAGGTGTTTGATCCGGCGTGGGCGCCGGCTGGGCTGGCTGCCCGGACGTCGGCACCGGTGTCGGAATCAGACTCGGCTCCCGTGTAGGTTCGGGGCTCGGCCTTCCGGGTGCCGACGGCGTGACACTCGGGTGCGGGTCAGGACGCGGAGCAGGCTGCTTGCTCGGTTCCGGTTGCGGATCTGGTTGAGGATCCGGCTCCGGGCCGGGCCCTGGATCAGGCTGCGGTGCGGGACCAGGTTCCGGTTGCGGTGCCGGTGCAGGCGGCTGCGGCCCAGGCTCCGGTGCCGGATCTGGCTCCACCGAGCATTCCTTGAGCTCCACAGCGGTCATTGGCCGTGATTGCGTCTCGGTGCTCGGTGTCGCTGTTTCATCCCAACTCAGGGTTTCCACATTCCAGGTATACGTGTACGTGGTCTTCGTGCGGGATTGCACTACCTGGTGGGTCTCGCAGGATTTCTCCCCATCAATCCACTCGGTGAGCATCGGGGCCTTGGTGGGTTCCGGAGTGCAGGCCTTCACTTCCTCCGGAGTCTTCTCCCGCTCCTGGTTTTCGGTCTCAGTCGTGGGGACCGTATCCCACTCCAAAGTAGTGGCATTCCAGGTGACCGTATACGTGGTCTTCATACGGGTCTGCGTCACCGTATTCTTCTCACAGGTCACCTCCTCGTCCTGCCATTCCCCGTAGGCTCCCATCACAGCTGGCTGCGGATACCGTGTCAGGCTCCAGTAGCCGAGGAAGTGAACGTCGGCATCGGTAATGGTGTCGCTCGCGCGGTCCCACCCCGTGAAAGACCAGACTTCCCCGGGAGCATCCGAGTATCTCGCCTTATCGAAGGTGTCTGTGGGGGTGACAAGCGTTCCCTTCGGGAAACCCTGACCCTTCTCACCGAGGTTATCGGCGGGAGTGCGCGCCGCTAGTGCCTCTGGCAGGGCTTTTTTAGCACCGTCCGCAGCACGGAATTCATGGGTTACCTTGAAAAGCTGCTGTTGCCACACCCACGTACCGATAAATTCCTGATCGGCCCCCGTGACCTTTTTGGTGGTCGCATCCCAGCCCTGGAAAGTCCACTGGCCGTTGCCATCGGGAACCGCCGTGAAATCTGGTGCGGCCGAAGCGACAGTATCGCCCTCCGTGTAGCCAGCACCGTTTTTGGTGTCGATGGCGGGGGTCTGTTTCTTTACGCCCTCGGGCAGTTCCTTGCCGGCAGTACCGCTCACGAATGTGGAGGTCACGCCGTAAGCAGGAGCGTAGCCCGCATAGGCAGTGAGCTCATTCGGGTCCACAATCTGCGTGATAGGGGCGGCCGGCTGTGACGGTGCGGGCTCAGCGCGCGCCGTCTCGCCGCCAATTACTCGACTAGCGGCCGTGCACGGGTTCTTGTTCCCCTTAGCATCGGCCACGGAGTCAGCTGATACACCGTCGGTAAAGGCGTGCGCGAAATCGTATCCCTTATTATTCGCTTGCCCGCCCGCAATCTCGGCGGGAGTGACGGCAGAGCAATACCAACCCACGAATGTGTAGGTGCCAAGCTCAGCGGTGCGGCCCAGGCTGTCGGTAATGGTGCGCGTCTCCTCGCGAACCGGGTTCGTACCCTGGTACGGGGTCATTTGGGCGGGGCGAGCCGCCGGGTGCTCCTGAAGGAGCTTTGTCGAGGAGTAGATCGTATAGGGCTGTTCTGCCTCAACGTTCTGCGCTTGGGCATCGAAGTGCCCTTCATTGGGGTGGTACCACATCGTGGCGCGCTGCCCGAGAACCACGGTGCCCTCATCGGAAAGCACGTAATCCCAGGCACCCGCACCTGTATGGTCACCGAATTCCGCGGCAGCCTGGCGGTTATCGCGAGTGACATAGTGGATCGTATTCGCGTCATCTGCGCCAGGTGCGTAGCCATCAGTGCCTTTCGCAACCGTGTAACCAATGTAGCGCTGCGCCGGCTCATTTTGCCCGGCGTAAGGCGCTTCACTGACATTTTTGACATTCTCGCTCAGGGAAATATTGAGCTGGTTAGTGAGCTTGCCCGTTAGGAGCACCGCGGATTGTCCGTCGATCACCCGCACGTCACCGGTATCAAGGCGCGCCTTGGGCGTGATGATCACATCCTTGTTGGCATACACATTCAAACCCGGGTACTCCCCAATCCGGGCACCATCCACCTCGATGCTCGACGGATGATCCTGATGTACTGACCAGTCGCCCTTCTTGTTGCCGCCCAAACTCATGTCGTCGAGTTTCAGGTAGCCGTCATTGAAAATGCCCGCACCAACCGCCGAATAGACAAAACCTCCCGAGAGCTTCGAGGAGTCCGTCCCACCGGTGATGGTGGTAGAGCCTTCGTTGTAAATAAGACCACCGCGCCCCGAGCGCCCGGAGCTCAGCGTCACGCCTTCCAGAGCTACCGTGTTTCCCGGGCCCACGAAGAGCGCACCGCCTACTTGTGTGGCAGGCCCCCAAACCAGGGCTCCGGCATTAGAAATCGTGGAATCGACAACGCGAAGATTAACCGCGGATTCTTCACCGATCCGGGTAGAAAGGGAAATCGCACCGCCGTTGGAGTCTGCGTGCACATCGCGAACGGTGGAATTCTGGATCACTGCGGTGGCGCTCGATCCTGTTTCAAAGGCAATAGCACCGCCGAAGGTGGCCAGCCCCTTTCCGTTGCCGCTGCCGCGCCCCGTTAGTTGCGAATTGGTCAGTTCAAAACTTCCGGTGCCGACGATATCGATGAAACCGCCGGCGAAGGTCACCTTGGAACTATCGCTGGCCACGAAGCGCGAATTATTAATTTTGAGCGCCGAGTTCTGGCTCGCAAAAGCACCACCGGAAATTCCGTAGGCGTTCCCACGCCCCGTGAAGGTGAAATCGCTGTTATCTACAGTGACATTCGCGTTGAAAGCACGGAGGAAGCCACCGGTATTGAAGGGAGCGCCAACGTTGACGGTGCTGCCGGTGATGCGCGCCGTCGTCCTGTCACCCGCATAGATCGCACCGCCTTGGTACCCGCCCGTGGAAACCCGGGCGACGTGGTTATCAATGAAGGAAGTCCGTTCCGCCACCAATGTGGCCGCACCGTCCATGTAGACGGCGCCGCCGTTACCTTCGTTACCGCGTACCCCTGCACCGTCCTGCGAATGATCCTTCGCCTGGTTAGTACGGAGCGTGGAATCGCTAATGTTCACCGTAGAGCGCGCCCCGGTGGCGTAAATCGCCCCACCGTTAGGCATCTGGCTGATCTGAGCACTCTGAGTTTCGGCGGGAAGGTTCCCAAAGGCAGGATTCCTCTTCGTCTCATCTGCGACCCACATATCGTAGGTGGCCTGTGACCAGATACTCGAATTGTTTTCGATTACCGAATCGTTGGTGACGTTCAGGGCGGCGTCAAGAACGTACACGGCCCCACCTTCGAAATTGCGGGTTCCGGCGGTTGTTCCGTTCTTGATCGCCACCTTGTCGAGGGTGGCGGTAGAGCCCGCACCGAGCCACAGTCCCCGGCGCTTACCTGCGCCATCAAGGGTGACATCAGAGAAGGTCACCTGCCCGCCAGCGGTGCGGAACATATTGTAATGGTCGTTCCCGCCCGGGGCGGCGCTCGGTGCCCCGGCCGTAATGGTATGCCCTTGGCCCTCAACACTCACATCCGCGTTGCTCGGGATCTCAATTTCTCCGGTTAGCGTGATATCTGCGCTCAGACTCACGCTCTGGCCGGCAGTGATGGCGCTACGGAGCTCCGGCTCCGTCCCCACCGTTGTCGCCGCAAAAGCCGGGGATATTAGAGCGTTCGTTGAAAAACCAAGGAGGGCTGCGGCTACTACCGCAACAGTTTTCTTGCCCACGTTGTTATTCCTATCTTTAAGCTTGCGTTTCTTGCGTCGTTCGGGTGTTTTAGTGAGAGCGACGGCGCAAGCCGAGAATCACGACTCCGGCAAGCATAAGAACTCCGGCAGCGAGCGCAAACGGGGTCGCGGACTGCCCGGTCTTTGACAGTTCTTGTGCTACTGGCGCGGGCTTAGCCGTTGGTGCGACCGTTGGGGAGATCGTGGGAGCAGCCGTGGGCGCCACGGGCGCTGGCACCGTGGGCTGCGGCGCGGAGGTGGGTGCCGGCTCCGGTGTTGGAGCGACCGTCGGCGTGTGTGAGGGCTCCGTCGATGGACGGGGCGAGGGATCCGTGCTGGGAGTATCCGTCGGATCAACCGTTGGCTCAACTGTTGGATCACACGTCGGATCGGGTTCCGGCTCCGTTGTGGGCTCCGGTTCCGGTTCGGGCTCCGGATTGGGCGGTAGCGGTGTTTCCACAACCGTCTTCGTCCAGGTGCCCGTGAAGCTCAGGTCCGCGCCATCAACAACCGCGCTCGTGGGTTCCCACCCATCAAACTTCCACGTTGTGGCCACATCCGCACTCTCAGTACGAGTGGCACTTGTGAACTCTGTTTGCGCCGGAGTTGGCGGTGTGACTGTCGAGCCCTGAGTAACCTGCTCCGAATTCGGCAAGGTGGCCATCACTTCGTCGGGGAGCGCAGAGCCATCAACCGCCACATATTTGTACGTTGCGGTGAAGACCGCGTCGGGGTTCACCGCGTACTTCCAGTAACCAACGAAGTTGAGGTCACTTCCGGCCACAGTTGCCTCAGCGGGTTCCCATGCGTCAAAGGTCCAGGTACCTTGGCCATCGATAACGCTTGTCTGCGCGAGGGCGGGCGGGGTCACCTGTGCACCGTCACGCAACTTAGTCACACGCTCCGGCACAAGTTTGGTGACGCTCTCAGGGAGCTGACGTTCAGGATCCCGACTGGCGAAAGTGAAGGTGGCATCGTTGGTAGCAACCATCGTCAAGGTCACCGGATCCGAAGTGTCGTTGAAACGCAGTGGCATGCCAAAGTAGAAGTAGTCCATCGTCATGTTGCCACGGACGGTGGGCTCCACCATCTTGAAGGTCTTGCCGGCCTCAAACTTGGACTGTGGAACGTAGAAGGCGTGCGCCGGGGTGGTGAGAACAAGTTTAGCGGGCTGGTATTCCGGCTTATCGAGATCTGCGCCCGTCACCTTGTTGCCATCCGCGTGATGCAGTCCAAAGTGAGCGGTGAACTTGCCGGTGGTGGCATCGTATGCCGCAGTTTCGCAGCGCATGATCTCGCCAAACTTGGAGGGAGCATTCTGCCTATCCATTTCGGACTGCACAGCCTCGCAGCTCACGAAGTCCGGATTTGAGGAGACCACCGTGGGATCAACGGTGAAGGAAATATCCCACTCCCCGCTGAAGGTTTTGGCGGCGTAGCGTGCCTGGTCATCGTCGTTTCTCCACAGCCACATCTTCTTGAAGAAACTATAGAGTTGCCAAACCTTCGTCATATCGAGGGTGCCGCGGTAGGCGATTTGATAGGCATCGGCGGCGGTATCGCCCTTGGAGGAGTCGTAAAGAAACTCGCTCTCGCTGGTAATCTGCCCCGCATTATCAATTGCGTAGGCGTCACTGCCCACGTTAATCGGAACATCGGTCGGATCTGCGGAGGCAGGAGCGGCGCTAAATCCGATGAACCCCACAGCAAGGAGAATAGTTAGAACAACACGGATATGCTTGGACAAAATGAGCTCCCCCGAGACGCGTGCAACCATGACGAATATTTCCTTCAGTTTACAACTGCTGAAATACATTCCGATTGCATATTATTCTCAAAGAATATTCATGTCTACACCTTATATTCCAAATATTAAGCACCCCGGCTCTGGACTGGTACAGTATACATTTCAACCATATCGCAAGATTATTTGGATTCGGAACCCACTGAAGTCCTCGTATCCTAAAGTTCGGTACGGAGCGTACGTCGGGTAGCCCCGCCCCGCGGCACGCGGGGCTCCGTCGTCGTACTAACGGCGCGCATCACTGCGCACACATCGCCCCGCACCGGCGCCCATCAATCGCGCCGCACCTGCACTCAAAGCGCCGGCGCTACATACAACGGAGGGCGGGACGTACTCTCGTACATCCCGCCCTCCGGCGTTTAGTGTTCTCGCAACCGAAAGCTAAGCTCCCGGCAACCGGAAACTACGTCCCGGCACGCGCATGAACTTACTCAGCGTGCGAACCGACGCGCAGGCGCTTGAAACCGGTCACCTTGCCACCGGTCTGGGACACGATGGTCTTGACCGGGGTCTTCGGCTCGCGGGCGTAGCCCTGCTCCTCGAGAACGACCTGCTTGTAGAAGCCGTGCATGCGGCCTTCCACGATCTTCGGCACGGCCTTTTCCGGCTTGCCTTCAGCGATGGTCGTCTCGGTGGCGATGCGCTTCTCAGTTTCCACCACGTCGGCCGGAACATCCTCAATGGAGAGGTACTTCGGATCGAGCGCGGCGATGTGCACGGCGATGTCATGCGCAACTTCGGCAGCCTTGGCATCGGTGGCCACCAGCACGCCCACCTGCGGGGGCAGGTCGGGGTTGGTGCGGTGCATATAAGCTTCCACGTGCTCGCCCTCGAGGACCTCAACGTGGGAGACTTCCATCTTTTCGCCGATAACCGCGGTCATGGCGGTGATGCGATCCGCAACGGTGCCATCGCCCAGCTTGGCGGCGAGCAGCGCTTCCACGCTATCGGCACCGGAATCCACAGCGGCGGTGAGAATCTCATCGGCCATACCGATGAACTTCTCATTCTTGGCCACGAAATCGGTTTCGGCGTTGATCTCCACGAGAATGCCACGCTGGCCGGCAGCAGTATCGGATACATGCGAGGCCACCAGGCCGTTCGCAGCGGTGCGGTCCGAACGCTTGGCGGCGGACTTCATGCCCTTGACGCGCAGGATCTCTTCGGCCTTGGCGGAATCCCCCTGGGCTTCGTCGAGAGCCTTCTTGGCGTCCATCATGCCGGCGCCGGTCTTGTCACGCAGCGCCTTCACATCGGCGGCTGTGTAATTAGCCATGCTTCACTCCTCACTTGTAGCGCTCAGGCTTAGGCCTGGGCGTCAGCTTCTTCGGACTTGTTTTCTTCAGATTCGGTCACTTCGGCCGGAGCAGCTTCAGCTTCCGCGGCGGGAGTGGCTTCTTCAGTAGCTTCCCCGGCTGCGAGAACTTCACGTTCCCACTCGGGCATCGCATCTTCGGTGGCGTTCTTGCCGGCGCCGCGAGCCAGGAGGCCTTCGGCTACCGCATCACCGATGACGCGGGTGAGCAGCCCAACGGCGCCGATGGCGTCGTCGTTACCCGGAATCGGGTAGGCAACTTCATCCGGATCGCAGTTGGTGTCCAGGATGGCAACCACCGGAATGTTGAGCTTATTAGCTTCGGAGACCGCGAGGTGTTCCTTGTTGGTGTCCACAACCCACACGGCAGAGGGAAGACGGTGCATATCACGCAGACCGCCGAGGGTCTTCTCCAGCTTGTCCTTTTCACGGGACAGCATGAGGAGTTCCTTCTTGGTCAGGCCCGAGCCGGCGACGTCTTCGAAGTCCATCTGCTCGAGTTCCTTGAGGCGCTCAATGCGCTTGGCAACGGTCTGGAAGTTGGTGAGCATGCCGCCCAGCCAACGCTCGTTCACGTAGGGCATCCCGGTGCGTTCGGCCTGTTCCTTCACAGCTTCCTGCGCCTGCTTCTTGGTGCCCACAAAGAGGATATTTCCGCCGTGCGCCACGGTTTCCTTAACGAAATCGTAGGTGCGGTCGATATCGGCGACCGTCTTGCGCAGGTCAATAATGTAAATCGAGTTACGATCCGTGAGGATGTAACGCTTCATCTTCGGGTTCCAACGGCGGGTCTGATGCCCGAAGTGCACACCAGCTTCCAGCAGCTGGCTCATGGTGACGACAGCCATGCGGCGTCCTTTCTCAGGCGCCATCATTACGATGGCGCGGTATCGGTTCTTGCACGACGGCGGAATTGCCGCCGCGCCCTGGTGCCCACGAACCGCGGTTCCCATATGCGCCACCCACTGGGCAGCCCGTGCCGGGACCGATCCGCGACCCTCTTATGCGGGCACGCGTATTACGACCGGAGATAACCGGCCGCCTGTACATATTACCCCACCCGGAAAAACGGGGAACGGCGCGCGGATGTGATTTTCGCGGGAATTCTGCGGCTAGAACGAAGGTGCACACGGGGCCACATGCAGACGGGGCGGGCGGAGCGAGCACCGCTTACAAGCGAGCACACGCGACGTCTCAAAATATGAGTGGGATTGTACAGCACTACCACATGACTATAGGATGACCTGCATAGTTACTGAAACTGCAATCTAGGAGCGACCTGCCCTATGGGAGTCCTTGAATCCAATACCTATCGCATCAAGGAAATTCTCTTTATATAAAAATGCGAGAAAGTCGTATTCTCGCACGCACTTAGCGATGATGCGCGCCCGGAGCTTATATCTATCTTTCTGAAACCCGGGTGAGTACACCTATGTACTTTCCTAAATGGTGCGTGCGATAGGGGTTCATGCTGCCCTGAATACGGCAATTGGATTGATAAGGATAAGGATTTTGATAGATCCTCATATTCCCGTCCTCGACGTCGCCCACGTACGGCGCGTTTTCGGGAAAGAAAAATTTGTTGCAGTTGAAGACGTGTCCCTCCAGGTCCAGGCAGGCCAGGTACATGCCTTACTCGGCCCGAACGGGGCCGGGAAAACCACAACGGTGCGGATGTGCGCCACCTTGCTAGCTCCCACATCGGGACAGGTGCGGATCGCGGGGATCGACGCGGTGCGCCATCCCGAGAAGGCTCGCGCCTGCCTGGGCTTGGTGTTGGGCGGCGACCTAGGGTTTTATCCGCGGGCTACGGCGCGCGATAATCTCCTTTATTTCGCCGACCTGCAAGGGGTGGCGAGCGGGCAGCGGCGCGGCGTCGTCGCTGATGTGCTTGAGCGTGTCAAACTCACCGATTCTGCCGGGACTAAAGTGGGCCAGTTTTCGCGCGGCATGCGCCAGCGTCTCCACCTGGCGCGCGCCTTATTGGGTGCCCCGCCGCTGCTCCTTCTTGACGAACCGACCACGGGGCTGGATCCCGACGTTGCACTGACGGTGCGCGATATTATCCGCGACGTTGCCGCCGGCGGCACCGCCGTGCTCCTCACCTCGCATTCCATGCCGGAGGTGGAAGAACTGGCGGATATCATCACCGTCATCGGCGCCGGCAAAATCGCGGTGCGCGGCAGTGTTCGCGATATTGCGGACTATGCCGGGGTGGGTGCAACCACAACGTTCACGCTGGGTGCGCGCAAGGCGGAAATTGTCGCCGGCCTCGAAGCTGAATTCCCCGAAGCGGTGATTATTCGCCGTCCGCGCGCGGGTAATTGGGCCGTCACGATCTACTGGGATGCGCGCTCCGGTGCGCGGGCCGAACGCCTGGTGGCGCTCCTCGGGCACGAGCCGGAGGACCTGGTTACCCGCCCCGCCTCGCTGGAGGAAACGTATCTCGCGCTGGCAGATGGGTTGGCGCGGTGATCCGGCAGTTACGTATGAGCGCTTTTCACGTGCGCCAATTTGTGTCTGTCCCCTATTTCATCCAGCTCATGGTGACGACGACGCTCGCCACGGCACTGGCGCAATTCCTAAGTTTCCGAGCTTTCGGTGCTATGAGCGCGACGCAGGGGTGGGTCCGTGCCGGGATTATCGGCATGTGGACCACGGCCACCTGCGCGGCCGGAATTATTGGTTTCGAGCGCTACAAAGGCACCCTCATCTACCTGGTGAGTGCTCCGATTGGGGCGCTACGGAGCGTGGCGGCAGTCGTGGCTTCGGCTGGCTCCTTCGGGCTGGCGGCATTCCCGGTGGCCTGGGTGACGTGGGCTCTGTGCTCCGCCTCGGTTACCTTCACCGCACCGTCGTGGAGTTTTGCGTGCGGCGTTCTTCTGTTGTGGCTGGGTTGCTTGAGCGTTTCCTTCGTCATCGCCGCGCTTTTCGTGCTCACCCCGAACGCGATTAGTTACGAAGGTCTGCTTCTAGTTCCGATGTTTTTAGCTTCCGGCATTCTTTTTACGACGACGGCGCCACCTGCGTGGTTGGCTTATCTCTCCCTTTTCGTACCCCTCTCGATGCCCACCTCTTTGCTCTTTGGAGAGGTTATTACCTGGAGCGACGCGGCGATCTGGGCGGTCGTGCTGAGTACGTGGCTGGCAGTGGCGGGTGTGGCGGGGCGCGCTGCGCTGCGCCGTGCTACCCGCTCCGGGACCTTGGAGGTGATGTGATGCTGACGCGCTATCGCTCGATTATCAGGGTCTCCTGGGCTTCCTTGGTGACTTTTGCGACGGTGGGGACGGCGGTGACCACCCTCTTGGTGCTTCCGCTCCTCGACGTGCTTTTTGATGTGGTGCTCGGCAATGATGTGGGAACCCCGGACCTGGTGCGCACCGGCTATGCCGCGGCGCTGGTTGCTTTGGCCACGTCGGTGGCCTCCGGGGTGGTCAGCGCGGTGGCAACCGACCGGGCACTGGGGATCTTCCAGGAAGTTCACCTGCGCCGGCGTTTCGACGTGGTGTACTGGGTGGCCGTGGCTACTGTCCCATGTGTCTTGGCAGTCTCCACCGGTAGTGCGGCCATCGGCACCGTCTTCCTCCTCTCCCCGGACAAAAATGCGGCACTGCTGGGGCGCGTGACGCTCTTAGCGGTGGCTGCTTTGGTATGCGGGGTGCTGCTCGGAGTGGCAGCGGCCGGGATCGGGGTGGATCTGCCCGATCCGTATCTGGGGGCGACACTGCTCGCGACGTTCCTGCCGGTGTTCACCGGGGTAATTGTGCCCCTCGATTACTATCCGCCCGTGCTGGTAGTACTGGCGAATGCCGTCCCCCTCTCGGGAACCATTGCCGGTATCGCTGAGCCGGCCGGGTGGCTGGTAGTCCGCGATATTGCGGTTGCGGCGATCTGGGCCGGTATCGGTGTGATAGCGACCCGCCACGCGGTAGCTCGGCTCCGTTCGGGTATGCGAAGGGATGTCGTATGAGTTTTCTGGGCTTTGATGAACGCTGGGCAGCCTACCTGAAAGTCGCGGAAATGAACCTTGGCGGCGCCGCGCGCGTGCACGGCGGGCGGATCGCCGCAGTGCATCGCGGCGCCGTCGAAGTGCTCCTCGTTGATGATACCGGTGCGCCAGGCGGGGCGCCGGTGCGTATTAACCTCGATATTCCGGGCCACCGTCGGGATAGTGCATCCTGGCCGCCGGTGGTGGGTGACTGGGTAGGCGTGGATGATGCCGGGCATATTCTCGACATTTTGCCGCGCCGTACCTACCTCACCCGCCCGTCGGTGGGCCGTGCCGCTCTCGAGCAACCTATCTGCGCGAATATTGATGTGGTTCTCATTGTGGAACCCGTGGTGCCAGCAGCCAGTCGCGGGCGTATCGAACGTTTCGTGGCCCTGGCCCACGCGAGCGGGGCACGTCCCTGGCTGGTGCTCACGAAGGCGGACCTGGCAAACCCGGCAGATCTTCAGGAACTGGGTGAGGGATGCGAGGAAGTGCTTGCGCTTGATGCACGCTCGGCTGCGGACGTGGCGCGGCTCGTTGAGCGCCTCTCCTGCACGGTCGTGGTGGTGGGGCGCTCCGGTGCCGGGAAATCCACCCTCACCAATACTTTGCTAGGAGCTACCCAGACTGTGGGAGCGGTGCGCGAAAGTGACCATAAGGGTCGGCACACCACCACTGGGCGTCAGCTGGTCTGCGGAGAAAACTTCGCGGTCATCGATACCCCCGGAGTACGCGCTTTGGGAGCCACGATGGACACGGAGGCTATTGCGGATACCTTCGCGGATATTCACAACTTGGCTGCATCGTGCCATTTCGCGAATTGTAGCCACGGGCGTGAGCCGGGGTGTGCGGTGCGTGAGGCCTGTGCGAGCGGGTCTTTGGATGCGGACCGGCTAGACCGCTATCTGCGGATGATGGCGGAGGCGGAGCGGTTACGTTGCCGCAGCGATGCGCGAACGGCGCGGAGCCAGGATCGGTACGCTTCGAAAGAGAATACCCGCGGGCGTCGGGAAACGATGCGCCTGAAAGGCAAAAACCGCGGATAACAGCGCAAAACCCGAGCGAGCGCCCAGATAAAGGCCAGAGCCATCCACAGGCTGCGGATACGTATGAACTATCCACAGCATGAAGAAGCCCGCTGGCGGGTGAGCTCTAGTCAGGGAATGCTCAGCCCTATGAAGACTCTCAGGATTTTTGCGACTCGATTCCCCGGTATGCGCTGTGGCCCGGGCACCAGTACCCGTGCTCGGGCCACCGTGCGCTCCTCCTCCCGTGCGAGGTGCATGATCGTGGCACGCTGCTTGGCCGCGGCAGGCGCGGCTCTCACCCTGGTAGCGAGCCTCATTTCGCAATCAGCATCTGGCACAGTAGCGCCGTCGTCGGAAAACACTCCCACGCAGGCCGCAGCTTCGGCAACGGAAAGTAAGCCAAAGGCACCGCTGGCATCCGCGCGCATGACGAGTGCCAGGAATACAACCTATACAACGTCCTCGCTTCCCCGCACTACTGGCTTCCGCTCCCCCACCGGTAGCGAACCTGTGGTCACTCGCCCCTTTGATCCACCGAAGCACAATTGGCTACCCGGGCATCGCGGAGTGGATGTGGAGCTCCCAGCAGGCAGCCCCGTCCTTGCCGCTGGCACGGGCACCGTGGTCTATGCCGGGATGCTCGCGGACCGCCCCGTTATTTCTATTGAACACGCCAATGGCCTGCGCACCACTTACGAACCGGTCGAACCACAGGTACGGCGCGGGGATACCGTGAGCACCGGAATGGTGATTGGGACATTACTGGCCGGCCATGAGGATGGCGGACGCTTCCCCGGCGATGTTTTGCACTGGGGTGCACGGCGCGGGAAAACCTATATTGACCCGCTTTCGCTCCTCTACCGGCGTGAGATCCGTCTTTATCCCTGATACCAGTGACGCTTCAGTAATACTCCTGCGATACTTCTTTAGGCCCGAGGGTGGGCTTGGGCGAAAGCAGCCCGGAGCCTGTCGGCGCTGACGTGAGTGTAGCGCTGCGTGGTTTGCAGGGATGAGTGACCGAGGATCTCTTGAACGCTGCGCAAGTCTGAGCCACCGTTAAGAAGATGCGTGGCTGCGGAATGGCGTAAATCGTGAGGGGTAATATCGGGTACTCCCGCACGGCTGGCAGCCCGGTGCACGACGTCACGCAGCGAACGCGGGTTGAGACGCCTGCCTTGTGCCCCCAAAAAGAGAGCCCTGGTCGGTTCTTTCATAAGAGCGGCACGCGCGGGCAGGTATTCCTGCACGGCCCGCATAGCCGGCACCCCGTACGGGACCACACGTTCCTTATTTCCTTTTCCGACGACGCGCACCGTCAAATCAGGGCGAACCTGGTCAATATCCAGAGAACAGACTTCGCTCACACGCAAACCAGCCGCGTACATGAGCTCGAGGGCCGCCCAGTCCCGGTAGGCGAGAGCTTCTCCGCTCTCGACCGCATGGCTTTTCGCGTTGTTAAGCAACTGTTGGGCCTGGTGCTCATTGAGAACATGCGGGAGCTCGTTGGTGACCCGAGGTGATTTCAACCGTGCTGCCGCATCCGAAGCGGTATAGCCGCATCGGTATGCCCAGGAACTAAAAGTACGTATTGCAGCAGATTGCCGAGCCATTGAGGCTAGGGCACTCCCGTGTTCGCGTGAATGGGCTAGCCAGGCCCGCAAATCAGCGAGATCCAGGTGTTCGAGATCAATATCAAGATCGGATGAGTCCTGATCCGCCGGCTTGTTTCCGGTAGATAGCTCGTGAAGGAAAGCGAGGAGAGACACCACCTCGTGTAGATAGGCGCGGATCGTATGTTCGGAGTATCCGCGGCGCAGCCGCAGTTCTCGCTCATAACGGTCCAAAATATCTGCTACTCGCATACTCCCCAGTTTATGCGAGCCTTAGGTGGCCCGCTGTCGGCTCGACTCCCGAGCCTGGGGCGTCAGGCGCCACTTCCCTCCCCGGCTCTCCGCAATTCCTGCTATCTCAAGTTTCCCGAGGGCCGCCATCACTTCGGTAAATCCCATTCCCGCGGTCTGCGCTATTTTATCCAGGGGCTGGTAGTTGCGAGCCGGTAGCGCGTCGCGCACCCGCACCGCCCGGGGATCCCCGGCAAGCGGATCGGTAACAGTTAGCCCGAGCCCTAATTGCACCCCGCCGGCAAGCGCGTGAGTAACCGTTCGGCTGGCCGATGCGCCGCGGTGAGCAGCCGTGGTGTTCCCCTCCGCCACCCGCGCGCGATCTTGGACAAATTGCTGGCCGGCGCTAAAGCCGAGCAATTCCACAATATCTTCCACCCCGGTAATACACACCGCTCCTTCTCGCAGCAGCCGATGGCAGCCCGTTGAACACATCGCGTAAATGGATCCGGGCACTGCCCCGACCGGGATGCCGTAAGTATGTGCGTGCCCCGCGGTATTAATGGCGCCCGACCTATAGGGAGCTTCAATAACAACAACGGCACGTGATAGGCCGGCAATGATCCGGTTCCGGGCCAGAAAACGGTGCCGGTGAGGGGCATTGCCCGGAGCAGTTTCGGAAAGGGCAAGCCCGCCAGTATCAAGAATCCGCGCGAAGAGTTCCTGGTGGACTTTAGGATAGGGCCGGTTGATCCCGCTGGCAAAGACCACCGCGGTCGGAGCGTTCGCGAGTATAGCGCCACGGTGAGCAGCCGCATCAATACCAATGGCTCCCCCGGAAACAATAAGAGCACCGCGTTCAGCAAGTTCGTAACTGAAATCGGTGGCGATCTTTTCGCCATAGTCGGTAGCGGCGCGGGAGCCCACCATCGCGAGCGTGGGGCGATCCAGCGCCGCAATATTTCCTTTCCACCATAGTCCCAGCGGACGTTGTTCCCCGAGCTGTGCTAAGGATCGCGGCCAGGTGGGGCTACCCGGGTAGGTGAAGCCGTAACCTCGGTTAAGTAGTTCACGGTCGCGCGCAAAGCCCTGTGCATCGTAGCGGGCACTCCAGCGAGCAGTGGCTGCGCGCAGCGATTCAGGAATCGGGGCACCCGCGCGTATTTCTTCCAACCAATCCAGAGCTCCGGCGTAACCGAGATGTTCGGTGAGCGCAACGGCATGGTAGTCCTCCCCTTCGGCCAAGCGTGTCCATGCCATTGCTGCGGTTTCTTCTTGCGTGCTCGTGTTTTTCGTGCTGGTAATTCCCGGGTGAGCCGCTACTGTGTCGGACGTTTCCGTGGCGGTTTGTGTTACGCCGGCAGCTCCGGTTATTTCGCTGCCGGTCCATGGTGTTTTATCCTCTGTCATAACTAGAATTTCCTTTTCCGCGCAGGGCAAATGCCCCGGCAACGTCGTCGGTGGTGGGCTGTGTATGGCCTGCTAGATCTGCAAGGGTCCAGGCAACTCGCAGGATTTTATCCGCGGCCCGCATGCTGATGAGACCGCGGGTGAGAGCCTCACCCAGGCTCGCGCTTGAACTGGGTGCTAACTGGGTATGCGCACGGAGCCAGGTACCTGGTATCGCCGCGTTGATATCCCAGGTTTCGCCCCGGAAGCGGTGGTGTTGGCGTTCACGTGCTTCACGCACTCGCGCGGCGACCGTTTCGCTACTATCCCCGCTGTTGCCCGCGGCTAATTCAGCCCGACTAGGCCTGGGCAGATTAACCATAAGATCGATGCGATCCCGGAGCGGGCCTCCGATGCGGTGCTGGTAGTGGGCGCGGTCTGCCCCCGAACAGGTGCAGGAGGTTGGGGAATCAAGTAGCCTGCCGCACCTGCACGGGTTTCCTGCTCCTACCAGTTGGAAACGGGCCGGGAAGCATACCGAGCCTTGGGCGCGGTGAATATGTACTTCTCCCGATTCCATGGGTTCGCGGAGGGACTGGATGGCTCTGGTGGTGAATTCGGGAAGTTCATCGAGGAAAAGTACACCGTGGTGCGCGAGGGAGATCGCTCCGGGGCGGGGCCGGCTGCCTCCTCCCACCAGCGCGGTGGCGCTTGAAGTGTGGTGAGGCGCCACGTAGGGAGGCCGGGTGGTGATCTCCTCAAATTGCCCGACGATGGAGCGAATGCTGGCGCTTTCAACCGCCTGTGCGCGGGTGAGGGGAGGCATAATTCCCGGTAGCCGGGTGGCCAGCATGGATTTACCCACGCCGGGTGCCCCGATCATGAGAAGGTGGTGGCCGCCCGCGGCTGCTATTTCCAAGGCGTGGCGGGCCAGGTATTGGCCCCGTACCTCAGCGAGGTCGCCACTATCGCTGCCGGTGCGGGGTGGGGATACCGGCACGGGTGGCGGTGGCGGCACGGGATCACTAGCAACCCCCAGGCGCTGCGCTATTTGGGTGATATGCCAGATTTCTCCCACTTGGATCTGGGCCAGCGCAGCTTCGGCTCCGCAACCGTGCGGAACAATGGCGTGCTGGAAGCCATGGTGAGCGGCGCCCAGCACGCACGGTAATACTCCCCGCACCGGGCGCACCGATCCGTCCAGCCCTAATTCGCCTAGGAAGACGCTTCCGGGCGGCACGTGGGAATGGGCCTGCGCAGCGAGGATGGCGGCAGCGATCGCCACATCGAAAGCGGTACCGACTTTCGGGGTATCTGCCGGAGACAAGTTCACAGTGACGCGCCCGGCCGGGAATGGGATCCGAGCCGCGGCGAAAGCGGCTCGGATGCGTTCGCGTGATTCGCTCACCGCAGCATCGGGCAGGCCAACGATAGTGAAATTGGGCAGTCCCGAAAGGAGCGCTACTTCCACCCGGATAGGCATGCCCCGAACACCGAGGATAGAGACGGTATGGGAGGTGCCAATCATGAGGCGTTCCGCAGATGGTCGATAGTGACGGGACCGGAGGTAGGCACATTCACGGCCACGATATCCACCGCGAGTGCGGGGTAGGTTCCACCTTCTACGTGGAGCCACTGCGCCAGAAGATGGCGAAGCCTGCGATATTTTTCGGTACTAACGGCCAGAGGAGCGGGAACCGTATTCCGCCCGCGGCGGGTTTTCACCTCAACCGCAACCAGTGCGCCGCTGGGCTCTTCGCGGCATACCAGGTCAATTTCCCCGCATCGGCATCTCCAATTCTGGGCCAGCACGTGGTAGCCGTGCTCCCGCACATATGCGGCGGCCACGTTTTCTCCCCACTCGCCTACCTCCCGGGTGGTGGCGGAAGGAGGAAGTGGGGCGAGCTCGTTGCGAGCAATGGTGGCATGCAAAGTTTCACACTGGTACATGCCCCTAGTGTGACGCGGATATTACCAATGGTGGCTCGTGCGGTGCGCGGCTGGGGATAGCGTCGTCGTTTCAGATACCTGTGGATAAACGTAAGCTTCGCTAGAGCTCACGACGCAACATTCTCCCGATTAAAGCGAGGAACCAGGAAGATCAAGTTCCCGAGTAATATCGGTTTGGTTGAGCTCTTCGATATTGACGTCTTTAAAAGTCACCACCCGTACCGAACGAATGAAACGGGATGTGCGGTAGATATCCCACACCCACGCATCGCTCAGGTTCACCTCGAAAAACACGTCACCTGCAGTCGAGGATCGTACTTTCACGTCTACGTCATTGGCCAAGTAAAAACGCCGTTCGGTTTCCACCACGTAGCGGAAAATCTTCACAACATCGCGGTACTCGCGATATAACGCGAGTTCCAATTCGGCTTCGTAGCCGTCAATCTCGCTCATTATTCACTCCTTACCGCGGGCAAATGCCACGACGTTCGATGATACGGGCTCGGCCCCACCTGCGCGATAGCATCGAGGTGAGCACGCGTACCGTACCCTTTATTATGTTCCCAATCGTAATCGGGGAATTCTTTTGCGAGTGCCTCCATATAGCGGTCTCGCTCAACTTTCGCGACGACGGATGCTGCGGCGATCCCCGCGCAGGAAGCATCCCCTTTAATCACGGTGGTGACCGGAAGCTGCGGGACCGTCGGTTCGGCATCGAAGAGGGAATCCTGGGCCCACCAATTGTGTTTTCCGTCTAAGAGAACAGCATCGGGGCGTAATCCGGATTTCTCCAGCTGAGCGAGAGCATCCGCAGCCGCACATCGCAAGGCTTCAATAATTCCCACCGTGTCGACCACACTGGCGGCTGCGCTTCCCACCGCCACCGCGAGCGGCCAGTCGCGGGCCGCCTGGTAGATCATTTCCCGCCGGTGCGCGCTCAGCATTTTCGAATCGCCTAATCCGAGCGGGAAGTCATCCGGGGTGCTCCTATCCAGGAGGGCTATACCGACACAGACCGGTCCGGCGATGGCGCCGCGACCCACTTCATCCACGGCAGCGAGAATACCCCCGCCGTGTGCCTCGAGCCGAGCCAACAGTTCTTTTTCAACGGTGCGATCAGGTTCCTGCACGGGTGCTACCCACCCTGCCCGGAGAGCACAGCAGGAGGGTTCCCGGTTTGGGTCGCCGTAGCCGCGTATAAGGAGCGTGGATCAACCGGGTTGTCCGGCAGTGCCACCCGCGCACCCGCGGGCGCGGCAGGTTCGGGGACACCGGCGAAAACATGGCTCATATCAGGTAGGCGCCCGTGGCGGCTCCACGGTGAGAAAACGTACCAGGCCCGGCCCACCACGTTTTCTACCGGCACGAATCCGTTTCCGGATTCACGCTGATGCCACCGCGAATCTTTGGAATTGGCGCGGTTATCCCCCATCATCCACAGGTACCCTTCCGGAACCTTCACCTCAAATTTCTGTAAGGAGGGCGACACCCCGTAATTGAGATATTCCTCCGTGATCGGTACGCCATTGACCTGCACGCGGCCGTCTTCCCCGCAGCAACTGACAGTATCTCCACCTTTCGCGATAATTCGTTTCACCAGGTAGTGACCAGAGTCTGCCGGAAGCAGCCCGATACCTTGCAGGATTCGAGTGCCGGTTTGAGCAATCCAGGAGCGGTTTTCTTCCACATCATCAAGCCACCCGCCCGGATCCACAAAGACCACGATATCGCCGCGGCGTAGCTCCTCGTTATCGGTCACCATCCGGTTGACGAAAAACTTATCCCCGGTACTCAACGTGGTTTCCATAGAACCGGAGGGCACATTAAAAGCTTGGATAAAGAAAGTTTTGATAATGACGGAGACGAGAAGAACGACGGCGACGGTGAGCGCCATCTCCACTACGCTACGCAGGCGCGAGTTACGCACGGGGGCTTCCCGGGTGTCCGCCTCCGGGCGCACCGGGGCCACTTCGGGAGGGTAGGAGGGAGGCTGCTCCGTATTGGCAGCGGAGGAGTGACCGTCCGTTGTATTCATGGTTGTTCCTCCGTGGTTCACATGTGCTTCCGCTCGGGCCAGTTCATCTCGCAAAGCATCGGCATAGAGACCTTCATCCGCGTTCGAGAGCTGTTCCGTGAGCGTTAGCCGCAAGCGGGCTTCAGCTGCACTTATCTTAGCCGGCCCCTCCGACACGTTTTTTGTCTCGTTGGACTCCGGTGGTTCAGGCGGGCACGGCACCGGCTGCGGCTCTGGCTCTGGAGCCGGTTGCTCCGCTGCGCTCACCACAGTTTGCGGTGCCTGCGATTCCTCCCCATCAAAGAGGTCGTCAAGCTCGGGTAACTCATCCACGCCCGGTGCCGCGTGCAGGTTTTGTACCTCAGGTGCGGGAGCTGCCCGGCGGCCTCGGGCCTGGCTCCGGTGGGTCCGCCCTGCTGGCCACCGCGAGGCATCCTCCGACGCCCGTGACCCGCCTGACGTGCCCTCGCCCATACGCCCCTCCGCCCCTGCATTCGATAAAAGATACGCGTATTCCATGCTACCAGCGCACGTGAACGTACCTAAGGTTATCCGCGCCGTCACGCCACGTTATTTTGGCGGGGCTCCAGGAATACTCCAGCTCTTGCCCACGGTTATGGGCGGTTATCTTCGGTTAGTGGCTGCCGTCGGCTATTGGTCAAGATCCGCGCGGATAAAAAATGGACCCGCACCGGGGCGCGGGTCCATATGTGAACGAGAACTTCGTACCGTTCCTTACTTGGAATCGGTGCGACGTTCGCGAATCTTCGCTGCCTTACCGTGGCGATCACGCAGGTAGTACAGCTTGGCGCGACGCACCCGACCGCGGGTAATCACTTCGATGGATTCGATGGAAGGCGAATGCACCGGGAACTTACGCTCCACGCCCACCCCGAAGGAAATCTTGCGGACATCGAAGGTGGCGCGCAGGCCATCACCCTGGCGGGCAATAACAACACCCTGGAACGCCTGGGTACGGGTGCGGTTACCTTCCACGACGCGCACGTTCACACGCACGGTGTCACCGGCGCGGAAATCGGGGATATCGTCGCGCAAACGCGAAGCATCAACTACATCAAGAGTCTGCATTATTCATTCACTTTCCGCCTCTGCACGCAGGCCAGGGGCGCTGTTATCGGTTAAGATCTCGCCGATGCGCGACCCCCTGCGGCAGGCACAGCGCATTATGAAAGCGAGGAAACTCCACTATTATGCCACAGTCAGCGGACAGGCAAAAATGAGATCCGAGTTGATTACCTCACCCACCCGGAATTCTCGGGTTGCTACCTTTCGGAAACCGCACCGTTTGTAGAATCGTTGCGCGCGTCGGTTGTCTTTATTTGTTCCGAGCCACAGGTACGGTGCGGACGCCACCTCGGCATCAAGTATTCTGTCTCGGCACGCCTCCACCGTTGCCTGCCAGAGCAGATCCGCTACCCCACTCCCGTGCCAGCTGCGCTCCACGTAGAACTTTGAGAGCTCAAGCAACGGGCCTTTCCGCTCCGGGAGGTGCATGAATGGCGCACCGTCCTCGCGCCCGGCGACGTCGTCGCCGCCCATTCCCACCGCGCTATCGGGAAGCAACGTGAGACTGTACCCCAGCAATTCCCCGCGCGACTCTCCGCTCGCGGCACGCACTACCACCGTCATCCAGCGTGGGTCGGCAAGATATTTTTCGAAAGCCTCCACGGAAAGATTCGCCGCCGCGAACGCGGCAATATCCGCTTCCCTAAGATAACGCGGGCACGCGTCCGGGAAGGTGCGGGTGGCCAGCTGCGCCAGCTCGGTTGCGGTGCGCCGCCATTCTCCGTTGCGCACTTCTCCGTCTGGCAGCGTTCCGTTCTTGAGTGTCTCGCCCGAAAGCACTTCACCCGAGGACACCCCGTCCCCGGAACCAGCAGCGCCCGCCACCCCCAGGACCTCCGTATCCACCGCCACCGGGTGGGCGTCACTGGTGCGCCATACATAGCCCGCCGCCGCGAGCGCCGGCCGGTCGTGTTTATTCAGACGTGAAGTATCCAGTGCCGCGATCATATCGGGACGGCGCGCAGCGGTGCGCGTAAGAGCTTCGTCTCTACGGTAGCGCGCCACCGCCCCGTGATTGCCGCTGAGCAGTACTGCGGGCACCTCGAGCTCGCGCCAGCGCACCGGGCGGGTGTAGACACGGTATTCGAGCAGACCGGCCGCACCGTGCGATTCTTCCACCAGAGACTCCGGGTTCCCCACCATCCCGGGAATAAGACGAGTAACCGCCTCCACGAGGGCCACTGCCGCCACTTCCCCACCGTTGAGAACATAATCTCCTAGAGAAAACTCCTCTACGCGCACACCCCGCCCACGATAGTGCTCAGCTACCCGCGCATCAATTCCCTCATAGCGCCCGCAGGCGATAATGATGCGCTCCCGGGTGGCCAGGTCTTCCACGAGGCGCTGAGTGAGGGGCCGACCGGACGGGGTGGGCATCGCGAGAGTAATTGTTTCCGGAGAGCTCGGGCCGATGAGGTCATCGAGAGCACGACCCCAAACATCCGGTTTCATGACCATGCCAGCCCCACCTCCGATGGGGGTATCGTCCACGGTGCGGTGGATGTCGCTGGTCCAGTCGCGCAGATTGTGGGTGCGAATATCAACGACGCCGCGACGGCGCGCCTTGCCCACCAGCGATAAATCGAGCACGTCGAAGAATTCCGGAAAAACGGAAACGAGGTCAATGCGCAAGCTCGCCATTACTTCACTTCCTCAGCGCTGTTTTCCTTCGTCATACTTTCTTCGACAGCGCTAAGGGCGCCTTCGGCCGCGCTGGGTGCATCTTCGGCGGAGGTGAGTTCGTCTTCGGCTGCGCTGAGGGCGCCGGCCAGGTCATCACCTTCCACCACGATCATGTCATCTTCGGAGAAAAGCCCGGCCGGGGCATCAACCACGATGCAGTGGTCATCCAGATCCACCGCCGTCACGATCTCACGCACGAAGGGCACACGGGTAATCCGGCCATCCGGCTCACGCACCACCAGGATATCCTGGGCGGGGCCGTTTTCTAAGCCGGTAATAATACCGAGCTCGTAGCCTTCTGGGTCGAGGACTTCCAGACCGCGTAGCTCATGGGCATAATAGGCATCTTCTTCGGGCTCATCCTCATCAGTTTCCACGACGAGACGCACCCCTCGCAGCGCTTCGGCGGTGTCACGAGTGGTGGATTCAGCGAAGAGCGCGTAGGTAACTCCCCGATATTCTCGAGTGCGGGTGATGGTGAGCGGCCCGAAATCCGCCGGATCTGTTTCCAGCTGGGTCCCCACAGCGAGGCGGCGGGCAGGCGAATCTGTGCGAACATCCAAACGGACTTCCCCTTTAAGCCCGTGCGGCGCCCCGATAATAGCTACCGTCAGTTGCATCGTGTCCTTCTCTCGGTTCCCGCACACGGTGGGGAACGGTGGTGGCTCATACAAAACCGGCCCGCAACCCCGAAAGGTTGAGGGCCGGTATGCCGCTACGTTAGTTACGGTCCGTTTCGATAACGTCCACGCGCACGGAGCCTTCGTCCGAAAGCACGTTGACGACGGTCCGCAGGGCCTTGGCGGTACGCCCGCCACGGCCGATCACCCGACCGAGATCGTCAGGGTTCACCCGAACTTCCAGAAGTTCGCCACGACGATTACGCGATGCCGAGACGTTGACATCATCCGGGTAATCAACAATTCCCTTGACCAGGTGTTCCAGAGCGTCCGTCAGCATTAGGCTTCCTCGGTTTCCGCTTCGGTAGCTTCACCGGTTTCGGCTTCCCCAGCTTCAGCGGCGGCAGCAGCTGCGGCTTCCGCTTCGGCCTTCGCCTTTGCTTCAGCGGCGGCAGCGCGGCGCTTTTCAGCGTCGTCCTGGACCTTCTTGACCGCTGCGGCGCGCGCTTCTTCAGCGTTCACCGTTTCCGGAACACGCAGGCGACCTTCCTGGCCATCCTTGTATCCCTTGAACTTCTGCCAGTCACCGGTCACCTTAAGCTGCGCGAGCACGGCTTCGGTGGGCTGAGCACCCACGCCGAGCCAGTACTGAGCCCGATCAGAATCGATGCGGATGGTAGAGGGCTGGGTATTGGGATCGTAGTAACCGATTTCCTCAATAACCTTGCCGTCGCGCTTGACGCGAGAATCCGCCACAACAATACGGTACTGGGCCGCACGGATCTTACCCATGCGCTTCAAACGAATTTTGACTGCCACTTTTGTGGTCAATCCTTTCTCATTGGGGTGGATTACCCGGCCGGTTGGGGGACGCGCACCGTGCAATCCGTGAACACGGACAATACCGGGTTGAGAGGGACCCGGCATCCTCCAAGTACATCTAGCTATTCTGCCAGAATTTTCCGGAGGAGGAAACAGGCATCGCACCGCTGCGCGGTGAGATCACTTACGCCGTCGCTCCGCTGCGGTGCCGATGCGGACGGGGGGGGACAGCTACGGCGCGCACCCCTATACCACCGTTTCAACCTGACAAGCCCCGCCGCGCCTGGCAAGATGGGAGGCGTGAATAATCCCGCTCCCGCCACCGCAGCCTGCACCGTTGGCACCGTTAGCGCCGTGGGTTCGCCCGCGGTTGTGCCCGCACCTACCTCCAAGCTCGTGCGCTACGCCTGGCTTTCCGTTACGGCCGCACTCATCACCATTGCGCTCAAAGCGGCTGGCTACTGGCTCACCGATTCGGTGGGCCTTCTCTCCGACGCCACAGAATCCTTAGTTAATCTGGCAGCGGCGGTGGTCGCGGTGCTGGCCCTCTCCGCGGCCGCGAAACCCGCAAATGCACGCTATACCTACGGACGCTCGAAAGCCGAGTACTTTTCTTCCGCCGTGGAAGGTGCCATGATTTTCGCGGCAGCCGGTTTTATTATTTTTTCCGCCATTGACCGCATTATTCACCCCCAGCCGCTGGCGGCGCTGGGATGGGGCTTGGGCATTGTGGCGCTCGCATCCTTAGTCAATGGAATTGTCGGTGTCGTGTTGCTGCGCGCCGGGGCGAAGCACCGTTCGCCCACCTTGCGTGCCGATGGTAAACACCTCCTTACGGATGTCATCACTTCCGTCGGGGTGATCGCGGGTGTGGGATTGGTGGCACTCACCGATGAACCGCTGCTCGATCCCATCGTCGCTATCCTCGTTGCGGTCAATATTCTGGCCACCGGGGTTAAGCTGCTGCGCGAGTCACTCGCGGGACTCATGGACGCAGCCCTGTCTGAGCCGGATACCGAAAAAATCGTGGCTATTCTACGTTCGCACACTCGCCGTGAGGTACGTTTCCACGGGCTGCAAACCCGAGTGGCCGGGCGCGAGTCGTTTTGTAATTTTGATTTGTTGGTCCCCTCCACGTGGACGGTGCGCGAGGGCCACGAGCTCGCCGAAGATATCGCGGAGGAATTACGCGCCGCGGTGCCTCACCTCCGCGCCCTCATCCACGTGGAGCCACTGGAGGACCCGCGATCCTATGAGGATATTCCGGAAGGTTACGTGCCGCTGGGCGGTATTTCCGATGCGGTTCCGGATATTGTGGTGGAGGCTTTAACCACAGGGAAGAACGACGACGCCGCTACCTCCTAAAAATAACCACTCTGCCAAAACATCGCAGCGGGCAAGATTCCTCCTGCCCGCTGCGCCGTCGTCGTTACTTAAGGAAGCGCTTGAGCTCTTCCATGCTTGCCATATCGGGCACCGCCGGGGCGGAGCCGGGAAGCTGGGCCCCCTTACCGAAAGCCGAGCCCCGTTCGGCACGCTGCCGTGCCGCCGCTGCTTCGGCTTCCTGCCGGGCGCGTTTCGCCGGATTACCCGAACGTCCCTTCTTACCGCCCGAAACATTCTTCTTCGCGCGTTTCTGCTTGCGTGATCCCCCGCCAACGCCGGGCATACCGGGCATACCCGGAATTCCGCCACCGCGACTCATCTGCGTCATCATCTTCGCGGCGCCTTCAAAGCGCTGCACCAACTGATTAACTTCCTGGACGGTGGTTCCTGAGCCCCGGGCAATGCGCTGGCGGCGCGAACCGTTGAGAATTTTCGGGGTGCGGCGTTCGGCGGGCGTCATAGATTGGATAATGGCTTCCACACGCCCCATCGAGTACTCATCCCACTGCTCGAGGGCTTCGCGGTACTGCCCCATGCCGGGCAGCATCCCCATGAGTTTCTTGAGCGAACCCATCCGTTTAATTTGGTTCATTTGCACGAGGAAGTCATTGAGGTCGAAAGCCCCCTCGCTCATTTTCTCCGAAAGTTCGCGCTGCTGTTCTTGCGTCCAGGTGGCTTCGGCGCGTTCGATGAGGGAGAGAATATCGCCCATATCGAGGATGCGGGAGGCCATGCGGTCGGCGTGGAAGCGTTCGAAATCTTCCAGTTTTTCACCGGTGGAGACAAAAAGGATTGGCTTGCCGGTCACGCCACGCACCGAGAGCGCCGCGCCGCCGCGGGTATCGCCGTCGAGCTTGGTGATAACGACGCCGGTGAAGCCCACTCCGTCTTGGAAGGCCTTCGCGGTGGCGACCGCGTCCTGACCGATCATGGCATCGATAACGAAGAGAACTTCGTCGGGGTTAACAGCAGCCCGAATATCAGCTGCCTGCTGCATGAGGACCTCGTCGATACCCAAGCGTCCGGCGGTATCCACCACGACGGCACCGTAGCCGTTCGCGGCCGCGTAATCTACACCGCTAGCCGCCACCTGGATCGGGTCTCCCACCCCGTTACCGGGTTCGGGAGCCCATACGTCTACCCCGGCACGCTCACCCACCACCTGAAGCTGCTGCACGGCATTAGGCCGCTGCAAATCGGAGGCGACGAGGAGCGCTTTGCGGCCCCCGCGCGCGAACCAACGCCCGAGCTTACCGGCCAGCGTGGTTTTACCCGCGCCCTGGAGACCGGCGAGCATGACCACGGTGGGGCGCCCCTGCGCAAAATTAAGTTCCCGAGTTTCCCCGCCGAGAATCTCAATGAGTTCGTCATTAACAATTTTGACGATCTGCTGCGAGGGATTGAGAGCCTGGGAGCGTACCGCACCGGTGGCACGTTCGCGCACCGCGGCGGTGAACTCGCGCACCACGGGAAGCGCGACGTCGGCGTCCAAAAGGGCACGCCGAATCTCGCTAATGGTGGTTTCTACATCCGCTTGGGTGAGCACACCCTTGGAGCGCAGATTCTTGAATGCACCGGAAATCCGGTCGGAAAGATTATTAAACACTGGCCAGCCTTCGCGTCAACAAACTCGTTCCATTGTAAAGCAGGGGGCGCGAGCGCGCATATTCACCCGCTACCGCACGTCAAACTCGAATCTAGCGGCGGTGGATCTATTCCGCAGCACCGTCGCGCTATAGCTCAGCTATGCATGTCCTTGGCTCGGCTATGAATACCTTTAGCTGAGCAGCGAATCGACGAAAGCTTCCGGATCGAAGGGTGCCAGATCGTCCGGTCCCTCCCCCAGGCCCACCAGCTTGACGGGCACGCCGAGTTCGCGCTGCACCGAAATAACAATGCCGCCCTTGGCGGTGCCGTCCAGTTTGGTCAGCACGATCCCGGTTAGTCCTGTCACCTCCGCGAAAACACGGGCCTGCTGCATCCCGTTTTGTCCCGTCGTGGCGTCCAGAACAAGGAGAACTTCATTGACCGGCGTGGTGCGTTCCATGACACGCTTGATTTTTCCGAGCTCATCCATGAGTCCGGCCTTATTTTGGAGGCGCCCGGCGGTGTCCACGATAATCACGTCCACACCGGTTGCATCGGCCTGCGCTACCGCATCAAAAGCGACGGAGGCCGGATCTGCCCCTTCGCGATCCGAACGCACAACATCAACGCCCACTCGATCGCCCCAGGTGACCAACTGATCGGCTGCGGCCGCGCGGAAAGTATCTGCCGCACCGAGCAGCACCGTGGTTCCCTGCGCGCGCAGCAAACGCGCGAGCTTACCGACCGTGGTGGTTTTCCCGGTGCCATTCACACCCACCATAAGAACCGCCGCGGGATGCACCGCCCCGGAATCCGTTTCACTGCGAGTGAGATTGAGGGAGCGATCCATATCTGGACCAACGTGGCGTAGCAGCTCCTCGCGCAAAATCTCACGGACCCGTTGCGGATCGTTGGTGCTTTCAATTTTCACCCGCGAGCGCAGGCCCTCCATAATCTCGGTGGTGGCATCCAGCCCCACATCGGCCATGATGAGGGTATCTTCCAGTTCTTCCCAGTCTGCCGCGGAGAGATCCCCGCGGGAAAGAATCGCCAAAAGAGCCTGCCCGAAGCCACCCGAGTGAGCCAGCCGGGCGCGTAGACGCTGCATCCGGGAGGGAACTGATTCGGGCTGTTCAACCGCCGGAACCGTAACAATATCCGGGGTGGTTTCACCGGAGATTTCTCCGGCGCTTTCTTCATCGGCACCTTCCGAGGTTTCCGCGGTGGAATCCCCTTCGAGAACCGGGATGTTCCGACGTTCCAATTCCTCGCGCCGCTGGTTCTTCTTCACCAGGGAAATAACGAGGGGAACAAGGAGGAGGGCAACAACGCCCGCGATGACAAGTGCAAGAACTACAGGATTATCCACTCCTCCAGTCTTGCAGAGGGTGCCGGGTTTTTCCAGCTGGTCCCCTATCAGGCGCTGCGCCGTTCGCGCGTTTCAGCGTCTTCACCCTCCAGGTTTTCCTCAATATCAACGGTGCAGCTTTGGCCGCCAGCACCGTCAATGACCACGTCCGCTACCAGAGCACCATCCGGCTCCCCGGCGACATCCGCCACATGGATTCCTTCCGGTACACCCGTGGAAACATAAGCAACGTCCGCCTCCGTGCGAGTATCTTCTACAGCACTCTCAGCACGACGGCGCAACGGCGGGGCAGGAATACGCGCCCGCAGTTTCTCACTATTGCGGCGCACCGTTTCCGAGAGTTCACGCTCCGTTTCCCGAGCTCGATCAAAGTGCTCGTCGAGGGTTTCGGAGGTGATATAGGCTTCGGATTCGTGCGCGAACGCTTCGAACATATCGTCCACCGCCGTATCGTGGTGGACGATGTCATAAGTGTCCATATCCAGTTCATCAGAGCGCCACGCGTCAAATGATTCCGCAACGGATGCTCCGGTACTTTTCCCGGAATTCCGCGCGAATGACAGGGCATACACCAGCGCCGCGGCAGCAATAATGATGGCGATAACAACGATGATAAGGGGCACGGTCTTATTATGAGAATTTTCGCGGCGGCCGGCTACCTCCGACCCGCGCACTTGCGCAATTGTTACCGAACTGCAACGTAACTCTCGCTATTCGCGCAGTTCAGACATGCGCTGGGATACCACGGTGGAAACCCCGTCCTCGCGCATCGCTACCCCGTACAGAGCATCGGCGATTTCCATTGTCCGCTTCTGGTGGGTGATGACCAGGAGCTGGGAAGAGCGCTGCAATTCCCGGAAAATCTCGAGAAGGCGCCCCAGATTGACATCATCGAGGGCTGCTTCTACTTCGTCCATGACGTAGAACGGGGAGGGACGCGCCATAAAGATTGCCACGAGGAAAGCAATGGCGGTGAGCGAGCGTTCCCCACCCGACAGCAAGGACAGCCGCTTGACGCGCTTGCCGGGTGGCCGCGCTTCAATCTCCACCCCGGTGGTCAGCACGTTCTCCGGATCGGTGATGATAAGGCGCCCTTCCCCACCCGGGAAGAGGCGAGCAAAGACCTGCTCGAAACGGGCGCTAATATCGCTGAGCGCGGCTTTCATGACGAGGGTGACTCGTTCATCAAGCTCCGCCACAATATCGAGAAGATCGGCTCGGGTCTTCTTCAGGTCATCAAGTTGCTGCGCGAGGTACTTTTGACGTTCTTCCAGCGCGGCGTGCTCCTCCAGGGCGAGCGGGTTAATGGTGCCCAGCCGCGCGAGGGCTCGCTGCGCCGTCGCCAGGCGCCGTTCCTGTTCAGCCCGCACGTAGGGCACCGCACCGTCCTCGGTGGGAACCTGGATATGCGGTCCGAATTCCTCTACGAGGGTGGCACTATCGATGCCCAAATCTTCGAGGGAACGTGCGGCCAGCTGTTCGTATTCCATGCGGGCACGGGCAGTCGCCAATTCACGGGCGTGGGTGGAATCTGCGAGGTCGCGTTCGCGGGTACGCAGCTGATCGACGCGTTCGCGTAGGTGCGTGAGCTGCCCCTCGGCGCCGTGTTGTTCTTCTTCTACCCGACGACGCTGCTCGGCCACCTCGGCACGTAGGCTGCGTACGTGCGCTAAGGCTCGCACCGCCGCGGCCGCGACCTGTCCTGCCAGCACCGCATGGTCGGCGCGAACCTGGCGAGCTCGTTCTTCCCGTTCAAGACGTTCGCGGGCCAATCGAGCCCGGTTATCCAGGGCATCAGCCCGCCCGCTCAACGCTCGGAAACGTTCTTCTGCGGTGCGCAGCGCCAATCGAGCCTCCGTTTCTTGTTTACGGGCGGCCACAGCGGCTTCATGCGCGGTATCGCGCTGCTGGGAAAGACGGGCAAGTTCACCATCATCGGGAATCTCAGTAGCATTTTCTTCGGGCTTCGCGAAACTTTCTAGCTCTGCCTGCCGGGTGGCAATATCTTCCCGCAAGGAGGCGGCGCGTGTGACGGCGCGTTCTTCATCGGCACGGGCCGCAGCGAGGGCTTGGCGTAAAGCTCCTAATTGGGCAGTTGCGGCAGCCAGATTAGAGTCCCGCGCCGTCAGTTCGCTCCCGGAAGCCTCGGCGCGGGCCCGAGCCCCTTCCTCGGCACTCTCAGCTTTCCGCAGCGCCACGGCTGCTTCATCAGCGGCAGTGGCGGCGGCATCAAGCTGCTCGGAAGCGTCCTGATAGGCAGCTTGGCGGGTGAGGGTGGCAGCGGCGGTGGCTTCTCCCCCGGTAGCGGTGCACGCCGTGATAACGTCCCCGCTCGTTGTTACCGCACGGGGTGCCCCGGCTGCCACGAGCAGGCGGGCTGTAACAAGGTCAACGGTGAGTGCGGTGCCAGCTAGGAGCTGCTTGAGGAGGCCAGCCAGGTCACTGCCCGTCCCGGACCAACTCACCACCGCTAATGCATGCACGGCGGCGTCCGGATCCGGGCGCACCGCCGCGAAGGCGGCGCTGAGTGCAGCTTCGCGCGCGGCAGCTGCGGCGTCGTCGTTCTTCCCTTCCGTAATCGTAAGCGTGAGGCGCCCGGCCTGCGCCTGCGCGGCGCCACGCAAAATGTCCACGGCGCTGTCGAGGTCATCCACCACCGCACCGGCGGCGGTTCCCGCCAGTGCATTTTCCGCCGCACTTTCCCAACCGCGTTCCACGTGGAGGTGGTCACGCAACAACGCTGCGCCGTGCTCGATAGCCCACGCGGTGGCATCTTCCGGTTCCAAAGAGAGCGCGAGGGTATCAACAATTGCTTGTAAACGCGCCATCTCCTCGCGAGCACGTGCCTCGTTCGCGCGCGCCTCTTCCACGGCAGTGCGGGCCGCCAGATGAGCCCGGGTATGTTCCTCATGTGCGGAAGCAAGGGTATCGTCCCCGGCGGAGGTGGCAACAAGCTCCTCTTCGAGATCCGTGACCTGCACGCTGGTGGTCTGCACGCGCTGGCGCGCGGCCGCCACATCCTTGTCCACACGCTCAACTTCAGCCGCGAGCGCCTCAAGCCGCGAACGCACCGCGGAAACCTTCCCGGCACGGCGTGCGGCGTTCTCCCGCGCATCGGCGCGCACTCGGCTCGCCTCGTTATAGGCGCGCTCGGCCACAGCTTCCGCAGTTTCAATTTCCTCCCGCTGGGTGAGAACGGCGCGTAAAGCATCCTGAGCATCGCGAACGCGCCCCTCAAGTTCTTCTTCTTCGGCCCGGGCCCGTACAGCGCGCGCATGGAGCTCCTCCGGGTCGTCTTGGCCGCCCCGTGCAGGCATGGTGCTCAGGGCGCGTTCACGTTCGCGCGCCAGTTCGTCCATGGCGCGAAATCGTTCCTCAAGGGAGGCCAGGCGCTCAGAGCTATCCCGAAGAGCTGAGAGCTGCGGATTGAGGCGCGCGTGCTGTTCTTCTGCCGTAGCGAGAGCGGCTCGGGCCTGAGTGAGGGCCACTTGGTTTTCTTCGCGCAGCTGAGCGGTACGTTGATCTTCGGCAGCCCCGGCTTCCAGCCTGGCCTGCGCCTGGGCCAGATCATCAGCGAGAAGACGAGCCCGCGCGTCGCGTTCGGTTGCCTGAATGATCTGGGCGCGGCGGGCTGCCTCAGCCTGTTTGGCGAGCGGTCCGAGCTGACGGCGCAGCTCCGCAGTGAGGTCCTCCACCCGCGTGAACGAACCCTTCATTGCTTCGAGCTTGCGCAGAGTTTTTTCTTTACGGCGACGGTGCTTGAGCACTCCGGCAGCTTCTTCCACAATATTGCGGCGCTCTTCGGGACTCGAAGTGAGGACTTCATCGAGGCGGCCCTGCCCGATAATGACATGCATTTCCCGCCCCATGCCGGTGTCTGAGAGCAGTTCTTGGACGTCAAGGAGGCGTGCCGGTGTGCCATTAATGGCATATTCGGAACCGCCGGCACGGAAGAGGGTTCGGGTGATCGTCACTTCCGAATACTCAATGGGGAGCACACCGTCAGAATTATCGATAGTGAGGGAGACTTCCGCGCGTCCGAGCGCGGGACGGCGCGACGTGCCAGCGAAAATAACATCCGCCATGGAGCCACCACGCAAAGTTTTCGCACCCTGTTCGCCCATCACCCAGGCGAGAGCATCCACCACATTGGATTTCCCTGAGCCGTTAGGGCCTACCACCGCATTAATCCCGGGTTCAAAGCGCACTGTGGTGGCGGTGGCAAAGGATTTGAATCCTCGCATGGTCAAGGTTTTTAAGTGCACGATTACAGATTATGCCAGACGACGCCACCGGTGGCGCTACGACGGGGCGTTACGACAGTTGCAACCGGTACCCGTGGTCGCGGTGGCACGCCGGCGACACACCGCACCGTACCGGGACCGCTAGAACATGAAGGGGACAACGACGATCTTGTAGATAAGTGCAATCGCGAAGGTCGTAGCGTAACCGGTCATCACCCGGTTATCGGTGGTACGTGAGGTAGCGTAGGAAAGCACGGCCGGTTGGCCAAGCAGTCCTGCTACCGCTCCAGAAGAACGGGTAGCCGAGGAACCAAGCGCCCATGCGGCAGCCATCATGACTCCGCACCCGACAATGCTCACGGCCGCGGCCAAGAGCAGCGATTTCAAGCCCACCATTGTGAAGACGGTCGAGGCAAAAGCAGAACCGGAGTTGAGGCCCACCGCGGCGAGGAAAAGCATGAGGCCAAACTGGCGCAGGGTCAGATTCGCGGGGCGCGGGAGCTGCCAGGGTACCCGGCCGGTGCGGTGCACCGCTCCGAGGATCAGCCCCACCACAAGCGGACCACCTGCCGCCCCCAGGGAAAATGCCGCACCACCCGGCAGCGGAATTTCCACCAGCCCGAGAGCAAAGCCCAGGGCAAGGCCACCGGCTGCTGCCACCCAGTCGAGTTCGGATGAGCTGGAGACCGAATCACCGAAGTATTCTTCGAGTTCTTCTACCCGCGAGGTAGGTAAGGCGACTTCTACCACGTCGCCCATTTCCAGGTAGGTATCCGGGGTGGCGAGGATCTCGTCATCGGCACGGCGGATAACCGTCACCCGTGCTTCGAAACGGCGATAGAGCGGGAGGGAACCCACCGTGAGCCCAGCAATATCCCGATTGGATACCGTAAAACGGTGCACCGTCAGATAGGGATCAGTCAGCCGCCGATGACGCATCCGGCTACCCAGGCGTTCGATAGCTTCAGAAAGCGCCGCCCGGGAAGCGAAAATACGAACCCTATCCCCCGGTTCCAGAGCACGCTCCATATCGAGGATATGCCAACGGCGATTGCGCCGCATTGCTACGAACCGCACCTGTTGTCCGGCTATATCCCGCATCTGCTGCGCGGAGATCTCCCGATCCACGTACACGGTTGCCTGTTCCAGTTCCACATCATCCGGATCGAGTTGGTCATGACGGGCTTTCCATTCCCGGTTAATAAAAATAGCGACCATGACAATGGCGAGCGTGACCCCGACCGGGTAACCAATGGAATAGCCCACCGCCGGATTATCCGGGTCGGTCATTTCCTGGGCGAGAGCAAGCGAGGGCGTCGAGGTGAGCGAACCTGCGAAAACACCCACCGCAGTACCGCGCAATAAACCGAGAAGCTCCCCCAGTCCCACCGCGGCCGCCGCACCGGCCGTAATCGCAATAACTGAGGCGAGCATAAGGCCCAGCTGTTTGCGAATCTCCTGGAAGAATGTTTCCCCGGCTTCCAAGCCGATCATATAAACGAAAATACCCAGGCCTAAATCTTGCAGGAGCACGAGGAGGGAGGTGGAGGGCGGAACCACCGCACCGACAAGCAAACCGATGAAAAGCGCTCCCGCTGCCCCGAATTTCAGGGGACCAAAAGGAATCGCCCCGAAGGCAGCGCCAAGCGCCACCACAATGAAAACAACGAGAACGGTATTGCTGGCAAGGATATCGAGCACAGTGCCACCTCGGGGTTGAAGACTGGTAGAACGTTGCCTACTCTACCAATTTGGTACACCGTGCCAGTGCTTTCGGGCCCGGTGCCCGCCCCGTCCTACTCGGTAGGGGCTTCGTCAGGAGCCCCTTTACCCATCATTTGACGCGCCATTCCTGCCAGATAAACCGATCCAACTACTGTCACCACCGGCGTGGCGAGCTCATCGCCCGCTTCGGCCTCGGCCCATCCGGCAGCTTCGTCAATCGCAGCGAGCAGATCGCGTTCCACCCGCACCCTTTCTGCACCGAAGACCGCCCGCGCCAGCTCTGCCAGGTCCTCGGCGTCCATGGCACGTTCACCGGGCATATCGGTGATGACAACAGCATCCAAGACCGGCTCGAACTGCCCGAGGGTTCCTTCCACATCCTTATCTGCCATCATGGCGAGCACCCCAACCCGCCGGCCGGGATAGTACTCTTCCAGCGCGGCGGCTGTGTGTGCGGCGCCGTGAGGGTTATGGGCCGCGTCCACGAGGACGGTGGGCGAGGTACGCACCACTTCGAGGCGCCCGGGCGAAGTAACGGCCATCAGTGCATGTTCGACGACGTCACCCGCAAGCGCGCGCCCCCCGAAGAATGCTTCAACCGCGGTGATGGCCAGCGCCGCGTTCTCTGCCTGATACGAGCCGCGCAGTGCGAGAGGAATATCGTCGTAGCGGGCCGCGGGGGTGCGCACAGTCATAAGCTGACCGCCCACCGCAGTCTCCCGCCCGAGGACCTGGATGTCTTTCCCGTAGACGGATACGTGGGCGCGGGCCCGGTGGGCTGCCTGAGCGATAGCCGCACCGGCTTCCTCGGGTTGGGAGGCGCTCACCACGCTGGCCCCGGGTTTAATAATCCCAACTTTTTCACCCGCGATCTGTGCGATGGTGTGCCCGAGCCATCGTTCATGGTCGAGAGCGATGGGGGTGAGAACAGCGACGTCGCCGTCAATCACATTGGTGGCGTCCCACCTTCCCCCCATGCCCACTTCGACCACCGCCACATCGATAGGTGCGGCGGCGAAAGCTACGTAGGCCATGACCACAAACACTTCGAAGAAGCTCATGCGCGGCCCACCCTCCGCTTGGGAGCGCTGGTCCACTAGTTCGACGAACGGCGCGACATCTTCCCATGCCTGAATGAAATCCGCGCGGGAAATATTATGCCCGTCGATAGCGATGCGTTCACGCACCGACACTAGGTGCGGGGAGGTGAAACGCCCGGTACGCAGACCGTGCTCGCGTAGCAGCGCTTCGATCATGCGTGCCGTAGAGGTTTTCCCATTGGTACCCGTCACGTGCACGCACCGGTAGGAATGGTGCGGATTACCGAGTAAATCCAGGCACATCTGAACGCGCTCAAGGGAGGGCTGCACCTTATGTTCGGGGGCGCGGGTGAGGATATCCCGGTAGATCTCATCCACCCGAGCTTCTTCTGCGGTGGTATCCGCGAGTTCAACGGTGGGATCAGGTGACTCCTTGACCTCTCGGAGCACCGCTTCGTCCCCGAAAATTCCAGAGTGGAGGACCTCGGAAAGCGCCGCGTCAAGTTCGGCTTCCCGCGCATCTTCACTGTCGTACCCCGCGCCATCGTACCCAGCGTTATTCGTACCCATACCTGCCCCTTTCACGGCACACCAGCATATACCACGGGGCCCACGGTGCGACTGGCGCTGCCAGCCCCGTGGGCCCCGTTCCCGCACACTACCGGTCCGAACGACCCTTATGTACGGATGTATCTAGGAGGCTGATTCCTCCGCGTTCTCCACCGACGGGATGAGGGTGGAGAGGAGAAGCGCAATAATCACAAGGACCGCACCCACCGCAATTCCGGCCTGATAACCGCCCACCAGGTTCTCAGTGCCACCCACGGCGGTGGCCACAGCGGTGAGGATCGCGAAGGAAAGCCCGGCTCCCAGGTTGAAGGCACCGGCATTCATTCCCGGTAGGTAGCCCTGGTTATCAGCCGGGGAGAGCACGATACCCAAGCCGTTGAGCATGATATTGACGGTACCGGCGTAGGTAATACCGATGGCCACGCACAGGAAGAAGATAAGCGACTTCGACGGTGCCCCCACACCGAACACCGCGATCCCGAGGAAAATAACCGTGGAGAGGAGCCCCGCCTGGAGTACCTTCTTGTAGCCGAAACGCGAAGCGAGCTGCCCGGCGATCGGCCCCATAATAAGACCGGCAAGCGCGTAGGGCGTCAGCGTCACGAAGGAGACCGTTTCGGCCGGGAGCTCCAGACCACCGGCACTGGCTTCCAGCTGCGCCAGGTTCGGGATGAGACCGTTCATGACCGCGAATACCCCGGTCATGGTGAAGAGAGTGGTGGACAGGAGAGCCCAGGTGCGCCGTTGCTTGAGGTAGCGAGTGGCCACCAGCGGGTGTGCGCGCGAGGACTCGATCTTCCAGAAAATCACCGCGGAAACGGCGGCCACCAGGATTTCCACGCCGATGAGCCACCAGCGGGCATCCCCGAGCTTGCCTAACTCATTGAAAGCGAAATAGACGCAGCCAAAAACGATGAGGAGCGCGATAACGCCGGGCCAGTCCATCGGGGTGCGGTCGCCCTGGGATTCACGGGTCCCGAACACCGACGCCAGGAAAGCGACGGCGCACACAACTGCCATGCACACGAAAACGGAGCGGAAGCCCCAGTTCCCGGCGAGCCAGCCGCCCAACAGGGCGTCTACTCCTGCGATACCGCCGTTGACGGAGGTAAGAATAGCCATGTACTTGGCGTAACGGCGCGGTTCGGGCACTTCCTGGTGCAGCATCACAAGGGTGAGAGGCACCATCGGCCCCGCCGTCCCCTGAATCACACGCCCGATACCGAGGATCGTGACATTGGGAGCGAGTGCCGAGACTACGCATCCGATCCCGGTAGCCAGGAGCATGCCCAGCAGAATCTTCTTGCGCCCGATAAGGTCGCCCCAGCGCGGCAGGAAAAGGGAGAAGAGCGCGGCGGAAGCGAAGAAGGCCGTTTGGGTCACGCCAATTTCAACCTCGGTCGCATTGAGTTCCACGCTCATAGTATGCAGAGCTGGGGAAAGCATGGAGGCGTTGAGCTGGAAGGCGAAGACCGCGCAGAGCAGCGCGGCCATCAGCACGATAATATTCGTGCGCGAACCGGATTGCGCCCGGCAGGCACGTGTGGGAACGGACGATGCCATAGTTTTTCTTTCTCACCGGGGAGGACGACGCCGCACCGTGGCGGCACCGCCCTCCGTTCACAAAGGTTGGGTTGGACGGGGATTAGCCCCGTGGTTAGCCCAGGTAGTGGTGTTCACCCACGCGCTCCAGCGCATCGGCGATGAGATCCCAGAAACGCCCGTGATCGAGCCGGGTCGCAGCCCAGGTGTGGCAATCCTCGGGAATGGGTCCGCGGAAATCAGCCACTGTCATCCCCACGGTGAGGGTTCCGGTGAGTTCCACATCAATGGGGACCTGCACCGTTTCCACGATGGTGGGGTCAATAAGATAGGCAACCGCGCACGGATCATGCACCGGCGGGTAGTCGAAGCCCTGCGCGTCCTGGTAGGAAGCACGGAAGAAATCCATGAGTTCGTGGACGAAACGGGCCGGCTGGGTGCCCACCGCATCAATTTTTGCGTAGGCTTCCGGGGTGCAGAGCGCCTGGTGGGTGAGATCCAGGCCCACCATGACCACCTTCCATGGCTCGTTGAAAACGATATGCGCGGCTTCGGGGTCGATCTTAATATTGAATTCGGCCACCGCGGACCAGTTACCAACGTGGTAGCCCCCACCCATGAGGACCACCTGCTTGACACGCTCGGCCAGGCGCGGTTCCTTACGTACCGCCAGCGCGATATTGGTGAGCGGGCCGGTGGGAACCAGGGTGACGGTTCCCGGTTCGTGCGCCATCACCGTGTCAATAATGAGGTCGACGGCGTGCCGGGAATCAAGCTCGATAGTCGGGGCTGGCAGTTCGGTGCCGTCCAAGCCGGTATCCCCGTGAATATCGGGGGCGACTTCCACCGGGCGTACCAGCGGTCGGTCGCATCCGGCCGCGAAAGGCACGCCGGTCATTTTCATGACGGTGCCCACGGCGAGGGCATTATTCGTAACCTTCTTCAGGGTTTGGTTGCCACCCACCGTGGTGACGGCAAGCAGTTCAATCTGCGGATTCGCCCACGCCAGCAGCATCGCAACGGCGTCGTCATGACCGGGATCGCAATCCAAAATGATTTTTTCCGGGGTGTGCTGTGTTGCCATGTTTTTCTCCACATCCTTGGGGAACTCCCACGGAGTTCTACGTGGTTTCATTAAAACATAGAAACAATAGTTTCACCGCGAGCGTTCGCCGACACCCCGCAATTATCAGGCTACTGGCGCCTCCGCTGGCTCATCGGCTTTGGCTCGCACCAGAGTCGGTGGGAATAACCGCCCTTGGATCCCGTCTACCGCTAGCCCGAGAACAAAACCGAGCACCGCCGGCCCGGCCCAGGCGAGCCCTTCTGCACCCAGCGGGAATAGCGCCAAGAATTCCGCGACGGGAGCGAAAATATCCCATTCGGTGACAACCAGCCCGTCCAGGAGAGCGAGAGGTGCCGCAATCCAGGCGGAGGCTCGGTAAGCCCAATGCAGGCGCCCGGGAACCGCCAGATCAACAAGCGTCACGAAAATAAGAACAATCGCGATGGGATAAATAAAGCGATTGATCGGATTAATGAAATTGAGGATTCCTTCCAGTCCCAGCGTGGACATGGCAAAAGCAAACATTCCCTGCCCGATGAGGAGAGGACGGTACGCCAGCCCCGGAAGATAACTGCGATAAAACTGAGTGGCCGCGCCCAGCAGGCCAATCGCCGTCGTCAAGCACGCCAGAATCGTAATGGCCCCGAAAATAAGCTGACCGCTGCGTCCGAAGAAACGCTCGGAAACAGCCGCCAGTGCATCCGCACCGTTGGCAAAGCCCTCGGTGGCCACCCGGACCCCGATCTGGGACAGCCCCAGGTAGATCGCGGCGAGGATAATCGCGGCGATGAGGGCCACGCCCGCCGCTCCCCCGAAGAGCGCCCCGCGGGAGGTGAAACCTTTGGAGCGCAACGAGGACACGATGACCAACCCAAAGACGAAGGCCGCCAGCGCATCCATGGTCATATACCCGCTGAGCAGTCCACCGGTGAGCGCATTGGGCGCATACGGTGCCTGCGGAAGCGCAACCTGGGGCGGCAGGTTGAGCACCACCACCGCAATAAGAATCGCCATGAGAATAACGAGGGCAGGGGTGAGGATTCCTCCCACTCGATCCACCATTTTGCCTGGGTTGAGGGCCACGAGCACAGCCACCACGAAGAACACGGCGGAGAAAACGAGGAGGGCGGGGCGGGCAGCGGCGTCGTCGTGCATCACGGGGCGGACCGCAACCTCGAAACTCACCGCGGCCACCCGCGGTACCGCGTACAAAACTCCGGTGGTGATAAAAATTGCCCACAGAAGCGCGTGACCGGGGATGCGACCGATACGGGTCGCAATATCCTGCGGGGTGCCATCGCGGCTAGAGGTGGCAGCGATGAGCCCAACGGCGGGGAGAATAACCCCGGTGCCAATAAAACCAGCGATAGCCAGCGGCGTATTCGTTCCGGCTTGAATACCGAGCATCACCGGGAAAATAAGGTTCCCCGCCCCGAAGAACATGGCAAAGAGCGCCAAACCGGTAACAGCGAGCGTGAGGACGCGCGAGTTTTTCATCCCTGACCTTCGTGTGAATTGTGAGAAGCCTGCGGGGCCGCGGCAGACACCATGGTGGTCTACCGCGGCCCGTGCAAGGCCCCTACTCTAGAGGATCACGGCGCGCCGTTACAGAGCGCGCCTCCCGTTAGCGCGCGACTTTCGTCACCTCGATGCCGAGCGGTGCGCCTTCTGCACCCGCCGTCACCTGCGCCTGCACCGCGAGGGTTTCCTCCTGGATGAAAGGCAGGTAGCGGCTAACCGCATCCACTCGCTCGGCGGGAACCGTGAGCTTGAGGGCGATCCGGTCGGCCACGTGCAGCTGCGCGTTCTTGCGTTCATCCTGCACGGCGCGCACGACGTCGCGGGCGTAACCTTCGGCCTCCAGTTCTTCATCCACCTCGGTATCCAGGGCAATGAAAGAACCGGAATCGAGCGCCGCGGCGACCGAGCCCGGATCGGCTTCCACCGATACGGTGATCTCGAACTGTCCGGGCGCCAGGCGCACCTCCGGATCGGTATGGAGCACCGCTTCCGCACCGTCCTCGCTCCAGTTCCCGGCCTTGGCGGCCTGGAAAAGCGCGGAGGTCATCTTGCGCAGCTGAGGATCCAGCTCGCGCGGGAGGACCTTGAGATCACGGCTGACCTTCATCCCCGATTGCGCCACGTCCTTGAGTTCAACGTTCTTGACATTGACTTCCAGAGCGATGAGGTCCGCGAAAGGTGCCAGATCACGGTCGGTGACAATGGTGAGGCTACGCAGCGGTTGCCGCACCCGCAACTGGTGGGTTTTACGCAGGGAGTGCGCGGCGGAGACGACGGCGCGTGCCTCGTCCATCGCTTCGCGCAGCGCATCATCCGCCCAGGAATCAGGCAGTTCAGGCCAGTCTTCCAAGTGGACGGAGCGCCCACCGGTCAGGCCCTTCCAGATCTCTTCTGTCACGAGAGGTGCGAGGGGTGCCATCACCCGCATGAGCACTTCGAGCGCCGTGTAGAGCGTATCGAAGGCGGCGTGGTCCTCATTCCAGAAGCGATCCCGGGAGGTACGCACATACCAGTTAGTCAGCACATCGAGGAAACCGCGCACCCGGTCGCAGGCGGCCGGAATATCGTACGTATCCAGGTCGGTGCGCACCTTATCGGCCAGCTCTTTAATGCTGGCCAGCAGGTAGCGATCCATAACATCAAGACCGGAGGGGTCGCTCACCCGCTGGGCCCGGTAGCCCTCCCCCTTCGAGCAGGTCGAGGCATAAAGCGCGAAGAAATAGTAAGCATTCCACAGCGGCAACAGCACCTGGCGCACGGTGTCGCGCAGGGCACGTTCGGTCACGATGAGGTTCCCGCCGCGCACGATGGGCGAATTCATGAGGAAGAAACGCATCGCATCGGCCCCGACCTCGTCGAACATCTCGTAGACATCCGGGTAGTTACGCAGCGATTTCGACATCTTCTGGCCGTCATCCCCCAGCACAATGCCGTGGGAGATACAGGTGCGGAAGGCCGGGCGGTCAAAGAGCGCGGTGGCGAGCACGTGGAGAGTGTAGAACCAGCCGCGGGTTTGCCCGATGTATTCGACGATGAAATCCCCCGGGTAGTGGTCCTCGAACCAATCCTTATTTTCGAAGGGATAGTGAACCTGGGCGTAGGGCATGGAGCCGGATTCAAACCAGCAGTCCAACACGTCGGTGATACGCCGCATGGTGGACTTCCCTGTCGGATCATCCGGGTTGGGACGGGTCAGCTGGTCGATATAAGGACGGTGGAGATCCACCTCTCCTTTCTCATTGCGGGGCAGTCGCCCGAAATCACGCTCGAGTTCTTCCAGGGAACCATAAACGTCTTCACGCGGATAGTTCGGATCATCAGAACGCCATACCGGGATGGGGCTGCCCCAGAAGCGGTTGCGGGAAATGGACCAATCGCGCGCTCCGGCCAACCAGTTACCGAACTGGCCGTGCTTGATATGCGCCGGGGTCCATTCGATCTGCTCGTTAAGCTCCACCATCCGATCCCGGAAGGCACTTACTCGCACGAACCACGAGGAGACCGCCTTGTAGATGAGCGGTTTACGGCACCGCCAGCAATGCGGGTAGGAGTGCAGGTAGGAGCGCTCCTGGACAAGCACGGCGCGCTCGTTTTCCGGACGGCGCGCCAGCGGCCCGGTTCCCTCACGCAGATCGCGGGTGATGGGCAGATTGGCATCAAAGACCTGGGTACCTTCGTAATCGGGCACCTCGGCGGTGAAACGGCCGGCGCCGTCCACCGGGACCACGGGGCGGATGCCCACTTCCTGGCAGGCGAACATATCGTCCTCACCGAAAGCGGGGGCGATATGGACGAGCCCGGTACCGTCTTCGGTGGTCACGAAGCTCCCGGCGATCACGTGATAGGCATGCGGGCCGGGTGCCTCGTCGGCCGCCCGGTTCATGAAGTAATCGAAAATCGGGGCGTAAGCGCGACCCACCAGCTGCGAACCGGGGAACCGTTCCACAACTTCCGGGTCGTCCCCCAGTTCCTTCGCATAGGATTCCAAGCGCGCGGCAGAGATAATCACCCGCTCGCCTTCCAGCTTGCCTTCGCGCGGAACCACGGTGAGGTACTCAATGTCCGGGCCCACGGCAATGGCCAGATTGGAGGGAAGCGTCCAGGGCGTCGTCGTCCAAATAAGGGCAAGTTCACCCGTTTCTAGGCGCAACCCGACGGTCAAGCTGAGGTCCTGCCGGTCCTTGTAGACATCGTCATCCATCTTCAATTCGTGATTGGATAGCGGAGTTTCGTCATTCCAGCAGTAGGGCAGCACCCGGTAGCCATCGTAGGCAAGGCCCTTGTCGTACAGGGTCTTGAAGGCCCACAGCACCGATTCCATATAGGTGGTGTCCAGAGTCTTGTAATCATGGGAAAAATCGACCCAACGTGCCTGGCGGGTCACGTATTCTTCCCATTCCTTGGTGTAGCGCAGCACCGAGGAACGGCAGGCCTCGTTAAATGTGGCGATGCCCATATCCTCGATCTCATCGGTGGAATCGATGCCGAGGATACGCTGGGCTTCCAGCTCGGCCGGCAGCCCGTGGGTGTCCCAGCCGAAGCGGCGCTCGACTCGGCGCCCGCGCATGGTCTGGTAGCGCCCCACCACATCCTTGACGTAACCGGTGAGAAGGTGACCGTAATGGGGTAGGCCGTTGGCGAAGGGTGGACCGTCATAGAAAACGAATTCATTGGAGCCGTGCGGCCCGGATTCACGCTGCGCCACGGAGGACTGGAACGTATTGTCTTTCTTCCAGAAAGCGAGGGTGCCTTCTTCCATCTTCGGGAAGTTCGGGGAGGCGGGCACGCCGCCCTCGCGATGAAGCGGATACATATCCACGCGGTGTCTCCTCGTGTCTCAAACCTAATCGGATTGAGGACGACGCCGGAATTCCGGTACCGCGGTACCACCTCATTTGCTACTCACCGCACGCGTGGTACGGCGGGTAACCGCTTCATTAGGACGCTAACGGGTCCACCCGCTCGGTTCTACTGGGCTGCACGGCACGGGCCGCGCGGCTGTTCTTCCGAGAGCTCGCCGGTGATTGCCGGGTCAAAGCCAACGCCGCTCATTGTAGCCCTTCCTCGCGCGGGGCGCATCTAGCTTCCGGATGGCGGGCGCACCGGTACAGATCGGGGCGACGGCGCAGCTTCAGCCGGTAGCGCACCGGGCTCTGTAGTGATGCGAGCCAGTTCGCGCATCTGCGGGGAGTCTACGTTTTCCAAGTACTGCGAATGCTGGGAGAAGAGACCCCCGCGCCCCGCGAAATGATGCGCGGTGAAATCTGGATCCCGGCGCGGATTGAAACCTAGCGCATCGGTATGTCCACCCGAAACCGCTCCCCCGCCCACGGCATTGACCACGTTAATAATGTCTTTTTTATTGGAGAGGACGTGATTGGAGGCGGCGTTTCCAGCTCCGTGCGGCCCGGTATTCATATCCCAACCTTCGGCCACTACCCCGGGTGTTCCGTATACCACAAGGGTGTCGACGACGCCGGGCCTAGCCCGCTCCGCAGCCGCTGAAGCCGTCACCGAACCGTAGGAGTGCCCCAGCAGGTTAATACGCGGGCGATCCCCGCCCCGAACCTGGGCGATACCCTCCGCGAAACGCGCAAGGTTAGCTCCGCCTTCCCGGGCGCGCGCCGGGGTGTAGAGAGAGGAGTCCAACGCGCTTTGCGGGGCGGCGTAATCAAACCAGGTCACCACCGCGGGACTCCCTGTTTCGCCGCGGGCGGTGACAATTTCCTGCTGCAGAGCAGCTAGGCGGCCTGCCGCCCCCATATGGGAGTCGAGGGATGTGACCACATTGGTGGTCATTCCACCCACTTCAATGGTGACGGACGGGGCTGTATCGACATCGCCTTGGGCAAGGGCCACCTGGATAGTTCGCAATTCCGCGCCGGTTCCGGTGCGGGCCCGGTTCGGCCCGCGATAAACGAGAAGCTGACGGGGCTGCGCGGGGCCCACCCGCGAGGAGGAGCGCGCCGGGCCTGCGCGCCCCGAAGATGGCCGTGCCGGGGACGACGATGAGTGCCGCATCGCATCGTGATGCGAACCGGAGCGAGCCGGAGACGGGGAGAGGTGCTCACGCCAGTTGCGATCCAGGCCGCGCTGGGTGCGGATCGTGGCGTAAGCCGCCAGGTTGGCGGTGATAGTGGCATGGCGCAACTGAGCCGCACCGAGCTGGGCGGTGCGAAGTTCCCTATCGCTTTTCCCTAAGTTGCCCTCGAGATCTGCCTGGGCGCTGGCGATTTCTGCGGATAATTCGGTAAGAATAGGGTCGTAATAGGCGCGGGCCCTTTCTTCATCCTGGCGGGCCACGGCAATATTGGCGCGATCCCGCACCGCGTAGGGTATTCCGTCAAGATTACCGAGATCCTGCGGATAGTGAACAAGCATGTAGGAACGCTCGGCATCGCCCAGGGATGCCCACCACGCGTGCACATACGCCGCGCTTTTCCCGACCGGTACCCGCCCTACCGAACGATAGTGGTTGGTGCGAGCCTCCGGGGCGATCTGCCCGGCGGCCAGCTGGGTGAAAACCTTATCTAGATAGCTGAGTGTATTATCGGCCGACCTGTGGGCTACCTCTACCTCCGTCCTAATCTGGATCGCTATCTGACGGCGTTCCCACTCCGCTACCCCGGTGGTATCCGCGCCAGCGAGCGGGTCAATCACCTCACCGCCGGGCGTGATTTCCATGCCGGCAGCGTTGGCGCGGGAGAGCGCTTCACTCACGGCTGTTTGGGTACGGGTGATTTTATGCTGAGCTTCCCCCAAAGCCTGGATCAGGTGGTCAATACGGTCGGTGTGCGCGGCGGCACGTGCTGCCAGGGCCCGCACATCGGAGAGGAAGGCGCGCGCCCCGTAGCCTTCCCACGTGCCTGCAAGGGAGCGTGTGGCTAGCTGCCGTAGTTGCCAGCTGGCTTCTTCGCAGCGCCGGCGCGCGGAGGCTACTTCGCTGAGCACCGCCGTGAGTAAGGCACCGTTCCAGCGGCGCAGCTGAGCCCACGACACCGCTAGGTATCTCATTGTTTCACCCCCGCAATATCCGTAGCCGCAACGTTTTCTACGCCCTTGACACCAGTAAAATCCGCTGCGGCCTCGCCATCTGCCTCCTGATAGATACGCCAAGCTAGGGCGAGCGAATCGGCAAGCTCATCAGCTCGGGCCGCGATGCTACAGGTGCTCCTGTTGACCGCGGTGCATCCTGCGCTCACGGTTGCCGGCGGTGGGGTGCCGCCCAAGGCCGCACTCACTGCTCCCGGCACGTTATCGACCTGTACCGGAGCCAGTGCGGCGCTCACATCCGCGAGCGCCGCGCGCAGTTCCGCTGTGACAGATTCCGTGATGAGAACCCCGTCCACCGCTGCCTCCCCGTGTTGTTTCCGTTATCTTTGCGCTGGCACCGCTTGCTGAGCGCTCGAGTTCCTGTGTGTTAGCGCCGCTTGCTGAGCGCTTGAGCCGATGGTGCCAGGCATGGAAACATCCGTCCAGAGCCCATCCACAGGCAAGCTTTGACCCGTGCATTTATCCACAGGGAGGTCCGCGGTAGGGTGAAGTGTGCGTTTTTTAGTGACTTATTTTGAGCCTTTTGGTGCCGATACCGAAAACGCGAGCCGAGAGGCGGCCCTGCGATCTATCCCGCATCTTCACGATATGGTTCTTCCTTGCGAGGTGGAAGTCACGACGGTAATGCTGCCGGTGGTTTTCGCGCGCGCTGGGAAAGTGTTGGCTGAGGCAGTGGAGCGTATTCATCCCGATGCGGTCATATCCATCGGGGAGGCCGGTGGCCGCAGCGCCATCACCCCGGAGCTCCAAGCCTTTAATGAAAACCTCGCTCGGATTCCTGATAATGCAGGAGCCCAACCCCACGGCGAACCCATTATTCCCGGCGGTCCAGATATCGCCGTGAGCCCCGTGCGGGTGGCAGATATTACCCGCGCTATTAACGAGTCCGGTATTGCTGCGGAAACGAGCCAAGATCCGGGACGCTACCTCTGCAATAACGTTGCTTACCGGGTGGCCCGGCTTGCGGTTCCCGGCATCTTCATTCACGTGCCGGCCCTGCGCACCGTTGGGACGGCCACGGTGGGTGCGGAAACCGATGCGCCGCCCGCGCCGCAGCCGGCGCCACTAAGCGACACGGGGCGTGCCTCATTGCCCGAAACGGTGTGCAGCGCACCGTTAGGCGAAAGCGCCGCCCCGGTGCTCCCCCGGTGCGCCCGTACCTTCGATGATCTCAGCCTCGGGATTGCCGCGGCGATTGCTGAACTTGCCCGGCAGGTCGCCGAGGGGCGGTAATTTCCCCCACGATGCCCGCACATACTGGCACGGTGCTGGTACTACGCCGGCACCGTGCCAGCGCCCCGGTGCCCCCTACTCGCCGTCCAGCCCCGAGGAAGGCAACTCCACCACGTCGCTCCCGGCGCGGGCCACCGTCCAAGAATTCGCCTGGGCAACGGGGCGGATAACCACCGAATCAATATTGACGTGGGCGGGGCGGGAGAGCATCCACACCACCGTCTCAGCAATATCCTCGGCGAGGAGTGGCTCGGCAACCCCGGCATAAACGTTCTGGGCTGCGGCATCCGAGCCGAGCCGGTTCTTAGAAAACTCCTCCGTCATCACCATGCCAGGGCGCAGTTCCATGAGCCGGACCGGTTCTCCCACCAGTTCCAAACGCAGGGTGTCTTTTATCATGCGTTCGGCGTGCTTGGCCGCCGTGTATCCGGCCCCACCCACGTAGGTTTCCTGCGCCGCCGTGGAGGTCACAAAGAGGATACTCCCGCCATTCTCGCGCATATGTGGAAGCAGCGCCCGGGTAAGGCGCAAGGTACCGAGCACGTTCACGCGGTACATCCACTCCCAATCCTCGATTTTCGCGTCCGCCACGCGATCCTGCCCGCGTGCTCCACCGGCGTTATTGACCAGGGCGTCCACTCCGCCGGCTTCCGCCACGGTGGCGGCGAGCCGTGCGACGTCGGCCTCTTTGGTCACGTCCGCTACCACGTAGCTGCACCCGGTTTGCTCGGCGAGCTGGCGGAGCCGATCTTCGCGCCGCGCGGTGGCGATCACCTCCCATCCGGCCGCGCGCAAGGCACGGACGCTCGCCGCCCCAATTCCGCTGGATGCTCCGGTCACGAGTACTCGATGTGACATGTCAAACCCTCCGTTCTGCCGGGTGAGAGCCACGCCGGCCATAAAACACCTTTCTTCAGCCTAAAATAAAACGCGGAGAGCATACCCGGTGTTCGCTCAGCGCCGCTGCGGGAGCACCGGGCCTAGCTGGTAGAAAGGAAGTGCTCGTGATCGGCTTTATCGGAACCGGACATATGGGAGGAGCCCTGGCGCGCGGGGTGCTTGCCGCGGGTGCGGACCCGGCGTCCGTCGTCGTTTCTGCAAAAGATGCGCAGGCGGCGTGCGACTTCGCGAAGGAAACGGGGGCGCGCCCGGCCACCTCAAATACCGAGCTGGTCACGGCCGTGGGGGACGGAATCGTCGTCGTCGCGGTGAAACCGTACGCGGTTGCGGGCGTTCTGGAAGAAATTAGCGACGCCGCACGTGCCGCCGGCACCGTTATCGTCTCTATCGCGGCGGGCCTTGAACTTGCCACTCTCGCCCGCCATCTCGCCCCGGGGCAACCGCTCGTGCGCGCCATGCCGAATGTGGCCGCCAGTGTGCGCGCCTCCATGACGGCGCTGTGCTTCTCCAGCTCCGTCACCCCCGCTCAACAGGACGCGGTGCGGGAAGTTTTCGCCGCAGTGGGTGCCCATATCACCCTGGAAGAAAAGCATTTTTCCGTCTTTTCCGCGCTCGCCGGCTGCTCCCCGGCGTTCACCTTTACCTATATTGATGCCCTCAAACGCGCCGCCGTTGCTGATGGGCTCCCGGCCGCGCAGGCGGTGCGTATCGCCGCACAGGCGGTGGAAGGTGCGGCGCGCCTGGTGCTCGCAAGTGAACTATCTCCCGCCGACCTGGCCGATACGGTGCAGTCCCCGGGCGGCACCACCGTGGCCGGTGTGGTGGAATTGGAACGTGCCGGTTTCGGGGCGGCCGTCGTGCGCGGCGTGCAGGCCAGTATTGATAAAGATAGGAATCTCAGTTAAATGAACGGACTATCGATCCTCAGCTTCGCTGGGATTTTCCTGGTGGTGCTGATTCTGTGGGGAATTTCCATGCTGCGCGAGGCACGGTCACTACGTTTTATGCGCACCCACGAATGGACCGCGGAAGAAAAAGAACGCATTTTGGCGGCCGCGGCGGAGGGAACCGCCACCGCCATGCGCGCCGCGAAGAAAATCCACCCCATCTTGACCGCGCGCCACGCTCGCCTCGTGGTGCACGATCTGGAAAGCGAAGCCGCTGAGGCTCGCCGGCGCGCCAAGCACGCCAAACCCGGGACCCGCGCGTCCCGCTCTATCCGCGATACTGACGCAAAGGAGAGGTAGCTCGCCTTTTAACTCCACGTTTTCCAACGGTTCACATTGACTCGATAGATACATATATGGTGAAGCGTCCGCGCTGCGATGCGCCGAGCCATATTTTGACTTCACTACCTGATGGGAACAGATATGAAGCGTTTTGCGGGCGTCGCCCTGCTCGTTGCCGGACTCGCGCTGTCCGGATGCTCAACCAACCCGCCCTCCGGTGAGGCTTCCTCCCCCGCCAGTGGCCCGGCCCCGGTTCAGAATGCGAACCCGGATGCCTCGGTGCACGTTGGTTTTATTTTGGAACCCACCGGGCTGGATCCAACCTCGGTCTCCGGCGCAGCTCTCGATCAACTTGTTATCGATAATGTTTACGAAGGCCTCACCCGCCGCGCTGAAAATGGTGATATTTTGCCAGCTCTGGCCACTTCCTGGGATATTTCCGAAGATGGGCTCAGCTACACTTTCCATCTGCGCGAGGGCGTGAAATTCCACGACGGTTCTGATTTTGATGCCGCGGATGTGGTTGCCACCCTGGAAGCTTCAGCTGCCGAAGGTTCGAAGAATCCCGATCATAAGCTCATGCGCACTTTTAAATCCGCGCAGGCTTCCGACCCGCATACCGTCGTCGTCACCCTATCCGAACCGAATATGAATTTCTTGGACAGCATGTCCACGGATGCCGCCATGATGGTGCCCTCTGATAACACGGTCGATTTGAATAAGGAATCGAATGGCACCGGGCCCTTCACCATCGGTGAATGGAAGACCGGCTCCACCATCACCCTCGAACGCAATGACAATTACTGGGGCGATCCGGCCGGCACCAAGGAAGTGGTCTACCACTATTACGCGGATCAGACCGCCGCTGCGAACGCGCTTGCCTCGGGACAAATTGATATTCTCACCACCCAAAACACCGATACGGTGGAGCGTTTCGCGGCCGACCCGGCAATTATTACCTCGCAGGGCACGGAAACTTCATGGATGACGCTCGGCTTCAATCACAGCAATCCTGCGCTGGCAAATAAGGATGTGCGCACCGCTATCCGCAAGGGCATCGATAAGGATGGTCTCATTACCGCGCTGGGTGGAAATATGGTGCGGGTCGGCTCCATGGTCTCCCCCGAGATGGCCTGGTGGAGCGATTCCCTCAACGATATTGATTCCTATGATCCGCAAGCCGCCCGTGAACTGCTCAAGAAGGCCGGTGCTGAAAATCTTTCTCTCAACCTGCGGGTAGCCAATAATTACGATTCCGCTATTTCCGAATATATAGCGGCCCAGCTCAAGGAAATCGGCATTAATGTGACGATTGACCGGATGGAGTTTTCCAGCTGGCTCGATGAGGTCTACCGCGGGGGCAATTACGATATGACGATGGTGCTCCACGTGGATCCGTGGACGCTCACCTACTACTCCAATCCCAGCTACTACTGGCATTACGACAGCGCGGATGCTCAACGCCTCAATAAGGAGGCGATGACCGCCAGCTCGCTGGAGGAACGTGATAAGAAGCTCGGTGAGCTCGCCACCTTCGTGTCCGAAGATGCGGCCTCGGATTGGCTCTACAGCCCCAAGGCCATTATTTTCTCCCGGGAAGGGGTCTCCGGATTCCCGACCAACCGGACCGGTTCTCGCTTCTACGCCGCTGATATTCAGGTTGCGCGTTAATGGCTGAACCACTCGCGCTCGCGCAGGTGCCGGGGGCTAGTGCAGCTCCCGGCACCGTGGACCGCGAAACGGTGCTCCGTACCACGACGTCGCGTACCGCCCGCATCGTGCTCTCCGCGCTGGGGTGGGCGGTGGCGGCGTTGCTCCTCGCCTCCTTCGTGATTTTCTTCGCGCTTCACACCCTGCCCGGCGATCCGGCCGTTATCATGGGTGGCCTCGACGCCACCGACGCGCAAATTGAAGCAATCCGGGCCGAGCACGGCTGGGATCGTCCCCTCATCGTCCAGTATTTGAGCTGGCTCAGCGCCGCCCTCACCGGCGATTTCGGCACCTCTCCCTTTTCTTCCCTCTCGGTGACCCACGAGCTCGTGACGAAACTCCAGGTCACCGTGCCGCTTGCGCTGATGTCTTTGAGTTTGGCAGTTATTTTTGCTCTGGTGATCGGGGTATATGCCGCGGCTCGCTCCACCACTCTGGCCGGGCGCCTGGTCTCCTGGCTTTCCCAGTTGGGCATCGCCATCCCCACCTTCATCTTGGGAATGCTTCTCGTCATGTACCTGGCAACCCCGCTTCATCTTCCCTCCACCGGATTCCCGCGCGAGGGATGGGGCGATCCGGGAGCGGCGCTCCGTAGTCTCATCCTGCCCGCCATTACCTTGGCGATCCCGCAAACGGCGGGACTGGTGCGCTACGTGCGTTCCGCCGTATTGGAACAGCTTGGCCAAGATTATGTGCGCACCGCCCGTGCCCAGGGGATGAGCCGCCGACGCGCCCTGCTCACCCAGGCGCTGCGGAATGCCTGGCTCCCCCTCCTGGCTGTTATCGCCCTCGATGCAGCGGCCCTCCTCATGGGCACCGTGGTGGTCGAGCAGGTCTTTGCGCTTCCCGGTATCGGGCACCACCTGGTCGCGAGTGTATCTACCCGCGATATTGTTACCGTCCAAGGCTTCCTCATGGTGCTCTCCGGAGCGGTTATTCTCCTGATGATGCTCTCGAATGTGGCCTCCCGGCTCCTTGACCCGAGAGTGAGGTTGCGATGAGTATTCCTTCTCCAGCCCTGCGGGCCCTCTCCGCTACTTCTCCGTGGCGGGCCCGCTTGCGGGCCCTGCTGCGCAATCCTGCCGGCCTTATCGGCACCGCGGTGGTGCTGGCGGTACTGGCCACCTTTGTTCTTTCTTTCATCTGGGTGCCCTACGATCCGGAAAGCGTGGATTCGCGTGCCTCCTGGGCCCGCCCGAGCGGGGCGCACTGGTTTGGCGCCGATCAGCTGGGGCGCGATATTTTCTCCCTCATGGTGCTGGGTTCGCGGGTCACGGTGCTCACCAGCGTCGGAGGAGCTGTGGTGGCTCTGGTGGTCGGGCTGCTCCTCGCCTCGATTATTGTTTATGCCCCGCGGTGGCTCGGTTCCCTGACGGAGCGTCTCACCGATGTGTGGGTGGCTTTCCCCACCCTCATCATCGCCCTCATTCTCGTTACCGCATTTTCCGGTTCTACCCTCACGTCCACCGTTGCCATCGGGTTGGGCTCCGCTCCGGCGGTTACCCGCACCGTGCTGCCTGAATTGCGCCGTGCTACCGCCTCCGATCACGTGCTCCTGGCCGTGGCGGCCGGGGCGCGCTCCTGGTGGATTCTCTCGCGGCATATTTTCCCGGCGATCACTCCCACGCTTATTGTGCGCGTCACCCAAATCATGGGAACAGCCACGCTCGCGGAAGCCGGCCTGTCCTACCTGGGGCTGGGCACCCCTCCCCCCACTCCGTCCTGGGGGCGCATGCTCTCCACCTACCAGAGCTTCATGTATTCCCACCCGACCGTTATTCTTATCCCGGCCACCGCGATTGTCCTGACGATTATCGGATTCAACCTGTTGGGGGACGGACTGCGTGATGTGCTAGATCCGCGCGGAAGGGAAACGCGATGAGTCTTCTTGAGGTACGTAATCTCACCGTGGCTTTCGGTTCCACCGAGGTGGTGCGCGGAGTTTCCTTCACGGTGGAGGCCGGCGAACGGGTCTGCCTCATCGGTGAATCCGGGTCCGGAAAATCGATGACGGCAATGGCAATCCAAGGGCTGCTCCCCCGCGGGGCGCACGTGACCGGTTCGATTCGTTTTGAGGGGCGCGAATTGGTGGGCGCCTCCGATGCGCAGTTCCAGAAAATTCGGGGGCGCCGCATCGGCTGTATTTTCCAAGAACCGCATACGGCGCTCAACCCGGTGGTGCGTATTAAGCACCAATTGGTGGCGGCCTCGCGTATTCACGCGGGATTAAAAAAATCGGCGACGACGCAGCGGGCCAGCGAGCTGGCCCGCATGGTGGAGCTCCCTAGCCCGGAAAGCATTATTAACCGCTTTCCCCATGAGCTTTCCGGGGGCCAACGCCAGCGCGTGGTTATTGCCATGGCGATGAGTTTGGCACCCGCCCTCCTCATTGCGGACGAGCCGACAACCGCACTGGATGCCACGGTGCAGTCCCATATTTTGCAGCTCATGGATGATGCCGCCCGCGAACATAGCACCGCGGTTCTCATGATTACCCACGATATGGCGGTGGCCTACCACACCTCCGAACGCATCCTCGTACTGCGCCGCGGCGAACTGGTAGAAGAAGGGAGCGCCGCGGATATTTTGCTCCGTCCCGCGCATCCTTATACCCACGATCTTGTAGCAGCGGCCCGCGCCACCAGCTTGCAACGTCCCACGGTGCACGGAGGTGACCAGTCATGACAAGCACATCGGAAAAAACTTGGGATCCACGTGAGGCCGCCCTGCGGATGACTTCTCGGGCGCCGCTGGAAAAAGACTGGCCTGTCGAACGCGGGGAGGTCCTATTTAGCTGCCAGAATGTCACCAAATCCTACGGAAGCACCGTGGCTCTGGCACCCACGTCGTTCGAAGTGCGAGCGGGGCGGTCGCTGGGGATTATCGGCGAATCCGGCTCGGGGAAAACCACCTTGAGCCGCATGATGCTCGGCTTACTCGAGCCGAGCGGCGGCTCAATCACCTACCGGGGCCAGGAGGTGCGCTACGGAAAGTTGGGTGTTACCCGCCTGCGCCACGAAGTCCAATTAGTGCTGCAAGATCCTTTTGCTTCCCTCAACCCGCGGATGACGGTGGGCCAGATTATTGAAGAACCGCTGCGCCTGCTGCGCGTGCCGGGCAAGCACCGGGAGATGGTGCGTGATGCGCTGGCCGCCGTGGATCTCAACCCGGAATGGGGCTCACGCTATCCGCACGAGCTTTCTGGAGGGCAGCGCCAGCGGGTCGCTATTGCGCGCGCCGTGGGTTGCCAACCCAAGGTTCTTATTGCCGATGAACCGGTTTCCGCCCTCGATGTTTCGGTACGAGCCACCGTCCTGGAGCTTCTCCACGACCTGCGTGCCCGCCTGAACCTCACCCTCATTGTGATCTCTCATGATTTGGGCATTGTCCAGAATCTGTGTGAGGACACCCTGGTGCTGCGCGGGGGCACCGTCGTCGAATATGCTCCCACGGCGCAGGTTCTGGAGCATCCGCGTCACCCGGCCACCCGTGAACTTATCGCGGCAGTTCCGCTGCTACCTGAGCCACCGCAGCCCGAGACTGCCGCCCCGTCTATCACGCCATCCGAGGGAGACGATGACCTATGAGCTTGCGAATCCTGCACCTCTCCGATACCCATGTGCGGGCCGAGCGTGCCCGCCACTACGGAAAAATTGACACTTCCGGGCTATTAGAAGCGGCTGTTGCGGCCGCCGGCGAGCTCGCGCCCTGCCAGGCCATCGTGGTCTCCGGAGACATTTCCGATGACGGCACCCCCGCTTCCTACGATTTCGCTGCGCGAACCCTTGCACCACTGGCGGAACGGTGGGATGCGCCAGTGGTCTGGGCCTGCGGGAATCACGACCGGCGCCCCGCCATGCGCGAGGCCCTCGACCTGCCCGGCGCACCCATGGACCCTATCTTTTCCGTCACCGATATCACCGTGGCAGAAACACGTTGGCGTTTCGTTGCGGCTGACAGCTCCGTTCCCGGGCGCGGTTTCGGTTACCTCGGTGAACAAATCCACCGCATCGAGGACGCCATCACGAATGCTGATAGCACACCGGGGGTGGAGGGCGTGCCCTGCCCCGGTATCGACACCGCGCCCATCCACTCCGTTCTTGTCCTCCACCACCCGCCGTTGGCTGCCCCGACGGTGCTCCACGGGGCGCTGCGTCTCATGGATGCCCCGCGCCTGGCGCAGGGCCTGCAATCCTGGGAAGTGGCGCCCGCCGTGGTGCTGGCAGGGCATTACCACCTGGCCGGACGCGGGCGCGCAGGAGGGGTTCCCGTGGTGGTCGGCCCGGCCCTCGCCAACGAAACAACGCTCGGAAGGGGCCCCGAATGGGAAAGCGCACGAGCCCGCTCGGCTTTTTCGGTGGTGCAGATCAGCGAGGCCAGTATCCACCAGGACATCACCTACCTGGACGACGTCGCGGCCGCACTGCCCAGCGACATAGAGCCGGGCGAGGAGATCTTTGCCTATAGCCCGGAGGAGGTTGTAGCTATCGGCCGGCGAGCCGGGCGGCCCGGGTGGAGCCCGAGCGATCCGCTCGCCTGGGACGGGCCCGGCTCCTACCTGCTAGAAAATACGCTTTACGCCAGTTCGAAAGGACAGTGATGACTTCCCCACGCTTGCCCCTCGGCCTGCATAATCTTCGTTCCCTGGGAGGAACTCCAGTGGCCGGCGGGCATATCCGCGAGCGCGCCCTGCTACGTTCCTCAGCGGCTTTCCGCCACGATGAGAGCCTGGGAGATTTTTTGAGAGCGCAGGGCATCACCGGCGTGATTGATTTGCGCGACGACGCCGAACGCGCCGGCACCACCAATTGGGCAGACTACGGGGTGAGCGTTGCCTCCGTGCCTATTTTCAATAATCAGCTTGCCCACCTGGAATGGTCCGAACTTGCCGATTTGTATATGCAGATGGCCCGCAATTTCGGTGGGCAATTAGCGCAGGCGGTCACCGCGGTGGCAGAGCTATCCGCGGAAGGCGGGGTGCTTATCCACTGCACCGCCGGTAAAGACCGCACCGGGGTGGTCACCGGGCTGATCCTCTCCATCCTCGGAGCAAGCCGCGAAACAATCCTGGCGGATTACCTCACCTCCGCCACGGCGCTGGGCGAAAGCTACCAGGAGGACCTTGCCTTCGTCATGGGGCGCGAATATATCCCGGGGGCGGCCGCGCACCGCGCCGTCTACGTGACCGAAGAAGCCTTGAGCGCCGCCACGGTGCGCATTGAGGCGGCCGGCGGGGCGCGCGAATACCTCCTCGGGCACGGGATCGACCCGGCTGTTTTTAATCTGCTGCACGCCCACCTGGTGGAACCGGATACCGGCCTCTAACGGGGCGGTGCGCCATTCTGATAACGGGGCGGTGCGCCATTCTGACGGCCTCGGATACCAGCTACGGCGCCCGAAGCACCGCGCGCCGTAGCTGCGCCGTCGCCCCTCTCACGTACGGCGCAGTTTCCCGCAGCGCACGGGGCGTGAAACAATAGCCCCATGACTAGTTTTAACCAAGAGTCCAAACTCCTCGATCACACGGAGGTACCGGATCGTGCCACTCTCGACGGTCTTGAAACTACCTGGGGCGAACGGTGGGAGGCGGAAGGCACCTACGCCTTTGACCGCACCGCTACCCGTTCCGAAGTCTTTTCTGTAGATACCCCGCCGCCCACGGTCTCCGGCTCGCTGCATATCGGCCACGTTTTTTCCTATACGCACACCGATACCGTGGCCCGCTACCAGCGTATGCGCGGCAAATCAGTGTTCTATCCCATGGGCTGGGATGATAACGGCCTCCCCACCGAACGGCGCGTCCAGAACTACTACGGGGTGCGCGGGGATGCCTCTCTGCCCTACGACCCGAATTTTGTGCCGCCGCACCAGGGAGGCGCAAAATCCATTAAGTACGCGGACCAGGTGCCCATTTCACGGCGTAATTTCATTGAGCTGTGCTGGAAACTCTCCGAAGAGGACGAAAAGCAATTCGAGGCATTGTGGCGCCACCTGGGGCTATCCGTGGATTGGAAGCAGAATTACCAAACCATCGGAGCAAAAGCCCAGAAGGTAGCCCAAACCGCGTTCTTGCGTAATCTTGCGCGCGGGGAAGCCTACCAGGCGCAGGCCCCGGGCCTGTGGGATATTACGTTCCAGACCGCGGTGGCGCAGGCTGAACTTGAGGCCCGCGATTATCCGGGCGCCTATCATGCCCTTGCTTTCCACGGGGAGGGCGAGGATGTGGTGATCGAAACCACCCGCCCGGAACTGCTGCCCGCCTGCGTGGCACTCATCGCCCATCCTGATGATGAGCGCTACCAGCACCTCTTCGGCACCACCGTGCGCGTGCCCGTGTTCGAGATGGAGGTGCCCGTTCTCGCCCACCCGAAGGCGGAGATGGATAAGGGTGCCGGTATCGCCATGTGCTGTACCTTCGGCGACGTCACGGACGTGGAGTGGTGGCGCGAATTGCAGCTGCCGCTACGCAGCGTGCTCGGTAAGGATGGCCGGCTCGTGCGCGATATCCCCGAGTGGATTACTTCGGAGGCCGGGCACGCCATGTACGCGGAGATGGCTGGGAAAACCACGTTCTCGGCGCGCAAGGCTCTGGTGGAGAAACTCAAGGAAACCGGGGAAATGATCGGCGAGGAAAAGCCGACCATGCGTAAAACAAACTTCTTCGAAAAGGGCGATAAGCCTCTCGAAATTGTGACCTCGCGCCAGTGGTACATCCGCAACGGCGGGCGCTCCCACGTGGAGAAAAACGGCAAGGAGCTGCGCGATAACCTCATTGAGGCCGGCAATCAGCTGGCCTTCCACCCCGATTTCATGCACGTGCGCTACGACAACTGGGTCAAGGGCCTCAACTCTGACTGGCTTGTTTCGCGCCAGCGTTTCTTCGGGGTGCCGATTCCGGTGTGGTACGAGATTTCGGAGAACGGTGAAGTGAAGTACGACGCCGTCATCACCCCGGATGAGGCGAGCCTGCCCGTAGATCCTTCCAGCGATGTGCCGGCCGGGTACACCGAAGATCAACGCGGTAAGCCGGGCGGTTTCGCCGGGGAAACCGATATCTTGGATACCTGGGCAACCTCCTCCCTCTCCCCGCAAATCGCGGGCGGGTGGCTCACCGATGAGGATCTTTTCGAGCGCGTGTACCCCATGGATGTGCGCCCGCAAGGTCAGGATATTATCCGCACCTGGCTCTTCTCCACGGTGGTGCGCGCACACCTCGAATTCGGGGAACTGCCGTGGAAGCACGCGGCGATCTCGGGGTGGATTCTCGATCCGGATCATAAGAAGATGTCCAAATCCAAGGGCAATGTGGTCACCCCCATGGATCTGCTCGTCAAGCACGGTGCGGATGCGGTGCGCTACTGGGCGGCCTCCGCGCGCCTGGGCGTGGACGCTGCCTTTGACGAAAAGCAGATGAAGGTGGGGCGCCGTCTGGCGATGAAGGTGCTCAATGCCTCGAAGTTCGCGCTCGGTATGGGCGGGGCGGGTGCTCCGGTGTGTCTGGATGCTTCCCGCGTAACCGAACCGATTGACCGTGCCCTACTGGCAGATCTGGCGCACGTGGTGGAGGAAGCGACCGCCGCTTTTGATGCCTTTGATCACACTCGTGCTCTCGAAGTGGCAGAAACGGCTTTCTGGACCTTCTGTGATGATTACCTGGAGCTGGTCAAGGACCGTGCCTACTCGGATAGCCCCGAGGCGCAGAGCGCCCGGGTGACGCTGGCGCTTGCGGTGGATACCTTCCTGCGCTTGCTGGCGCCCTTTATCCCCTACGCCACCGCTGAGGTGTGGAGCTGGTACCGTACCGGCTCGGTGCACCGGGCGGCGTGGCCGGAGGCGGCGCCTTTGCGCGAGGCGGCTGGTTCCGGGAATGCGGAACTGCTCGAGATCGCCGGCCAGGCCCTCACGGTGCTGCGCGGCGTGAAATCCGCAGCGAAGGTGTCGCAGCGCACCAGCTTCGCTCGGGTCGAGCTACGTGGGAATACCTCCCTGCTGGAGGAGGTGCGCGCTGATCTGGTGCGCGCCGCCCACGTGCGCGGGGAGCTCCGCTTCACCCCGGATACGGAGGCCAGTGACCAGATCACCATTGGTGATTACGAACTGGATGAGCCGGAGCCGAAGCGGAAGTAGTACCGTAAGCGCCACGGCGCATCACGCGTAGCGCTACGTACAACTGAGCGAATTCGGGTGGCGGGTCTGCGAGAGCGGGCCCGCCACCCCCGTATTCGCGCTAGAACGCGCCACCAGGTAGCCTTCACCACCACACCGTGTCTTGCGCCCCCACAGGTAGGTCCCGATGATGAGAAGATTCTCATCATTGTTTCCTAGCCCCGTCATCTCGCTCCGGTGTACTAAAGGCATGACAACTCGTGTGAAACTTCTTGCCGTGCTTCTCGGGCTGGCGCTCCTCGGTTTCTTGGGGATGCAGCTTGCTCACGCCGTGAGCGGGAGCGGTACCCAGTCTGTGGGCCCCGCAGTTACCGTCACGGCGCCTTCCTCCACTTCCGCTACCACCACCGGTGCTGGCAGCGCCGCTTCGGTTGCTTCGCCCGCACCGACGCGCCCTCCGCTCAACAACGCACAGCGTGCTACCCTGCGCAGTCTTTTGATTGATGTGGCCGAAAATGCGCACCAATTCGCCAGTGGCGCTTCAGATAGTACGACGACGGCGCCCGCGGGCACCGTACCAGCCCCCGCGAACGTTGCTCCGGCACCGGCTCCTTCTCCGGAACCGGCTGCGCTGGCTCCCGCCCCGCAGCGGGTAGCTCCCGCCCCGCAGCGGGTAGCTCCCGCGCCCGCACGCCCCGTCCCGCCCCAGTACTCCGATGATGATTGGGGCAGCGACGATGACGATGCCGACGATGATTGGGATGATGGCGACGACTAAATCATCTGAATACCTCGGTGCTACCGCCTGAGCTAGCAGCCCGATCCTTCTCTGAGAAGGCCCCGCTGCTCTAGCTCAGGCGGTAGCCCATTCCACGCACCGTTTCGATGCGGTCACGCCCGATTTTCCCGCGCAGGTAGCGCACATACACGTCCACCACATTGGAACCTGGATCGAAATCATAGCCCCAAACCCGGGAAAGGAGTTGCTCGCGGGAAAGCACCTGCCCCGGGTGGCGCATAAAGGTTTCCAGCAGGGTAAATTCGCGCGCGGACAGCTCCACCTGTTTCCCACCCACATGGGCGTGGTGGGATAGCAAATCCAGTGTGATGCCGCCGTGGGAAAGCTGGGTGGCAGAGCTAGCTGGTATCGGAGTGGCTGCGGCGTCGCGCAAACGCAAACGGATACGCGCGAGGAGTTCTTCGAAAGAAAAAGGCTTCGCCATGTAATCATCGGCCCCGCCCTCGAGCCCGGCCACGCGGTCTGTCACCGAGGTGCGGGCGGTGAGGAGAATAACCGGAGTATCCAGCCCCTGACCGCGCAAGCGTTCGAGCACCGCAAAACCGTCGATATCCGGCAGACCAATATCTAAAATAATCAAATCGAACGGGGTATGAACCGCCAGGTCAACAGCCTCCCCACCGCTTGATGCGGTGGTGGAAGTGTAGCCGGCTGCTCTCAACCCCTTCGCAATAAAGCGGGCAATGCGCTCTTCGTCCTCGACGATGAGGATGGTGCTCATCTTGCTCCCTTCTCCGGTTGTGAGGCTATCACGTTCCCCGGTAAACGCTGGGCAAACTCAGCGTAAACACGGAGCCCTCCCCCAAACGTGAGCGCACCGTTACCTCCCCGCCGTGGGCCCGGGCGATAGAGCTAACAATCGCGAGCCCGAGCCCGGAGCCTTCCGAACGCCCGGTGTTACGCCCGCGCGCGAAGCGCTCCATGATGCGAGCGGTATCCTCCGGGGCGATCCCGCAGCCGGCATCTTCCACCGTGAAACTCACGCGGCCTCCGGCCACGGTCGAGGAAATCTCTACCGGTGAGCCATCTTCGGAGTATTTGACGGCATTCGCGGCCAATTGCAGCACTGCCTGGGTAATACGTTCCGGGTCCAGCCATACTTGTCCACGTGCCACCTCGCCGAGGTTCCAGGCACGCGAGCCCAACCCGGTAGCTTTATCGAAAATCCGCTCGGTGAGCGCGGCAATATCAACTTCGCGAGGCACCACAAAGTCAGCACGCTCGGATTTTGCGAGGGTGAGTAAGTCGCCTACCAGCGAATTCATACGGTCCAGTTCTTCGAGAGCCAGGGCGCGGGTATCAGCGGCGTCACTCGGATCGGCAGCGTCCATGAGTTCCAGATGCCCGCGCACAATCGTGATGGGGGTGCGCAATTCGTGCCCGACGTCATCTAAAAGTTGGCGCTGATCGGCATCCATGGTTTCCAGGGAATCGAGCATAGTATTTATCGCCGTCGAGAGCCGCGCCAGATCGTCACGCCCCTCCACCGGCACCCGGCGGGACAAATCCGCATTCGCGGTAATATTTTCGGCCGTGGCACGCAGCTGCTCCACGGGGCGCAGCAGCTGCCCCACCAGTCGCCACGCGATGGCGACGACGCCGCTCACCGCCACCAGGTAGACCACCGCCAGCACCGTCATAAGGTTCCAGATACGGGCACTGATGACATCAAGAAGATACACGTGCACCAGCGCGCCGGGCTGCGAGTCGGAGAACTGCACCGGCACCACGATATAGCGATATTCACGCTGCGTACCCGCGTAGGTACCCATCGTGACTTCCCCGCTGCGGGTGAGCGGGAGGAGGTGGCGCACCAGTCCGGAGTCTTCCTCGGGGCGTACCGGACTGGTATCACCGCCCACCCAGGCGACCCGCCCGTCCACGATCCCCATTTCCCCTTCCGCTTCGGAAAGGACGGTGCGCGAAAGATAGGTTTCGATGAGCTGGGATGGCCCGGCGAAGGGCTGCCCGGTTTCCGGATCGACTCCGTTTTCAGCCAGCACCCGAAATTCGTCTGCCACCCGCACCAGGGTGGCATCCACCTGGGCGCGCCACATACGGCTTTCGGTAAGAACAACGGCAACGCCGGTTGCCGCCAGCACGACCGCAACGAGGGCGACCATGGTGGCGGCAATCCGAAAACGAATCGTAATAGGACGTGATGTCACATTGTTTCCCGTTCGACGGCGGCGGGCGGGAGCGGCACGGTGTGCACGCCCGTTCGTTCCAGCTTATTCCATTCGCTGGCTTTTCCGCGCATTTCTAGCCAGATCGCGCACACCGTCGCGGCGCTCATCATCCAGGAGAAGGGGAGCCACAGGGGCAAGGCGGGAAGGAGACGCAGGTCGCGCCAGGCACGATCCAGGACAAGAGAAAGCACCGTTACCGCGAAGGCGACCACCAGTCCCGCCCCCACCAGTATGTTCATCCAATTCGGAGCCGCCCCGCTAAGTGCTGCAACCGCCCACACCGCGAGAGTGGCTACCTGGAACGCCGGGGCGACGAGGAGTGAGAAGAGATTGATAGGCAGGTAGGCGTCAATGGGGCGCCGCCAAGGAGAGGTGAGACGGGAGCGATGGATACGAGCGGTTTGAATAAGACCCCGTTGCCAGCGCACCCGCTGTTTCCATAATGCCGACAGAGTGGATGGGACTTCGGCCAGTACCAGGGCGTGGGGCGCGAATTCCACGTCCCATCCGGCAAAGTGGATCCGCCAGGTAAGCTCCAGATCCTCCCCCAGGGTATCTTCCCGAAAACCTCCGACCCGGCGCACCGCATCAGCACGGAACGCCCCGGAATTTCCTGCCACGATGGGAAGCATCCCCAGCAAAGCGAGGGCACGGCGCGTCATGCCTGTCCCGACGTGGGTCATGAGGGCAAGCAGAGCTGTGAGCGGACCGGTGATATTGACCGGCTGATCGTTGCCACATACGGCGCCCACCCCAGGATGGCGGAATCCACTCAAAAGCTGCGGGATGGTGGTGGGAGTGAAGAGCCCGTCGGCATCCACGAAAATGAGAATCTCCCCGGTGGCATGAGCGATACCGAGATTGAGGGCGCTGCCTTTCCCTCCGTTGATCTTACTGAGGAAGGTCACGCGCGGATCGCGAGTGAAGGGCGCGGCAACGGCGGCGGTCGCGTCCGTGGAACCATCATCGACGACGATGACCTCCAAACGGCGCCAGCCGGTAGCAAGGATGGAGCGCAGGCAGGCGCCGAGCACCACTTCTTCGTTATAGGCGGGGATAATAATCGACACTTTCGTGTGCGGGCCATAGAGGGGGCGGGGGCGTTGGCGCATCTCACCGAGGATGGCGGCCGGGTACATCATCCAGGTCACCGCGGTGAGGATGAGGGTAGGAACGGCAAGAATGAGAAGCAAGGTGGTCATGCGGTCACCTCGATAGCGGAGTGAGGTGCCGAAGTAGCCTCCGCGGGTGCGTAAGCATCCAGGAGCGCGTCCAACAATTCTGGTGCGTGAGCGCTATGCGCGCCGAAACGGGCATTGATTTCGATGAGCGCGGGGCGGCCCTGAGTATCGCGGCGAATATCAACGTCAGCCGCGCCGTTCACGCCCACCGCCCGCGCCGCCGCGAGCGCTAGTTCGGCAACATCTGGGGCTTTCACGCGCCGGACCCCGGTCGCGTTTCCGTGCTGTCCGGAGGCCAGGCTGGTTTTCTCTAGCACGACCACGGTGGCGGTGTGCCCCGATGCGGGAAGAGGAAGGTAGAGCTGCGCGCAGTATTCGGTTCCGGGGAGGAAGGCGGAGACCATCTCGGTATCGCGCAATGGCACGGTGGGCGGGAATGTTGTTTCCAGGCGTACCCCGCGCCCGCCACGTGCGACCCGCGGGCGTACCACGTAGGGGAATCCGAGCCAGTAGGCACCTTCCTCGGTGAGGGCAGGGCCTTCCAGACTCCGGGGCACGGCCAGGCCGAGGCTGTCTGCTACCCGATGGGTGAGCCATTTATCGGCAGCAATAGCCACCGCTGCGGTGGGTGAAACCGCAATGCGGGCCCGATGGAGCAGCGCACTGCGCAGCGGAGCAAGGATGGAAAGTTCTTCATCCACGGTGGGGATGATGAGGTCAATCGAATACTCCTCGCAGATGGCGGCCAGGGCGCTAACAAAATCCGGAGCTGTGGCCGGCGGGCACGGGAGGATCCGCGCACCATCGGTACGGGGGCGAGGCGCCATATCAACGCCGAGCACGGGGATTCGCCGGGCATCCAGCTGGGTGAGAAGGGAGGAGCCAGCCGGGCCGCCGGCCCCGGTAACGAGCACTCGCGGGCGGGAAGTAAGAGCGGAATGAGTCATCGTGATTGATCCTTCGGTAATAGTGGAGAGACGGCGCGACACGGTGCACCATACGGCGCAGCGCAGCGTGCCGCGGTGCGGAGAACAGCGCTACACGGCACCAAACGGTGCACCACACGGCACAGCGCAGCGCCGCGGGGTGGGCACTTACCCCGGGGCTTAGAGCACGCCACGGAAAGCGGGAATACGCACCGCTTCAAAAGCCTCGGCGGCCTCCATTTTGGCTTGTTCGCCACGGAAATTAGCTTTGGCGGTGAGCACGTCGCCAGCCATATACGGTTTGTCCATCTGGTCGGCGTGGATGGCCACCCCGGCGCTTTTCACCCCGGTGTACTCGGTGATATCCACGAAGACCTGCGGGGAAAAGTTCGCGGTAGCCGAAGGTGATTCGTAGCAGAGAATCGCCGGGTGGCGCCGCCCGGCCCGCATGGTAGCGCGGTGCACGGCGGTGTGGTCCTGGTGTTGATCGTGGGCCGAATGCGTGAAAATAATATCCGGGTTGAGGGTTCGGATTTTTTCTTCGATGGCGCTGGTGAGAGTATTTTCGTGATCAGCTAGCTGAGTATCGGGCAGGCCGAGAGTGCGCAAGGTGGTCACCCCGAGGAAAGTACCGGCGCGCTGGGCTTCCCCGGCCCGCTCCCCGGCATTACCTCCCACCGCACCATCCGCGGCCACGATGGCATGAATTTCATGCCCGGCATCGGCCAACCGAGCCAAGGTACCCCCGCAGGCCAATTCCAGATCATCGGGATGTGCCCCGACGGCGAGGATACGGCGCGTGGGCACCGCCGCCCCCACCGGAATCCAACCACTCACCAAGAGAACAAACTGGGTAACCAGCGCCGCAACGGAGCCCAGGCTCACCCACCGCTCCAGGTTCCCGGGCGCATCCCCACCTAACAAGGCGATATTAGCCGGGACAAGAAGGAAGGCACTTCCCAGCGTGAAAAGCTGGAGGGGCCGGAAGGCGCGGATGCGTCGTCGTACTGAAGTTTCAAGAAGAACAACGGACAGTGCCGTCACCAAAAGGAGCACGGCAAGCAGAGCATTCATGGAGATCGTCATGGCTCCAGTGTTCCGCCCCGTGTTAATATCGCGGTGAGGAGGTGATGAGAACTCTCTCATCGCGCCTCCACCCCCGTTTCCCGCGCGTGCCGTACACTTTACTTACTCACGCGTAACCTTGAGGAGAATCATGGCCGAAATCGAGCGGACTGAAGTTTTCACTCCCGGAAAGATTCATATCACCGATGAAATGACGATTCCGTGGGTTTTCCGTAATATCGCACGCGAGCAGCCCGAGCGCACCGTGGTGGCGCGCAAGGCCTCGTTGGGGCAATGGGTGCCGGTGGCGTGGCGGACTTTCGAATCCGAATATCGTGCCCTGGCACGCGGCTTTATCGCCATGGGCGTCCAGCCCGGGGATCGTATCGCACTCATGTGCCACACTCGCTACGAATTCTGCGTGGTTGATTTCGCGCTGTGGTCCATTGGCGCGATGGCCGTCACCGTGTATGAAACTGATTCCACGGAGCAGGCTCGCTGGATTGTGGAAGATGCGCACTGCCGCTTCGCCGTCGTTGAAAACCAACAGATGGCCGCGGTTATGGCGCCCTTCCGTTCCGATTTTGATTTCTTTAGCGATATTTTCGTTATTTCTGACGATGACTTGGCCCGGATTTCCGCGCGCGGCACCATGGATCTCGATGCTGAGATTGACCGCCGTATCGATGCGATGCATGCCGACGACGAAGCTACCGTCATCTACACCTCTGGCTCGACAGGCCGGCCTAAGGGCGTGGTTCTCAGCCACCGCAACCTGCTGCACGTAGTTATTAACGGGCCGCTGGATGATAACCTCGCCCCGATCCTCTCCGGCGAGAAGCGCACCCTCCTCTTCCTGCCCATGGCCCATGTTTTCGCACGCTTTATTAACCTGGTGGCCTTCTACGCGGGTAACACCATCGGGCACTGCCCCGATACCCATAACCTCGTTGAGGATATGAAGTCCTTCAAGCCGCATTATATTTTGGCGGTACCGCGCGTTTTCGAGAAGATCTACAACGCGGCGGATGCCCAGGCCACAGGTGTGAAGCAAAAGATTTTCCGCTATTACGCCAAGGTGGCTATCGCCTATTCGCGGGCCCTGGATAGCGCGGCCGGGCCGTCTCTGGCGCTGCGAGCTCAGCATGAAGTGGGTGAGCGCCTCGTCTACTCCAAGATTAAGGAGATTACCGGCGGGAACCTCGAGAATGTGATTTCCGGGGGTGCGCCGCTGGGCGCACGGCTGGGGCATTTCTTCCGCGGCATCGGGATTAACATTTTTGAAGGATACGGGGCAACGGAAACGTCCGCACCGACCACCGTGAACCGCTTCAACCACCAGCGGATAGGTTCGGTGGGGCCGGCGTATCCCGGCTGCCACGTCGCGATTGATACCGACGGTGAAGTGCTGGTCAAGGGCGATCACGTTTTCCACAAGTACCTGAATAACCCGGAAGAAACCGCCAAGGCATTTACCGAGGACGGCTGGTATCGCACCGGCGATCTCGGCAAGATTGAAGATGGCTTCGTGTGGATTACCGGGCGGAAGAAGGAACTTATTGTGACCGCCGGCGGGAAGAACGTCTCCCCCGCGATCCTGGAGGATCGGCTGCGCGGCCACCCGCTTATTTCGCAGGTGGTTGTGGTGGGTGATCAGCGGCCTTTCGTGGGCGCCCTCATCACCCTGGATTCAGAGATGCTGCCCATCTGGCTGAAGAATAAGAATCTGCCGGCCATGTCCGTTTCGGAAGCCGTGCATGATCCGCAGATTATCGCCGCGGTGGACCGCGCCATTAAGCGCACCAACGAAGCGGTATCCCGGGCGGAATCCATCCGTAAATTCGTTATTCTCCCTATTGATTTCACCCCGGAGAACGGCTACCTCACCGCGTCTCTCAAGGTGAAGCGCACCGCGGTGCTCCGCGATTTCGCCACCGTGATCGGGCGCGATATTTACGGGGACAAGGGCGATAAGAACCGCGATTAGGTCATAGTTCAGCTACGAGGCGGGGCGGGGGCTTCTTAGTCCACGCCCCGTCTCGTTTCACCTCGCGTTGTGCGAAGCTAGTCCGCGCCGGCACCGCCAGCTTCGCGCTCATCACCATCAACCTGCGCGGCGCGGGAAGCACGGGAAATACGCTGGTGATCCGCTACAGCCCGCGAGGTGATGACATTATGCACCCGCACCGCAAATTCGGGATCTAGCCCCACCGCGCGCGCCAGTTCAGCAATCCGAGCGTGCTGCACACCTTCGCGCGCCATATCGCGGGCGGGAAGCCGGTAGCGATCCTTGAGGCGCCCCACGGCGTCGGTTACCTGCTTGCGTTGCCCCAACAGCTCAATTAGCTGGGAGTCTAAAACGTCCAGGCGCGCCCGCAAAGCACCGAGTTCCGCGGTGCACCGCTCTTCTTCCGCATGGCGCTGCGCCCCTTCGCCGCTCACTAGGCGCTCTTCCGTTCCGCAGCGGAAACGATCTCCACAGCCGCACCGTCGGTGACCGCCGCGCGGGTAACAATCACTTCCCGGACATCCTTACGGGAAGGCACATCAAACATGGCCGGTCCGAGTACCCGCTCCATAATGGAGCGCAGCCCGCGCGCCCCGGTGCCCCGTTCCATCGCTTCGCGCGCCATGGCGCGCAGCGCCTCATCCTGGAAGGTCAGGCGCACCCCGTCCAGCTCGAACATGCGAGTGTACTGTTTGACCAGGGCGTTGCGCGGCTCGGTAAGAATCTGCACCAGGTCGTCTTCACCCAGCGCCTCCACCGTTGCGATAACGGGCAGGCGCCCCACCAGCTCCGGAATAAGGCCGTACTTATGGAGATCCTCCGGGGTGACCTGCGAGAGCATCGTCGAACTGGCCTCGGCGTCGTGCAATTGCGCCCCGAAACCGATACCGTGGCGCCCTACGCGGGTAGAAATAACATCCTCCAAACCCGCAAAGGCCCCGGCGCATATAAAAAGAATATTCGAGGTATTGATCTGGAGATAGTCCTGCTGGGGATGCTTACGCCCGCCCTGCGGAGGCACCGCCGCAACCGTACCCTCCACGATCTTGAGAAGCGCCTGCTGCACGCCCTCCCCCGACACATCCCGGGTAATGGAGGGATTCTCAGATTTGCGCGTGATTTTATCGATTTCGTCGATGTAAATAATGCCAGATTCGGCCTTTTTCACATCATCACCGGCAGCCTGCACGAGCCGCAATAAAATATTCTCGACGTCTTCACCCACGTACCCGGCCTCTGTAAGAGAGGTGGCATCCGCGATCGCGAAGGGCACATCGAGCATCCGCGCAAGCGACTGGGCAAGATACGTTTTCCCAGTACCGGTGGGGCCGAGCAGCAAAATATTAGATTTGCCGAGCTCAACAGTATCCTCACCGTCAGCGGGACGCGGCGCGGCTTTAGCGCGCAACCGCTTGTAGTGGTTGTACACGGCGACGGCGAGCGTGCGCTTCGCGGCCTCCTGCCCCACCACGTACTCGTTCAAAAACGCGTAAATATCTGCGGGAACGGGAAGCTCATTCGGGGAAAAACCATCGTTTTCCTTCCCGAATTCCTCGGCGATAATCTCATTGCACAGCTCGATGCATTCATTGCAAATGTAGACACCCGAGCCGGTGATAAGTTTCTTCACCTGGCGTTGGGTTTTCTGGCAGAACGAACACTTGAGAGCTTCTGCTGCATCGACGGTCGCCATGTTCCTCCTTGCCTCGCGGCCGCGCCGTACGCGCGTCTTCCCTATTCCACCGCATCTGCGCTCAAAGGTCACGTTCCCACGCGGGGCGCGCACAGTGAGTGAGATGTACGACGGCGCAGCTCCCGCGCCGCACCCGCCGCCCATGCAGGTGGGCGGGCAGGAGCACCTGGCCCCTACCCGCCCATGATACGCGCTCCCGCCCCGGCTATAGCCCGGAGCGTATACGCGCGAATCCTATTAACCGTTGGTTACGGTATCCGCATTTTTACGCGATTCGAGCACATTGTCCACCAGGCCGTAGTCCTTGGCCTGCTGGGCGGTGAGGATCTTATCGCGCTGGATATCTGCCCGTACCTCATCGGGAGATTTCCCGCTGTGGTGGGCCAGGGTGTTGACCAGCCATTCCGTCATGCGGTCAAGCTCATCGGCCACGATAGAAATATCGGTGGCCTGCCCCTGCATCCCCTCCATTGCGGGCTGGTGGATGAGCACCCGCGCATTGGGGAGCGCCAGGCGTCGGCCCGGAGAGCCGGCCGCCAGCAACACCGCCGCCGCGGAGGCAGCCTGGCCCAGGCACACGGTCTGGATCTGCGGCTTGATGTACTGCATGGTGTCGTAAATAGCCGTGAGCGCGGTGAAGGAACCACCCGGAGAGTTGATGTACATGGTCACCGGGGAGTTCGGGTCCATCGATTCGAGGACGAGCAGCTGGGCCATCACATCATCCGCGGAAGCATCATCCACCTGCACCCCGAGGAAAATAATGCGATCCTCGAAAAGTTTGGTGTAGGGGTTGGAACGCTTGTATCCGTAGGGGGTGCGCTCTTCAAAATCGGGAAGGACGTAGCGGTTGGAGGGCATCGGGCCCGCGCTACCGTGGCCGAAGCCAGCGGTGGGAACGCGACCGGCGGCCATCATGGCGGGCAGATTACCCGCGGCTCGGAAATTCATCGTCATGAGAGCTCCTCCCCCGCGTGGCTGGCTTCGAGTGCGCCGTCGTTACTATCGTTATTCGGCTTCTTGAGCATGACCTGCGAGTTGGAAATAATGTGGTCCACGAAGCCGTATTCCAGTGCTTCCTGCGCGGTGAACCAGTGGTCACGTTCGGAATCTTCCAGGATCTGCTCCAGTGACTTGCCGGTGTGCTTCGCGTTGAGCCCGGCTAGTTCTTCCTTCATCTGCAAGATGAGGTTGGCATTGATACGGATATCAGCTGCCACTCCGCCGGCGCCGCCCGAAGGCTGATGCATAAGAACGCGAGTATGCGGAGTGATATAACGCTTACCCTTGGTACCGGCTGAAAGCAGGAATTGGCCCATCGAGGCCGCCATGCCCATAGCCACGGTGACAACATCCGGTTGAACATACTGCATGGTGTCAAAAATGGCCATACCCGCGGTGACCGAGCCACCCGGAGAATTAATGTATAGGTAAATATCGCTCTCCGGATCCTCCGCGGCAAGGAGCATCATCTGGGCGCAAATCTGATTCGCATTATCATCGCGAACCTCCGAGCCGAGCCAAATGATGCGTTCCTTGAGGAGGCGCTGGTAAACAGCATCGCCGAATGCTGAAGGCTGGTTATTATCCCGGCCTTCCATGCGAGGTGATGTGGTCACGGTTTTCCTTCCTCGGAACCCCCACGCGGAGATTCCATACTCGTATGCGACTTTAACGCCCGCGGGCCGCCGCGATCATCCTGGCTCGAGGCTTTTTCGCTGATGGCGCATGGTTGGCGCCGTCACGGTGCCGCAGCCAAGAAAAGAGCGGGAGGGCGGCGAGGTAATTCTCGCTGCCCTCCCGCTGGAGAGGTGGCTAGTTACTAGCCGCTGGTAGTGACCTGTTAGCGGTTGACGGCCGGGCGATCAGCACCCGCGCCGTTCCAGTCACCGGCGAGGAACACATCACCGGCGCGGCCGAAGCCGAAGCTTGCCACCGCGACGCCCTCGCCCACGTTGTCACGCAGGTGCCAGACGTTACCGCGGACCACACCGATGCCGTCCACGCCATCCCCGTTCCAGTCACCGGCGAGGAACACATCACCGGGGCGCCCGTAGGAGGAGGTGGACTTTGCCTGGGTATCAGCGAAAGCCCCCTGAGCGAAGACGGTGTTGCCACGGCGCACCGCGAGTTCGTCGCGCCCGTTGCCATCCCAATCGCCGGCCACGATCTGGTCGCCGTGCCGTCCGAAGGAGACCGTGGACGTGTGGTTGCCACCCGCCAGGTCGTCGCGCACGTATACCGTATTGCCGCGCCGTACTCCGATGGTGTCCTTACCGTCCCCGTTCCAGTCGCCAATGATGATCTCGTCATCGGCCCGGCCGAAGGAGAATTGCATCTGGGCATTGCCGGTGGCGGCGTTGGTGAGCAGGAAGGTGTTGCCACGGCGCACCCCGGGGGTGTCCACGCCGTCGCCGTCCCAGTCACCCACGAAGATGGTTTCGCCGGCGCGACCGTAGCTGGTGACACGGTCGGCGTTACCACCAGCCAGTGCGGTGGAGCTGAAGAGCAGATTGCCCTGCGGTGCCGCAGGCTTGCTCGGCTTATCGCTCGGCTCGGTACCCGGCTTGCTGGGTTCGGTGCTCGGTTCCGTGCCCGGTTCGGTCGGCTCGGTACCCGGTTCGGTCGGCTCGGTACCCGGCTCGGTCGGCTCAACGCTCGGCTCCGTGCCCGGTTCTTCACCGCCGGGCTGCTCGCCGCCCGGGGTTTCCCCGGCGCGCGCGGTCAGCCACTTGCTCGAATCAAGCGGTTCACCCACGAGGCGAACTTCACCGATACAACCCTGGAATCCAGATTCACGCACCCCGGCATAGGAGCCCGCGCCGAGAACCCACGGCAGGCCCTGGGTGCCCACGCCCACGGTGCCCGGCGAATTACGCAGCACCGGTACCCCATCCACGTACATCGTGGTCATCTTGGTTTCCGGATCGTTGACCACCGCGAGGTGGAGCCACTGATCGCGCGAGACGATCTCGCCCGACCACGCCGAAGATTCGGCCGGGGTGGGCTTCTGGGAGTCCACGAAGGAGAACTGAATTTCCGCCAGGTTGGACATCGCCCACGCGAAGGGCGGTTCTTCACCCTCGGTGTTGTTGTAGCCGGCGATGTTCTGGCGCTGCCCGTCGCGGGAGAGCCAGGCCATCCAGGCATTGTTCTTGTTATCGAACTTCGGGGAGATCTTGATGAAGGTCTCGAAGGTGAAACCATTCTCGAAGGTCTCGTTATTGACGGCGGCATCGGCGGCGGTCACGAAGTTATTCCACCGCGCGTTATCGCGTCCACCATTGGCGAAGCACACCGCGCCGGCATTGGCCGAGAGCGGGTGGTGGTCACGGGTCCATACGACGTCGCCTTCTTCCGCACCCTTGGAACCGGGCTGGTCCAGCGGGGCCCGGGTGAAGTTATCCCCACCCACGGCATCCACGATGGCTTCACCCACGGCAACCGGGGTGCCCTCGGCCTTATCCACCGGCATCTTCCAGTGGGCCACGGTGCTCTCCACCTGCGGGTAGTCCTCCGCGCTGGTCGGGGCGGAGGGGGTAACCTGGGTCGGCGCATCGTAGGTGGCAAGCCACTCGCGCAGCTGCGGCGTCGTCAAAGAAGCCTTCGTATCAGCAATAACGAGGTTCGGGAAACGTTCCGCGAAGTTGAAGTCGAGCTCGAAGGTCTGGCCCGCTCCGGTAAGGATCGCCTGGTCGTCGGGAACAAGGGTGTCCTTGGCCTTCGTCATCACCCACGGGGAGAAGGAGGTCTGGTAAATCTTGTTACCCGGCAGGTCGAATTCGACCATGCCCATGTAGCCGTTTCCACCCATGTAGGCCATCTGGTAATCCATGAGGACCTGGTAAACGGGATGGCCGGCGTCGTTCGTGCGCGTCCAGGTGGTCGCGCCGTGATGGTGGCCGTTGAAGGTGAGGAACACCTGGTCGTGATTGCGGATGACCTTGTTCCATACCTTTTCACCGAACTCGGTGGCCAGCGGCGTCACGCCGTCGCCCTCCACATTAATGAGCTGGTGGGAATTGACGATCGTGGGGGTATTCGGATGCTTATCGAGCACATCGGAGGCCCACTGCAGGGCGTCATCCTGGGCCTGCCAGGACAGGTTCATGACCAGGAAATCTTGGCCATTGACCTTGAGAATGTGGTACTCGTGCGCGCCGGAAGGATCGCGCTCCACGAAGGTCACATTCTTGGCGGCACGCTCGGCACCGAACCATTCCTTGTAGGTGCCGTAGCCGACCGGGTCGGTATCCGACGCATCGGCCCCGACGTCGTGATTACCGGCAAGAATCGAGTACGGGTGCCCCGCATCTTCGAGAATCTTCATCGCCTTATCGGCAATTTCCCACTGCTGGGGATGGTTGTACTGGTCGACGATATCGCCCAGGTGCATGGACATCTTAATGCCGTACTTCTCAGCGTTTTCCGCGATCCAGGAGGTCTGGGCGGAGAAGGGTTCGCTGCCGTACATGGCACCGAATTGGTTACCGGTTTCCGCCGTGGCGTAACGCGAGTAGAACTGGGTGTCCGGGATAACGCCGAGGGAGAAGTTGGACAGCGGGGTCTTCTCTTCGTCCTGGCCGGTGCCTTCCTGCGGGGTGCCCGCCAGCGGGTTACCTTCCGCATCCAGGTACACGGTGAACTGCCCGGTGAGCAGCTCGCGGCGCTCCACCTTTTCCACCTCGTAGTTATCGTCGAGGATCGGGAAGAGCGAGATGGGGGTCATGACCATTTCGGCGGCCGGTTTCACCCCGGAATCGAGGGCCGGGCCGGCGTAGGGCTGAATCTTGATATCCAGGTGGCCGTAGTGTTTCCCGCCCGAGATGAGTTTCTTCACGCCCGCCTCGTTGGTCTTCCACATTTCCGGTTCGTTGGCCTGCGCCATCCACACGGAGTGGGAGTTGAAACGCAGCGGTTCGTACGAGCCGTTCTCCCCCGTCTTGACCATCTTTTCACCGCGCAGGCCGTCGGAGGCTACGCCGACGTCCCAGTGGTACACGCCCACGCCGTCGCCCGCTTCGTCCACGTAGGAGGCCTGGAACATTTCGTCGTGGCCGGAGAACACGGAGGCGACATTGTACTTTTCGAAGAGCGGCTGGAGGTGGCGCATGGGCACACCCGGCTGCTGATCGGGGAACTTGTGGCCCATCGGAGTGCCGTGCACGCCGTTGGAATATGCTACGTGGTGGTACTGCACGATGATGATCTGGCCCTTGGCGCGGGCATCAGCAAGCTGCTCGTCAAGCCAGCGGTACTGCTCCGAACCGGGCATGAAGCTGGGCTGATCCACCGAATCGGGGGCCGCATCCGGGCCCCACCAGCCGGCCGCCACGGACTTGGGGAAGTCCCGCGCGTATTCCTCGTACGGGAAAACGCCCTGGGTGTCCGTCCCGAGCTGAGCGGCGGTAATGCCTGCGTCGTTGCCTTCGATCTTGGCTTCTTCCGGCATCGTCTTGGTGGTCTGATCCGTACCGTTGGTCGAATCGAGGCTGATAATGGTCACCGGCCCCATATCGGTGCGGTGGTAGGCATCGCGAGCGTTCGCGTTATCCGAGCCGTTGGTATCAAAAACCTGGTTGTAGGCGGCGCGCGCCCGGGCTACCGCGGTGCGATCATCGGGGCTGCCGTAGCCGTACACTTCGTGGTTGCCCAGCGAGGTGATAACCGGAATCGAATCGAGGAGCTGGCCTTTATCGCCCGCGAAGTAACGGAACCATTCATCCCAGTGGCTCTGCGAGGAGGCGCGTTCGGCGATGTCGCCGGGCAGCAGCACCAGGTCAGGCTTGGCGGCGGCAATAGCGGCGTTATTGATTTCTTGCGCCTTATCCTCGGTAAGCATGTAATTGACGGCGTACTTCCCGTTACGGGTGGAGCCGCCGAATTTCTCATCCCAAGCCGAGCCCTTACCCGGGCGCTCTTCGGAGCCTTCCGCCAGGTTGAGGGTCTGTTCCCATTCGCGGTAGGTCACGCGCCCGATGGGATCGGTTTCGGTATCGGAGAAGGCGATGATATGGAGCGGATCAGTAATCCCCACCTTGCCGTCCGGGAGGGTGCGCAGCGTGGCGGAATGCGCGTAGCCGTCCACCGTGACCGTGTAGGTGTAGGTGGAGCTGGGCTGGAGCTCTTCTACGCGCTGGCTGTACTTATAGGGATGATCAGCACGAATCCAAGCTCCCTGCGGTACGGACAGCGCCTTCCCGCGGCTGAGGGTGCCCTGCTTAAGTTCGTAGTCCTGGTAATCGTTCACCGGGTTCTGCACGCCGGCTACCGTGTAGGTGCGCCCTTCGGCGGGCAGACCCGGGCCGGTGATGGTGAGAACGGCATTATGGCCCAGTTCCGTAAACCAGTTAATCGTCATCTCGTGGGCACCGGGGCGCTGCAGGTAGGGCAGCACTCGGAAGCCGGGACGTGGATCCATGGGCTGAGTCACCCCGTCAACGACGACGGGATTCTCATTCGTAGAGGCGAGAGCCGGAGAATCGACTCCCGGGAGTACTGGGTCGGCCACGGCTGGCACGGTACATGCCACCCCGACCGGCACTAGCGTAGCGGCAGCTAGAGCCGCTACTACTCGACGCACGTGTCGCATGAATATCCTTCGCTTTGAGCTAGTCGGGGCGCGGATTGGCCCGACTCGGAAACACGCGTTTCCATTGCTCAAACTATTGAATTCGCCTTAATAAGCCGTAAACGGGCTCTTAATTTAAGGAGCTTCACGTGAATATCACACTGCGGCGGTACGACGGTACGGCGGTACGACGGGGCGGCGCGCGCGGCGCGACGGTGGGAATGGTGCGGGAGTGAACGGTGCGACGGTGGGAATGGTCCGGGAGCGAACGGCGCGACGGTGCGCCCCTGCGGAGAACGGTGGAACGGTGGGTGGCACGACGACGGCGCAGCTACGCTGCGCATATACGCGTGTGGGGTGGGAGGCTGAGCCTCCCACCCCACACGCCCACCGCACTAGCGGGCACGTTCGTGCATATCTGAATTAGCCGAGATTAGCCAAGCAGCTCTTCAAGCTTCTTCACAAGGGTCTTGCGAGCCTTGCCGGCCTTCTCCGCCTCGAGCACGCGAGCCACTTCAGCGGCATCCGCACCCTGGGCGTATTCCACGACTTCGTCCACCTTCTTGGTGGCCGGGTCGAAAGCGTCCGCATCGCCAGCCGGCGCATCCGCGGCGGGAGTTTCCTCCGCCGGCGCGGCGTCGTCGCCCTGCGCTGCGTTATCCGAAACCGCAGCGTCCTCATCAACCGGGCCATCCCACACGGGGCGGGACGGAGCGGCGGAGAAGTCCGGGGTGAGTTCTTCTTCCGGCTTTTCACCAACGACCTTGATGACATCCACCTCGTTGCCGTTGGTGTCCACAACCTTGGCCAGGCGCAGCGCGGAAATAAGCGCCTTGCCGCGGCGCAGCTCGCCGCTGAAAGCCCCGAGCTGGCCGGTCTGCGCGGCCGCGGAGATGAACTGGTTGGGGTCCATGCCGTAAGACTGGGCCTGCTGCACCAGGAAGTTGAAGAGTTCATCCTGGGTGGTATCCACACCGAACTTCTTGGCCAGCTCATCGAGGATGATCTGGTCGCGCAGCGAATCGCGGATTTCCCCGCGGATTTCCTTGGCGTGGTCGTCGTCGGTGGCGCGGTTTTCGGATTCGAGGTGGCGTTCTACTTCAGCGTCGATCACGCGCTTGGGCAGCTGCACCGTAACATCCTCGCGGAGCTTATCCAGGAGAAGATTACGGGCGGCCATGACCTGCACCTGGGCGGCATCCGTGGCGGCCTTTTCCGCCAGGTCCGCGCGCAGTTCCTCAATGGTGTCAAATTCGGAGGCGAGCTGGGCGAAATCATCATCCGCTTCCGGAAGTTCGGATTCCTGCACCTTCTCCACCGTGACCGTGACATCAGCCTGCTGCCCGGCGTGCTCCCCACCCACGAGGGTGGAGGTGAAGCTCAGCTCATCGCCGGCCGCGGCACCGTTGACCGCCTCATCCAGGCCGTCGAGCATATTGTCATCACCGATGCGGTAGGAAACACCCTCCACCGAATCAACTTCCTCACCGTCGATGCTGGCGGAGAGGTTAATGGTGACGTAGTCGCGGCTGGCGGCGGCGCGCTCCACAGTCTTGAGGGTGGCGAAGCGTTCGCGCAGCTGCTCGAGGCGCTCCTCCACGGCATCCTCATCGGCATTGGTGGCTTCCACTTCGAAGCTGTACTGCGCCGGATCCGGGAGAACAATGGCCGGGCGCACATCCACCGTAACGGTGAAGGCAAGCGGGTCGGTGGAGTTCTTTTCCATCGCCACGCCGGTCACGTCCACCGCGGGACGGCCCATGGGAACGAGGTCGTGCTCTTCCAGAACGTCCTGGTAGTAGCCGTCCAGAGAGTCGTTAATCGCCTGCTCCACAATCGCGGCGCGGCCAATCTGCGCTTCCAGAACGCGCGCGGGCACGTGACCCCGGCGGAATCCAGGGATCTGCACCTGGTTGCCGATGGTCTTCGCGGCCTTGTCAATTTCCGGCTTGAATTCCTCGAAAGGAACCTCAACGGTCAGCTTTACCTGGGTGGGATCGAGCTGTTCGTAGGAGCTTTCCAACTTTTTCTCCAGTCTAAAAATGGGGGTGATAACCCTTGTCGATAGGACGAATCCGTCCCCTTACTGCGCCGCGCCGGGCGCGGGCATACCCGCTAATTCTACGGCACGCACCCCGGGTGATGGGAGTTCTAGCGCACAACTACTCGCCATATGTGAACGCACTCTCACCCGCGCACCGTTATGGGGCACGACGACGCAGCTGCCCGGTACCTCGCTGCGAGGTACCGGGCAGCTGGAGCTCACTCGCCTACCAGCGCAGCTGGCAAGGCGGGGTGATGAGGCTCGGGTAATGAACCTTAGAAGGCGGGGATAACCTCGCCGTTCGGCCAGGTATCACGAATGTACTTGGCAACCTCGGGGCTGTGCAGCGCGGCATCCAGCTTCTTCACGCCCTCGAGCTTCTCACCGGTGGCCTTGGAGTTCCAGGCGAGGATATTGCCGTAGGGGTTATCGGTCGGATCTTCGGTGTAGATAGCGTCCTTGGAAGGAACCAGGCCGTTTTGCAGGGCGAAGTTACCGTTGATAATCGCGATATCCACGTCCGGGAGGATCTTCGGGACGGACGGAGCATCAGCTTCGCGGAAGGTGAGGTTCTTCGGGTTCTCGACCACGTCGTAAATGGTGGGGGAAGCAACCTGCGGGTTGAGCTTGATGAGGTTGTTCTTCTGGAGCAGATCGAGGGCCCGGGCCTGGTTGGACGGATCGTTCGTCACGCCCACCACGGCATTGTCCTTGAGCTCGCTGAGCTGCTTGATCTTCTTGGAGTAGATGCCGTAGGGCTCGATGTGGATACCTGCGCCGTGGTCCAGGGTGTAGTTCTTTTCCTGGATTTCGTTCTCAAGGTAGGGCAGGTGCTGGAAGTAATTCGCGTCGATTTCCCCGGCGTTGAGTGCCACATTGGGCTGCACGTAATCGTTGTACTCGCGGATGTCCAGGGTGAAACCGGCATCCTTGGCAAGGTTATCGTTGACGAATTCCAGGATTTGCTTATGCGGGGCCGGCGAGGCGCCGACCACGAGGCGCACCGCGCCGTCGTCGTTCTTCGCGGGAGCGGAGGAGGACGAATCCGAGCTACCGCAGCCGCTCAACGCGAGCGCGCTCACCGCAGCTACCAGGGCAATTTTCGAAAGCTTCTTCATGGTTAATATTCCTCTATTTTTCACAATGTTGGTGGTGATGACGTATCGCTGTACACCGTTCGCTGACAGCGCTGCTCCGGGTGCGTCCCGGTGGTGCGTGACCCGGCCGGCGGTTCCTTAGCGGTGATCCACCAGCCGGCTGAGCATGTCACCCAGCGCCTGGATAACCATGACGAGGAGCACCAGCACGACCACCACGATCGTGAGGACATCCGGGCGGTTATTGTAGTACCCGGCGTTTTGGGCCATGGCGCCCAGCCCGCCGCCACCCACAGCACCCGCCATGGCCGAGTAGCCCACAAGGGTAACCGCGAGGATCGTGACGGATTGGACGAGGGCCGGCAGCGCTTCGCGCATGAGCACCCCGAACATGATGCGGGTGCGGGAGGCTCCCATCATGAGGACAGCTTCCACTTTGCCGCGCTCAACGCCCATGAGATTGGATTCCACCAGGCGCGCGAAGTAGAAGGCCGCTGAGATCGTGAGCGGAACGGTGAAGCCCTGCCAGGCGCTGCCCGTTCCGGCAATTGCACGCGAAAAGCCGATGAGAATAAAGACGAAGATAATGAAGGGGATGGCGCGGCCCACGTTGACAATAAAACCGAGGGTTTTATTGAGGAGCGGCGAGGGAAGTAGTCCCCCGCGGCCGGTTGCCACGAGGATCATCCCGAGGATAAGGCCGAGCGCCGAAGCGATAACGGTGGAGATACCCACCATCGCCAGCGTTTCGAAGGTGGCGCGGGCCAGACCGTCCTTGATTTCCGGGGCATCGAACCAGGTGCCGCGCTCCAGCGGGAGTGCGGCCGCGGCGGATGCGGCCGGCGCGGAAAGAACCGGGCTGAGAACTGCACTGAGAAGAGTGGTCATGCTGCCCGCACCTCCGCGGTGATTCCGGCGTTAGTCATCGCGGTGAGAACGGTATCGACCTGCGCGTCGCTGACCACGAGGGCCAGGCGCGCAATCTGAATCTCACCGATGGATTCAAAAACGCCCGCGCCAATATCGCAGCCGAGGCGCGCGGCCAGGCTGAGAGCTTGGGACCCGGCGGTTTCCCCGGGGCGGGCGGTAAAGGCAATATCGATAATGGAACCCGAAACGTTGGTCGTTTCAATATCCGGAGCGGGCACGAGGCGGCGCGCGAGGGGCGAACTCACGTCCGCGAGCACGCTTTCAATGGTGCCACCGGCGGTAATCCGGCCGGATTCGAGGAGGGTCACCGAATCGCAGATTCGGCGCACCACCTCCATTTCGTGGGTGATAATAACGACGGTCACCCCGTAGGCATCGCGCACCTCACGGAGCAGTTCGAGGATCTGCAAGGTGGTATCCGCGTCCAGCGCGGAGGTGGGCTCATCGCAGAGCAGCACTGACGGGGTGGTGGCCAGGGCGCGCGCAATGGCCACGCGCTGGCGCTGCCCGCCCGAAAGCTGGGATGGATAAGAATCGCCCCGATCAGCAAGGCCGACGACGCCCAGCATCTCGCGCACCCGTTCGGCTATCTTCGCGGATTTTTCACCGGCGATCTGAAGAGGGTAGGCGATATTTTCCGCGGCGGTGCGTGCCTCAAGCAGGTTGCCACCCTGGAACACCATCCCGATGGTGCGCCGGGCCGCGCGTAATTTCGAGGCCGGCAGCGCGTTGAGATCTTCGCCGTTAATGCGAATGGAGCCGCTGGTGGGTTTTTCCAGGGCGGTGAGGCAGCGAATGAGGGTGGATTTACCCGCCCCTGATTCACCGACGATACCGTGAATTTCCCCGGTGGGGATGGTGAGCGAGATGCCGCGCAGCGCCGCCACGGATTCCGCTCCGCGGCGCGGGTAGATCTTCTCCACCTCGGCTAGTTCGATCATCTCGTATCCCCTGACGTTTCCCTTAGCGTGCTCAGCGGGGCTGCTGCGCACAGTCAATCATCGTAGGTGTTTTTGCCGGGGACAACAACGCAATGGCTCACTCATGAGATACGCCACGGTAGGTTTCGGGGGCGAAAAACAGCGCTATCCCCTCGGTTTCCCCCGGCATTTCCGCGTTTTCCCTCCCGGCGATGCCGGTGCGAGTTTTGCGCAAATACTTTACCAAGGTCCCCGAGGGGATAGCTTAGGGTCGCTGACCTGCCGTTTCGCTTAGCCGCGATACTTCCGGCGCAGCACGTAGCCGCCCAGGATAAGCGCGGCCGCTCCTGCGATTCCGGTAGTCACCGCGGTGCCGGTATGCGCGAGCTTAGCCGCGGGGCGCTTCACCTTCACCGCCGGGGCCTTCTGCTCCGGGGTAGCCGGAGTACCCGGCTGCTGCGGCGCGGGGCGCTGGTCCGGATTACTCGGATCAGCGGGAGCACCCGGGCCGGCCGGTTCGGTAGGCGTGCCCGGCGTGCCAGGCTGCGGCTCCGGGGTACCCGGCACTTCCGGCGCGTCCGGGGCGCCCGGCGTACCCGGGTCATTCGGTTCACCTGGCCTACCCGGCGTATCAGGTGCGCCCGGCTCCGGGTTCACCGGCGGCTCCGGCACGGGGCACGGCCGTGCGGAAATATCGAAGGTCCACTCGGTCGTGGCTCCCGCGGCAAGGGCGTAACGCTGCGGATCCTTGAGCTGCGCCGTCACGGTCACGGTGCCGTTGTTCTCCGCGCGGGTGTACTCCACGACGTCGGATTCCGGAATGGTGACCGTGGCTGGAGTCCCACAGCTATCTGCCGGAACCAACGTCGGAGCAATCGGGGTCACCGCGGGCTTCTCCAACGGAGTAGCGGCACACGCGGTGGAAGTGAGATCCAGGGTCCAGGTGGCCATACGGTGCTCCTTATCAACCGTGTAGCTCGGCGTGGAGCCTGGCTCGGAAACCGGCGTGGCGATGAGGTACCCGGGTTTTGCCGTAGCGGTCACGGTTGCCGTGGTGCCGGTGATTTTCGGTTCGCCATAGATGATTCCCACAGCATTCTCGGGCAGCGTCACCTTCGCCGGTGCCACGGTTCCGCTCCCGTCACAGGGCTGCGGGGCGGTCACGGGCGCTGCGGGCACAACAATCTTGCCGTACACCGGGGTCAACGTAAGATCCTCGGCCGGCATGGCAAAGCTCAGCGCACTATTGGCCGGGTTCGTCTGCGCGTTCTGCCCGAGGGCTTCCGCGCTCAGCTGCTCGGTTGGCGTGGCGAGGTCAGATACCGTCCACCATGCAAAGGGAATACCCTTCTCCCCCGCCTGAAGGCTCTCCTCCCCCGCCTGAAGGCTCTCCTCCCCCGCCGGAATGCTCTCCGCCCCAGCCGGAATGCTCAGCTGCGCGCTCGTGCCTACCCGGGCTTGCGGCGCGGTGAAAATATGCTGCCGCACGGTGCCGTCCGGATAATGCTGCGAGCCAGGTTCGGTCACCTGACCGGTCACGGAATCGGTTTGCGCAGTGGTGCCGATTTGTGCCACGTAGCCCCGGCCAATGGTCCAGTTTCCGGTGCGCTGCCCATTGTGATTGACCACGAAACGAGTGCGGGCACTCGAAGAAACAGGGCTGGTACCGGTCGGGCCGGCCACCCTGTTCCGGTCGAGGTTCTCATCAACCGCATAGGCGCCGGCAGCGTATTCAGCAAGGGCGAAAGTGCCGGGCTTGGTCACGCCAATGCGCTCCCCGAATTCTGTATTCGGGCAGGTGAGGTAGGCACCGTAGCCACCGATGGTTTGGGCGGTTACCTCCCCCGTACCCAAGAAGCGGCAGGTACCTTGGCCCGCCGTGAAGATAGCCGGGGCATTCTTCGCCCCGTTCATCTTGATGAGGCTGTCACCGGTGCTCGCGAAGGTCACCCCGGTGGCACCGACCACTCCCCCGGCAACATTCGCCGAGGAAGCCGCCACCGTGAGAGTGGCTGCGCCGTCGGCCTTTACCTGACCTTCGCTGTACACCCCGTAGCCTTGAGATTGCGAGGAGGAGGTGACGTCAAGTGACGCCTTTCCAGCAACGCTGAGATTTCCTCTGCTGTATACGCCGAAACTCGATTTTCCTTGCGCCGTTGCCTGCGCCGTGACCTTCGCATCGGTGATGCTCAAAACGTCGCCAGTGTTATCGACATCGCCGCCGCCGGCCTGCATAATCGCGGTTGCCGTGGAGGTGTTGGAGGTGGCTTCTGCCGCTACCGTAGCACCCTGGGTACCGTCAATTTTAAGGTTCTTCCAGGCTTTAATCCCGGTCGCTAAACCGGTTTCATTGGTGACCCGCGCCGTGACCTGAACATTGCCACCAATGCTGAGATCCGCGGTGCTGCGGATCGCGGTGCTCATCGCGGTATTGCTATCTCCGCTCCCGCACTTGTCGCACGTAATATCCCTGCTCACTGCGGTGAGTTTTCCCTGACCGACAATTTCAATCGGCGCACCGGAAGAATCCAGCCCAATGGAGCCGCCCTTGAGCCACTTAGCGGCCGGATCACTATCGGCCACATTCACCGGATACTTATTGATGGTATTTGTGGCATCAAAAGAGGCATCCCCATCAAAATCGAGAACGTATTTATACAGACCGTCTTGGTTCCCGGCGAAATAAAGGGCGTTCGCGGTGTAGCCACCCTCACTGGCGGTAAAAACGTTCGCGCCGCTGAATTTCACCCGAATATCGGAGGCAATCCCATCCGTATCCACGGACACGCCACGCTTGTACGTATTCGAGGCATCCTGAACATAATTATTGAACCAGAGGGTTTTGGTGCCGGCATCCCAAGAAATCTTGTTATCGCCGGTAACAAAGGACTGGTCCAGGCAGTACGTGACGCTATTGGTGTAGTAACCATCCTGGCTCGGATATGTTTTGCCGTCATCCGGCTTGGCGGTGCGCAGGGTACGGCCCGTACATTCATTACTCGGGGCATTCACCACGACCGCGGTAACATCAGCGACCGCATCGGCAGGCACGAAGCCGGCGGGTAGCTCGCCCGCTGACGAGGGAGCTGCCACAGCGGAGGTGACAGCCCCAATCCCAGAACCCATAAGTATCAACGCAGCTCCGACTGCGGCAGATTTTCTCAACATAATGATCCCAACGACATAGGTGCAATCATTATTAAAGAATACCTACTATTGGGGCTATAGGACAAAATGTGTTGGTTACGGTTTAGTAGGTTGGGTTCCATTTAGTCCCGTTGTGTAGATCGGTCCATTCAATACCCGTCCGGGGCTTTTTTTTTCCAGTGTTCGCCGGTACTCAACCTTGGCGAAAAATTAAGGTGCATTGGTTGGTGTATATAATTAAACCATTAATTTGGGGGGGGGGGGGGTGGGGGGGGCGGCCGGGCCCCCCGCGATTCCCAAGCCGCTCCGGGGAGGATCGGCGAGGAGAAGATCGGCGTCGTCGATATCACGCGCGGAAATAGCAGCGGTACGGGCACGCGCCCACGGGTAGGGCCGCAGATTTGCTCGGGCGTCTTCCACCGCGGTACGCGCACCTTCCAGGCTTTCCACTCGGCCGGTTTCCCCGACCGCGCGAGCCAGCGGCACGGTGAGCAACCCGGCACCCGCGTAGAGTTCGAGAATATGGTCGCCGGGCTCCGCGCCGGCGGCGCGGGTCACCAGATCGATAAGAGTAGCTGGCGCCTCGCGATGCACCTGCCAAAAACCGGAGGCCCGCACCCGGTAGCGGTAGGTCTCCTCCCCCACGCGCACCTCTTCACGCACGAAGGGGGAGCATTCCGCGCCGGTCGCATCGAAGGTGCGCCCGCCCAGGCTCACCGCGACCGGACTGGCCGAAGGCGCGAGGATACGCACCCGCTGCCCATCGCGCAGCGGGCCGAGGCTGCAGGCGAGCCGGGTGAGGTAACTTCCGTCCCACAGCCCCAGCTCCGCGATCTCCTTGACCGCGAGGGGCATAGAAGTGATGGGCAGAACCTCGCGGCTGCCTTCGCGGAACATTCCGAAACGTCCCGAAGTCACAGTCACGTCAATGCGAGTACGGCTCGCCCAACCGCCGCTAGCGCGGTCGGATTCCAGAGCCGTGACCGCAGGAACAATCCCCTGCGTTTCCAGATGATCACTGAGAGCTTGGCCACCAATCCTACGGAGAGTTGAGCTCAGGACCCGGGTTTTCCACTCGTGCTGGTAGTCAAACACAACGTGTCCCAGGTCTGCACCACCCACTCCCCCGGGTCCGGCTTCCGGCCACGGATGGGCCTGCCGGTACGGCGACGGATCGCCGAGTACCTCAATCACATCCCCGCGGGCGAAGCGGGCGCGTTCCTCGGTAAGGGCAACCCGCACGCGTTCCCCGGGCAGCCCGAAGCGAGCCAGAATCGCTTTGCCCTCGGCACGCCCGATGGCAATACCGCCGTGGCCGATATCTTCCAGGGTGATATCGACGGTCGAATAATGAGCTTGAGCAACAGGGGTGGTCACAGGTCTTCTCCCGAATGGATTTGGTAGGGAACTTGCACCAGCATGAGGCGCGAGTCATAGGACAGGTCGGCGAAAAGCGCGGGTACGGACCGGCGCAGGTACACCCGGTGCCACAGGGTCGTGGATACCACTTTCGGTGCGATAACCAGCACAATATCCTGCGGGTGAGTGTCGAGAAGGAACCGAATATAGTCCACGAGCGGCCCGCGCGCCCCGCTCGTGGGGCTGCCCAGCACGGTCAGGCCCACCGGCAATTGGGATTGGCTCCAGGCGGCGCGCAGCGCGGCGGTACGGCTTTCGCTCAGGTCCACGGTGAGCGCGGTCAAGGTGGAGGGCCGCAAGGCCCGTGCGTAGGTAACCGCCCGCAAGGTCGGCAAATTGAGTTCTTGAACCAGTACCACCGCGTGGGTACGGACCGGAAGTCTCCGCCCAGCTCCCACGTCCAGGGGTTTGAGGTGGGCGCTCATCTTTCCACGCCCACGCTGGGCGATGAGCATCCCCGCGGTGGGCACCGCCACCGCCGCTAGCGAGGTAAGGGTCCAGGCCGGCTGCATGGCCACCGTGACGAGGAGAACAACGAATCCCGCCAGCGCGAAGAAAGCGAAACCCCAGCGCGAGGCATGCGCGGCCCGGCGTTCCTCCCGCCGCTCCGAGGTTTTAAGGATCTGCCCACCGCGCAGGGAGAGCGCCGCGCAATGCAGCGTAAATATAAGGAAACATACAAAGACAAGGGCGACGACACCGGCGTGCGTCGTCGACAAAAATACCCCGAGAGCGCCAGCGAGAACCGCAACCAGCAGCACAACACCACTGCGGGCCCGGGAAGCTTCCGGGGCGGCGAGGCGAGCGGGCAGGGCGCCGTCGAATGCAAGTTCCCGCAACAGCCGCGGGAGACGTTCGTAAACCACGAAAACGCAGACTAACCCGAGGAAGCCGAAGGCAATCGCGGTGACGATACGACCGGTGCTTCCCCAAAATGCCGTACCCATAACGATACTGGGTAGGCCCACCGGGACCGTGAGGATATCCAAGCGCATTTCCAGATAGAACGTGCCCGAAAGCACCACCGCGGCAACACCGGCAATGGTGCTCAGGGCGCGCGGCCCTAAGAAACGTTCGCGCCCGGTACCGATGCGCCCACCAACCAGAAGGACCACCGCGGCCAGGAAGCACATAATGACAAAAGTATTTCCGAGCGGGTGGATAGCTTGGGAACCGGGTAGTTCTTCGGCGCGGTTGGTGATGAGGTCCGCGAGGGAGACAGTGCCGCGGGCTTCGCGCACCAGCCCGGTGATGAGCGTTGCAATAATCACCCCGCTGGCCGCGAGCACGGCGAGCAAGGCGCCCGCCAGAGGTAGACGCCAATGCAGTAGCGCGGGTAGGGCACAGACCACGACCAGCGGGATCTGAATGAGACGCCCGTCCACCGCCAACGGGGTGAGCGCATTCACCGCCATACCTACCAGGCCGGCGGCCAGGACCAGGAGCAGCGCGAAAGCCGCGAAACGTGCGGCAGCGGCAACCGTCCCGAAAGCTGGTGAGATATAGCGGGAGACCACCTGGTGCGCGGCTTTGCCGGGCAGGACGCGGGATGCTGCGATGGTGGCCGCCACCACGAGCGCAAGCACCGCGGCCCCCGCCAGCGCCATGGCGCCCACGAGGGTGGGGTTCGCGAACGGTGCCCCGCGTTGAATACTGCGTGGGAGCAAGACCACCGCCAGGCAGACGCAGGTAGCCGCGCCCACGTACTGGGACATCCCCAGGAACGATAATTTTCTCATCACTAGGATACGGTACCCGCTTTGCGGTAGCGTAATGTAGTGCACTTCGTAATTATGGGATGCGGGCGCGTGGGTGCCGCACTGGCGCTCTCGCTTTCCGCCATCGGCCATTCGGTGGCCATTATCGACCAGGATGCTGAAGCTTTCCGCAAGCTCCCCGAAGATTTCCCGGGGCAGCAGATCACCGGCGTCGGTTTTGACCGTGATGTTTTAGCGCGCGCAAATATCGACGACGCCGCCGGCTTCGCCGCCGTTTCCTCGGGCGATAACTCGAATATCATCGCCGCCCGGGTGGCGCGCGAAACTTTCGGGCTCACCAATGTGGTGGCTCGTGTCTACGATCCCACTCGCGCGATTATCTACGAACGGCTCGGGATCGCCACGGTCGCCCCGGTGCGCTGGACGGCGGACCGGGTGCTGCGTGAACTCATTCCGCTGGGCCCCCACCACGAATTCCGCGATCCCCTCGCCCGGATTTCCCTCATTGAAGTTGCGGTGGATCGGCGCTGGTTCGGGCGCACCGTCGCGGATGTGGAAGACGAAACCGGGGCGCGAGTCGCCTATATTATCCGTAGCCTGGCCGGACTCCTCCCCCACAGTGACACCGTGATCCAGGACGGTGACACCCTCAAAGTGCTCGTGGCTTCCGAGGACGCCTCCGGCGTACAACATATGCTGCTGAAATCGGAAGGTGCGCAGTGAATATTCTCATTATCGGGGCTGGCGCCGTCGGGGTATCGGTGGCCCGCGAACTTCTCAAATCCGAGCATTCGATCTCTATCGTGGATAAAAAGCCCTCCGCTATGCGTATTTCGAGTGCTTCGGATGCGGATTGGCACCTGGCCGATGCTTGTGAGGTTCCCGCACTGCGCGAAGCGGGCGCGGCGGAGGCCGATATTATCGTGTGTGCCACCGGGGATGACAAGGTAAATCTGGTGGTGTCTTTGCTGGCAAAAACCGAGTTCGGCATCGCCCGCACCATTGCGCGTGTCAATAACCCGCGTAATGAATGGTTGTTCACCGATGCCTGGGGTGTGGATGTCACGGTTTCCACTCCGCGAATTATGGCCTCCCTGGTGGAGGATGCGGTCTCGGATGGCTCCCTCACTCAGGTCATGCGTTTCCATCGCAGCGGGGCGAGCCTGTGGCAGGTTTCGGTATCCGCCGATGCCCCGGTGGTGGGAAGCGCCATCAGCGATATTGAGCTGCCCTCCGGAGTCGCCATTAACGCCATTATTCGTGATGGTGTGCCACTGACCGCCGATGCCGATTTAATCGTGGATGTGGATGATCAGGTACTCCTCATTGATGGCGGGGACGATGTGGATATGTCCGCTCTCAAGAGCTATTTCCGGCCCCGCCCGGCCCCCGCTCAAGATGCGGAAGGAGAGGCCGCCGTAGATTCGGAAGGCTCCAGGTAGGTGCTGGCCGGGGGCAGGCCACGTACCAGTAGCCAGGTGGCCCAGAGGATAAGGCAGAAAAGCACCGGCCCGGCAATAATTTTGATAACGCCCAGCGCTGCGGTATTGCCGCTGATAAAGAAGGGCAGTTGTACGACGACGCGGCCGGCGAACATGGCGAGCCACAGCCATGTAATGCGGGTATAGCGCCGGTAGGTGAGCCGAGCGGCCGGGTGGGTGGCGCTGCGCCACGAGGCAATATCCCCGCGCAGCATCCCGATAATATATCCCATGATGGGCCGGCGGATGAGAAGGGAAATAGTCACCCCTACCGCGTAAGCGGCATTGGTGAGGAAACCGGGAAGGAAATAGGTTTCCGCGCGTCCGGAGCGCCAGGCGAAAAAGGCCGAGATTCCAACCACAAAAAGCCCGCCGAGGGCCGGCATCACGTCAATCCGCTGCATGAGCCGCACCAGGATAGCCAGAACGGCCATTCCCAGAGGAACGAGGACCGCCAGGGGAATATTGCGGGTAACTAAATAAATAATGACAAAAACGAGGGCGGGAACATTAGCTTCAATGACACCGCGCACCCCACCTATCGCTTTCCAGGCATCGAATTCTTCCCCGAGAACCGCGCGCAGGCCGCCGCCGGGTGTGGTGGTATCCATGTGGCCTCCCGGCTGCTCAGGGCTGCTCGCTAAAGCACAATATATTCCGGGTTATATGCTACCAGCACGCCCCTGCGCCGCAATGGCACTATCCGAGCACGAATACGATCCCCAACTCGCACGCAGTCGATGGTGCGCCTCCCTTGGAAAATAAGGGTGAGGAGCCCCGCGGTGGTTTCCACAGCGATACGTACTTCCGGGGTATGGGCCCCATTCCCTCCGGGGGCGCCCGGGTACGTGATGGCGATAATATCCCCCGTCACCCACACCGGTGTAGCCATAGCTATCTAGTGGATCTCTTGGATTTCCGGGCCGCGCTTGGGGAGCTCGATGCCGGTATCAGGAGTTTCTGGTTCCGGCTCACCCTGCTGGGGAAGAGCGAGGGGAAGCAACTCGCGCGGCGGGATAGCTTGGGTGCCGCGCACAACCACCAGATCATCGAGAACGCGGTGGAGTACTTCGGTACCGCGTTCCGGATCTACCGCCCCGCGCCCGGTCACGGCTACCCGCAGCAGCCAGCGCGGGCCGTCGATACCGATAAAGCGCACCGGTACCCGGCCGTTCTCCGCGGGCATCTGGGCCTGGATTTCGGGGCCGTATTCCCCTTCGGCTTCCCGGAAACGCCCGCCCTGATTGGCGATGGAGGAAATCACTTCTACCCGGATCTCCTCCCACAGGCTAGCGGATTTCGGTGCGGCGAATACCTGCAATTGCACCGCGGAATCCCCCATCACGTAGACCACGCCGAGCACGACCTGACGTTCGCGATCCACGGAGAATTGCATGGTGGCATCGGGCAAAATCGGTAGTCGCAGCGCACCGCCGTCAATAAGAGCGGGGTTCTCCGGGGCTTCGGATTCATCGTAGGGGCCGCGTTCCTTCGGGCCTGCAGCGGGAGCTTCGGCACCGGCAGTGGCCTCCACGCTACCTTCCGCCGCTCCGGAATTTTGCGCAGCGAGGTTCTGGCCGGTTTCTTCACGCTCTACCGGCTGCGATGCCGAGGTCGTGTTTTTCTTCCGCCGTGAGAACCATGCCATAGCTTTATACTCCTCGTCCCGATTCCTTCATTTTCTCTAGTCTAATGAGGGAAGTCGCACCGTGTTGAGATGCACTGTGGTGAGATACCGCGGCCCGAAGGGCCGCGGCGTCGTCGTACTTCCAGTTAGCCCGCGCAATCCACGCAGACGGGCAGTCCGTCTTCCACGTGATCCAATTGGGAGCGATGGTGAACCAGGAAGCACTGTGAGCAGGTGAATTCATCATCCTGGGCCGGAATCACATTGACGGATAGCTCGACATTGGACAGGTCCGCACCGGGGAGCTCAAAGCCCTCGGCCGCTTCGACCTCGTCCTCATCAACCGCGCCGGATTGCTGGTCCGAGCGCCGCCCGGCGAGCTGTTCGAAAGAATCCTCGCGGAGCTCCTCGTCTTGCTTACGCGGAGCATCGTAATCTGTTGCCATAAAGTCACTCTCCAAAAATGCCGGGGTCCACGCGGTGGATTCCGCACGAACCGGCGTCCACCCGCGAGAAACGGATCTTTCCGCCCTCGCGTATGGTCCTGACGGGTGGTACTGCGCGCTTAGTGTAACAGCACGCGCGGCACATGGAAACACACCCGCGCCCAATACCTGCTTTTCGGGCCCGGAGGTGGCACCCTAAGAGTGGTACCAAGAGTAAGGGAAAAGATGAAAAAGCTGGAGCTGCTCGGCTTGCAACCCGACGGTCACAACCTCACGCTCAACGATGAGGAGGGCAATCGCTATCTGCTGCCCGTCACCGATGATCTGCGTGCTGCCCTGCGCAAGGATCCCCATCCCAGCACTCCCGATGAGGAGATCCCCCCGATGGGGCCGCGTGAAATCCAAGCTCTCGTGCGTGCCGGCCGCAGCGTGGACGATATTTCCGAGATGGCCGCGCTACCTCCCTCACGCATCTCCGCCCTGGCGTATCCCATTATTGCTGAACGTAACTACACCGCCGCGCAGGCCCGTAACTACACTCTCGGGCGCGATGTGGGAGGTTTCACAGTTGAAGAACTCGTCACATCCCGTCTCGTTGCCCGCGATGTGGATACCGCCTCGATCACCTGGGATGCGGTGCGTGAGGCTGGGCAACCCTGGGCGCTGATTGTGCGCTTCGTGTCCGCCGGGCGCGAGCACGAGGCCCGCTGGTTTATCGACACGGATCGCCATACTCTTCAGGCCCGCAATGATGAGGCCTCGTGGCTGTCGGAAACTTCCCTCACGGCAGATGCGGGCCCGTGGCGCCCGGATCACACTCCCGCGGTGGTGGCAGGAACTGCGGATCCTGTTTTTTCCGGTACGACGCCGCCCGCGGCGGTTCCCGCCGCGGTACCGGCCTCCCCCGCTGCCCTCCCGAGCGCGGCGGATACTCCCCCGGCGCGCGCCTCTATTGATGAGGTGCTGGCCTCGCTTGATTCCCAGCGGGGTAAGTCACGCCCCATGCCGGATGCCGATCATGATATCGATCCCGATGAATGGGACGGGGCACATCGGGCTCCCGAAGATGAGGAGGAGCTGCGGGCTCCGGCCACCATTGTTTCCCTACCCTCACGCGAGGGGCAGCTACCCGGCCAGCGAGCGCTGCTGGAGCCCGAGGAACTCACCCAGGCCCCGGTGCTCCGCCCGGCTTCCGTTTCAGATGAGAGCGGGGCCGCTAGCTCAGCCGCGGGCACGGTTTCTGGTGCGGGTGCTGCCTCCGATGCCGATGGCGGACCGTCCGATGCCTCAACTGAGGCGAGCGGTGCGACTGGCGCTGCCTCGGCTAGCGTGCCGACTGCCGAAAAAACCGCGCCGGCAAGTGCGCCAGAGAAAACAGCACAGGCAGCTACCGATGCACGGCGCGGGCGCAAGCGCACCGATCGGCCGACCATGCCGTCCTGGGATGAGATTGTCTTCGGTAAAAAGGACTAGCTTGGGCGGGCGCCCGTGCTAGCGTGCTAGCACCACGTGTACCCGCGAGCGCGCGCACCGCTACGCATTCCGGCGCTACTTGAGCTCCAGGAGCAGGGGAATAAGCATCTCCGTGGGGGTAAGCGAACCGTGGACCCCGCGCATAAAGGTGGCCCCCGGCTGCATCTGCCCGGTGTGGACCACGCTCAGGTGGCCACGCTGGAAAGCGAGCACATCCCCCATAGCTTCGCGTGCCTGCGCGGTAACCTGCCCGAACATGCCGGTCGCGATTGCTTCTTCTTTGGTGTACACCCAGGATCGGTCCCCGAGGTAGTCCCGCCAGCGCGCCGCCACTTTTTCCGGTTCCCGGGTGTAGAGATGCACCGCGCGTTCTTCGCCCGAATATAAGTCCACGCCTTCGCTCAGGGCCGGCGTGGTAGCTACATCGATGCGTTCACTCGGATCAACCATGCCGTGATCAGCGGTGAGGACCAGCAGAGTATCCGGGGGCAGCAGCCGGGTGAGCAGGCGGATACCGGCGTCCAAATCTTCGAGCGCCATGGTCCATTCCTCACTGGTGGCTCCCCAGCGGTGCCCGCGGTGATCAACTTCCCCCCAGTACAGGTAGGCGAAACGCCCACCCTCGCGCAGGAACCGGGCGGCTAGGTGGACCCGGTCATCGAGGGCCGGCCCCCCGATCGCGGTAAAGCCGCGCCAAGCGGCCCGGGTTAGCCCCGAGCCGATGTGGTCCGGATCCTGGATGGCGCCCAGCTGCGTGGCCGTGCCGGGGCGGGCGGCTTCCAGGCGCTGCGCCCAGGTGGGCACCGGCTGCCATTCTTCCGGGTCGAGCCCGCTATCCTCCCAGCTAATCAGGGAGAAATTACGGCCGGTACGCGGGGAACGCAGGGAGTAGGACAGCATCGAGGTGCGCCCGGGAAGCGCCCCGGTACCCAGGGTGGTGAGGGCGGCGGCGGTGGTGGACGGTGCCGTGGAAGTGAGTGGTTCGCGCGCGGTCAAGGCACGCAGGGTGGGTGCATGGCCGATGCGCGCCGCCAGGTTTTCCGCCCCCAGGCCGTCCACGAGGACGAGGCAGACCCGGCTGGCCGGCGGCAAGTCCAGCACGCTCGCCCGGCCCGATGTGGGGCCATCCACCCGTTCCGTTTCAGCCGCAGGGTTTTCCGGTTCGGGCAGCACCCCGCAGGCGGCTAAACATTCACCCAAGACGGCACGCAGGGAGCGCGCCCCGGGCAATACAGGAAGCTCAGTCATGCCTCTCAGTCTACTTTCCGCCCCGACACTCCTGCGCCGCCGCCCCGCGCGCGGTCAAAAAGCGGGATAATTGAGCAATGCCCAAGAATACGAGCCCCGCGGAACATATCGTCGATATTAACGTGTCGGAGGAGATGCGCACCTCCTTCCTCGAGTATTCCTACTCGGTGATTTACGCGCGTGCTCTGCCCGATGCTCGTGACGGTCTCAAGCCGGTGCAGCGCCGTATTCTCTTCCAGATGGGGCAGATGGGCCTGCGCCCCGACCGCGCGCACGTGAAATCTTCGCGTGTGGTGGGTGACGTGATGGGCCGCCTCCATCCCCACGGTGATACCGCTATTTATGATGCGATGGTGCGCCTCGCCCAGCCTTTCACCATGCGGCTACCGCTGGTGGACGGGCACGGTAATTTCGGTTCACTCGACGACGGGCCAGCTGCCTCGCGCTATACCGAGGCCCGCCTAGCGGCCCCGGCCATGGCGATGATTTCCTCGCTCGACGAGGACGTTGTCGATATGGTCCCCAATTATGACAACACCCTCCAGCAGCCCGAGGTGCTCCCCGCAGCCATCCCAAATCTGCTGGTCAATGGTTCTTCCGGCATCGCGGTGGGAATGGCGACCAATATTCCGCCGCATAATCTTATTGAGGTTATTAACGGGGCGAAGCATCTACTGCGCCACCCGGATGCGAGCCTCGAGGATATTATGCGTTTTATCCCCGGCCCGGATCTGCCCGAAGGCGGCAAAATTATTGGTTTGGATGGTATCCGGGAAGCGTACGAAAGCGGGCGCGGTATTTTCCGTACCCGGGCGACGGCGCGCATCGAAAAAATCAGCGCCCGTAAACGCGGCATTGTTATTACGGAACTGCCCTATCTTGTGGGTCCGGAAAAGATCATTGATAAGCTCAAGGACGCCGTTAACTCCAAGAAAATCCAGGGTGTCTCCGGGGTTCAAAACCTGACCGACCGGCACCACGGCATGCGGCTCGTCGTCGAAGTAAAAAATGGGTTCCACCCCGAGGCGGTACTCGCCCAGCTGTACCAGCACACTCCGCTCGAGGATTCTTTCGGGATTAATAATGTGGCTTTGGTTGATGGCCAGCCGCAAACCCTGGGGCTACTGGAACTGCTGCGGGTGTGGATTAAGCACCGCATCACGGTGACGCGCCGGCGCAGTGAGCATCGTTTGCGGGCTGCGCAATCTGATTTGCACCTGGTGGAGGGCCTACTTATTGCCGTCCTCAATATTGATGAGGTGATCGCGGTTATTCGTTCTTCGGATGATACCGCGGCGGCCCGCGAGCGGCTCATGGCGGTTTTTGATCTGTCCGAGGCTCAGGCTGATTATATTTTGGAGCTGCGGCTGCGCCGCCTCACGAAGTACTCCCAAATTGAGCTGGAAGGGCGCCGCGAGGAGTTGGAGCGCACCATCGCGGAGCTGGAAGAAATCTTGGGGTCGCCCGATCGTTTGCGGGAGGTAGTGGCGACTGAGATGACGGAGGTGGCCCAGCAATTCGGGACTCCGCGGCGCACCGTGCTGCTGGAATCGGACGGAGCGGCCAGCGCCGCGGCACCGCAAGCTCTCCCCCTGGAGGTCTCCGATGATCCGACCTGGGTGCTGCTCTCGGGAACGGGGCTGGTGGCGCGCACCGCAAGCGGCGATGCTCCCGAGCGCGGCGGCCCGCGCCGGGCCCACGATGCGATTATTTCGCGGGTTGCTGCCACGGCCCGCGGGCATATCGGCGTGGTGACGAGCCACGGGCGCATGATCGACCTGGATGTACTTACTGTCCCCGCACTTCCGGATACCGCGGGGGCTCCCTCGCTAGCCGGGGGCACCCCCGTAGTGGATCTAATTTCTCTAGATTCCGGGGAGCGTGTCATCGGGCTGGCCCCGCTTACCGCCGCCGAGGGTGATCCGGTGCTCACCTTGGCCACCGCGCACGGGCGGATTAAGCGGGTGAACGGCGCGTACCCGAATAAGGAGAGCTGGGAAGTTATTACCCTGGCGGAAGGCGATAGCGTGGTGGGCTGCGCGCTGGCCCGCGATACCGACCAGGTGGTTCTTATCACGAGCGATGCGCAGTTATTGCGCTTTGAGGCATCATTGGTGCGCCCGCAGGGCCGGGCCGGTCAGGGTATTGCCGGGATTCGCTGCGCGGAAGGTGCCCAGGTCATTGCCCTCGGGGTGGTGCCCGGTGATGATCTTGCCGGTTCCCTGGTGGTCACGATTGCCTCGAATGCGCAGGCCCTCCCGGGTACCGAACCGGGTAGTGCCAAGGTCACGCCCCTGGATCGTTTCCCGGCAAAAGGCCGGGGTACGGGCGGGGTGCGCGCCCAGCGTTTCCTGCGCGGGGAAAATGTTGTGGCACTGGCCGCTATCGGCCCGGAGCCACTGCGCGCCATCACGGCCTCCGGCCAGCCGGTTGAGCTACCCGAGGTTGAAGAGAAGCGGGATGCTTCGGGCAGTGCCCTGACGGTCCCGGTTGCCGCTATCGGAAGCTAGCCGCGCAGGCACGACGCGACGCGGCCGCCTTGGCGCACGTGCTTTCGCACGCAGCTAGGCACCGCGCGCCGCCGCGGAACGCGGCTCCTTACGAGCGCGCCGGCAGATCCGGAAGCGGGTGGTGCACTACCCGGGTGCGTTCGGTGACTTCGAAGCCGAAGCTTTCATACAGGCTCAGGCGCGCCGCACTGTCGGGGGTCAGGCAGGTGCCGTCCGGCTCGTAGTGGACGGTGAGATCCAACGTGGTGGCATCCATGCCGCTCTCCGCCTGGGCGGCAATACTGGCAGCCAGCAGGCGGGCATTGACCCCGTCCGGGCTTTCCGCCCGCACCGCGAGCTCATCAACATAGCCCTCACAGAATCCCAGGCCGGGCCAGTCCTGCTCATAGGCTGCGGTCATAATGCACCCGAGTACCCGGGGGCGATCCCCGCGTGTATCCACCGCCAGGAAACTCCATTCCCGGCGCATAAAAGCGCATTCAATACGCCACTGCTCCCGGGTGTAAATCGGGTAATTCAATTTATCTGCGTAAAAAGAATTGTGGGCAAGAAGCGCGGCGTCGTCCCAATCGGGTGTGAGAGGAACTAACTCCACCCCATTGTTCTCAGCATGCGCGGAAGGCGGTAGGGGCAGCGGCCCACGCGTGAGCGGCCGGCGCATTTGCAGATAGGAGAGCCGGTCGGTGAAGCCGGCAGCCGCCAGGGCCCTCCCCCGTTCCGGATCCCAACTTTCCACATTCGCCACGGCCACGGGGTGCAGGGTTCCGGCCGCCAGGGCCGGAGCCCGGCGCAATTGTTCGGCGAGCACCCCGCGAGCTGCCTGTTCGCGCAGCTCCGGGCTCAGCCCGGGGTGCACGCTGGCCGAGAGTGTAACCGTGGGATGTGCGGTGCGGGCATCGTAGAGGCGCACGATACCGAAGGCGAGGAGGCGCCGGACCGGTACTGCGTCGTCGTACCACCCAAAAACACTATGCGGAACCGAGGGCTCAAACATGAGATCGATTTCTTCGCGTGAGGTGCGGAAGCTGGAGTTCACGGTGCTTTGGTGAGTATCCAGCAGCGTGAAAATCGCGCGGCCATCCGCCGCTGTGAGATCGCTCCACCGTATCGCGCCGTTACCCATGAGCCCTCCTTTACGGGTATGACTCTCAAGTGTAGCGAAGCGCGGGCCCGGAATCTTAGGCATCGATCTTGTCGTAGGAGATATCGTCGGCGCCCTCGACAATAAATTCGCGCCGCGGGGCCACCTCGTTACCCATCAATACCTCAAAAACGGACTCGGCTTCCCGCAGCGCAGCTTCGTCCTCGATGCGGATACGCCGCAGGGTTCGGTGGGCCGGATCCATGGTTGTTTCAGCGAGCTGGTGCGCGTCCATCTCCCCCAGGCCCTTGTAACGCTGGATGGGTTCCTTATAGCTTTTCCCGGCGCGTTCGAGCTTCTTGAGTTCCCGATGCAATTCTTCTTCGGAATAGGTATAAATATACGAGCCCTTTTTCCCGCCACGCCCGGCCACCTCGATGCGGTGCAGTGGCGGCACCGCCGCGAAAACCCGCCCGGCTTCCACGAGGGGACGCATATAGCGGAAGAAAAGCGTGAGCAGCAGGGTGCGGATATGGGCGCCGTCCACGTCCGCATCCGTCATCATAATAATTTTCCCGTACCGCGCTGCCGCGAGGTCAAAAGTGCGCCCGGAACCGGCCCCGACCACCTGAATAATGGAAGAAACTTCCTGGTTGCGCAGAATATCGGCCGGCGAGGCACGCTGGACGTTGAGGATTTTCCCACGGATGGGTAGCAGGGCCTGGAACTCCGAGGAACGCGCCAACTTCGCGGTGCCCAGCGCCGAATCTCCCTCGACGATAAAAAGTTCGGTGTGCTCAATATCATCGCTGCGGCAATCGGCGAGCTTGGCGGGCAGAGTGGAATTTTCGAGCGCGTTTTTGCGCCGCGAGATTTCCTTGTGGACGCGCGCGGCCACCCGCGCCCGCATTTCCGCCACGATTTTTTCGAGGAGCCTGGAGGTTTCGGTTTTTTGGTCGCGTTTCGTGGACGCCAGGATACTGTGGAGTTGTGCGGCGACGACGCGCGCCACAATGGGGCGCACTGCCGCAGTCCCCAGGATCTCCTTCGTTTGTCCCTCGAATTGGGGTTCGGCTAACCGGACCGTGACAACCGCGGTCATCCCGGCCAAAATATCGTCTTTCTCGATTTTGGCATCTTTGGCGGTGAGCTTGAGGCGCCGCGAATTGGTGTCGATCAGGGCCCGCAGGGTTTTCACCACGCCCTGTTCGAAGCCGCTCTGGTGCGCACCTCCCCCGGGCGTGCGAATAATGTTCACAAAGGATTCGGTGGTGGTGTCATATCCGGTCCCCCACCGCAGGGCCACATCCACTTCGCAGGTGCGTTCAACTTCCTGGGCGCGCAAATGCCCGCTTTCCGGGTCGAGGACCTGCACGTTTTCGGTGAAGGTTTCGCTGCCCGTGAGGTGCATGGTAGCGGTGAGGGCCGGATCGGTGGCCAGGTAGTCCGCAAAATCGACGACGCCGCCCTCGTAGTGGAACACTTCCTCGTGGGGGCCGTTCTCCCCCGGAGTGCCCGCCAGGCCGCGTTCATCGCGAATGGTGATGGTCAGGCCGGGCACCAGGAACGCGGATTGGCGTACCCGTTCGGTGAGCAGGTCATAGGAGAATTCTGCTTCGGCCAGGAAAATCTGGGGGTCAGCCCAGTAGCGCACGGATGTTCCGGTGTTTTTCTTCGCTACTTTTCCGACTATATCGAGTTCGCTGCCGTGGGTGAAAGCTTCGAAAGGTGCTTCCGGGGAGGGCTGGGCGTCGTCCTGGAAACGCCCGGGTTCCCCGCGCTTGAATTGCATTTGGTAGATCTTGCCGCCGCGCCGGACTTTCACGTCCATGCGGGCGGAGAGGGCATTGACCACCGAGGCACCTACGCCGTGGAGGCCGCCCGAGGCGGAATAGGATCCGCCTCCGAATTTCCCGCCGGCATGCAGGCGGGTATACACAACTTCCACTCCGGAAAGCCCCACCCCGGGGACGGTATCCACGGGCACCCCGCGACCGTCGTCGGTTACCTCAACCGAGCCGTCAGCATAGAGGGTAACGGTGATATGGGTGGCGAATCCTTCCAGAGCTTCGTCGATGCCGTTGTCGATGATTTCCCAAAGGCAGTGCATGAGTCCGCGTGAATCCGTGGAGCCGATGTACATACCGGGGCGTTTGCGCACGGCTTCCAGGCCTTCGAGGACTTGGAGGTGACGAGCTGAGTATTCTTCGGAAGTTGACACACCGGTAGTTTACGCGAACGGCTGTTCGCGAGCCGCAGCGGCGCGCGTATGCGCCTCATATGTGAGTGGTACTGCTTCTCGGTTGCGCTGCGTGTGAATTTTTCCCTGCGCTAGACAGGCAATTCGTAGTCACGAGGGCTGCAGATTTAACCTGCATTTCGCATGGTTCGTAACGTCAGCAGTTAAAATATTTCAGGTCCCTCTGGTACCGGTACGCTAAACGTATGGAAGACGCGACCGTTGTTGAGGTAGCTCAATCGCACAGGACCGAGGAACTCCTTGAGGAACTAGTCCAGGTATGGGAGTCTTCGGTACGCGCGACCCACCTGTTTTTATCTGAAGCCGATATCGATCAGATCCGGCAGGATTTACCGCAGGTATTCACGGGAATTGAACATGTGGTGGTCGCGAAGGATCGGACGGGAGGCGTCGTCGGGTTTATGGGTGTAGCGGCCCACCGCCTCGAAATGTTATTCCTTGCCGCTCCGGCGCGCGGCGTCGGCCTTGGGGCACGGCTACTGAATCTAGCCGTGGATAGGTACGGGGTCACCGAGCTAACCGTCAATGAACAGAACCCGCTGGCGGTTGGATTTTATTCTCATCACGGATTTAGCACGTACAAACGCAGCGATGTTGATGAGGAAGGACGTCCGTTCCCTCTTCTGTATATGAAGCGCCTTCCAGCGTAGGTAATCGCAGGGGACTATGGAGGAACGCCGCTGAGCTTTCAGATACCCCTGAGCCGGGATTTGGCCACGAAAAAGCGGCCCGGATGGGCCGCTCGTGTTGAGATCGAAGCGAGGTTAGGCGATATTTTCGCGTTCGTCTTGAATCTCAAGGGCATCTTCACGCAGCTTATCGAGGTGCTGGGAAGCATGATGGCCGCAGAAGAAAAGTTCTCCGTAGGGCAGGCGTACCCGAACGTAGGCCTGGGCTCCGCAGGCATCGCAACGATCCTGCGCGGTCAAGGGAGCTAATTCAGTCAATGTAGTACTCACATACCTATCAAAGCATAAAAGGGCGCGCTTATTCCTGAGGAGAAGATCACCTCAGGCCCGTGCTCTCGGTAAGCTGAACGCATGGCTCTTTCTCACGCACACGGTAGTTCTTTGGGCTATGCCGCCCTCGATCTGGAAACCACCGGTTTAGATGCGCGCACCGATCGAATTGTGGAGATCGGGGTGGTGCTTCTGGATGAGCAGGGCAGCCCGGAACGCGAATGGGAGAGCCTGGTGAACCCGTTGCGGCCCATGGGAGCCACGGAAATTCACGGGGTGCGCGGCGCGGAAGTGGCGCAGGCGCCGTCGTTTTCCGAACTTCTCCCCCAGGTGGAACGGCTGCTGCGCGGGCGTATCCTCGTGGCGCACAACGTCCGTTTCGATCTTGCTTTTCTCAACGAGGCTTTTCGCCGGGCGGGCAGCCCACTACATATCCCCCGCAACGCCGCGGTATGCACGATGGATCTCTCGCGTATTTACCTTCCCGAGGGGCGCCACTCCCTCATGGCTGTGGCCCAGCGGGCCGGGATTGCGATAGAAGAACACCACCGCGCCATCACGGATGCGCGCATGTGCGGGCGGCTCCTGGCTGAGTATCTGCGCCGGGAGGCGCGGGGGCAGCGCTACGCCACCCGCGCGCGTAGTAGAGATGGCCGGGAAATAACAGCAGCGGCGTGGGACGATGCTCGCCGCCACGCCGCTGAGATTATATGGCCCACCCCGTTATTCGACGTGGAGTTCCGCAGCGTGCGCTGCAAACGCCGCGCCCCGCGGGGCCACGCGGAACCTGCCGCTGCTAGCTTTACTCCAGGTAGTCACGCAGCACCTGCGAACGGCTCGGGTGGCGCAGCTTAGACATGGTCTTGGATTCGATCTGGCGAATGCGCTCGCGGGTAACCCCGTAGACCTTACCAATTTCATCCAGGGTTTTCGGCTGGCCGTCGGTAAGGCCAAAGCGCATGGAAACCACCCCGGCTTCGCGTTCGGATAGGGTATCGAGAACGCGATGGAGCTGTTCTTGGAGCAGGGTGAAGCCAACGGCATCCGCCGGGACCACCGCTTCGGAATCCTCAATGAGGTCACCGAATTCGGAATCGCCATCTTCACCCAGCGGTGTGTGCAAAGAAATCGGTTCGCGCCCGTACTTTTGAACTTCGACGACCTTTTCTTCGGTCATATCCAGTTCTTTCGCCAGTTCCTCGGTGGTTGGTTCCCGCCCGAGTTCCTGGAGCATCTGGCGCTGGACCCGCGCGAGCTTGTTGATAACTTCGACCATATGCACCGGGATGCGGATAGTGCGGGCCTGGTCCGCCATCGCGCGGGTAATGGCCTGGCGAATCCACCAGGTGGCGTAGGTAGAGAACTTGTAGCCCTTGGCGTAGTCAAACTTTTCAACGGCGCGCACCAGCCCCAAATTCCCTTCCTGGATAAGATCAAGGAAGAGCATGCCCCGGCCCGTGTAGCGCTTAGCCAAAGAAACTACCAGGCGAAGATTAGCTTCCAGGAGGTGGTTCTTGGCGTGCTTGCCATCACGGGAGATAATCCGCAGTTCACGGATATAGGCGTGATCCTTCTCCTTATCGAGATTTCCCTGATCCAGCAGGTGCTGCGCGTAGAGCCCCGCCTCGATTCGCTTGGCGAGTTCCACTTCTTCCGCGGCGTTGAGCAGGGGAACTTTACCGATCTGCTTGAGGTAATCCTTGACCGGATCCGCGGTGGCACCGGCAACATGAACACGCACCGCCGGTTCATCGGAATCATCAGAGTCCTTAACGGTGAAACCACCCCGGGAGTTACGCCCGGTTGTTTCCGTTTTAGCGGCGCTATCCGTTTCCTTATCGGCTTCGTCCTCTTCTTCCTCGGGCTCTTCTTCAGCGTCCTCGGAATCGTGGTCGGTGTCTTCGTCATCCTCGAGATCGTCGTCAAGATCCTCGGCATCAACATCTTCAGCGTCGACGTCGAAATCTTCATCCTCGAGATCCTCATGTTCTTCGGGATCTTCGGGTTCTTCCTGCTTAGCGGTGGCACGCTTCGAGGTGGATTTCTTCGAGGCAGCAGCTGTCTTGGATTCAGCTGCCTTCGAAGTTGCCTTCTTCGCGGAAGTCTTGCGGGTGGCAGGCTTCTTAGCCGCCGGCTTATCTTCGGTGGATTCCGTGCCGGCCGCGGTAGCCTCCGTAGCGGCAGATGCGGTTTCCGGCACCTCGTTTTCAGCCGCTGCCTTCTTCGCGGACGTCTTCTTTGCCGCGGTGGACTTTGAGGCGGTGGACTTCGCGGTGGTTTTCGCCGTAGCGGCCTTCTTGGTGGAAGAAGATGCCTTGGATTCGGCCGCCTTCGATTCGCTTGTCTTGGAGGCTGCCTTCTTGGTAGTGGTGGCCTTGGTAGCACTGGCTTTCTTAGGCGCCGGCTTCTTCGCAGCCGTGGTGCTTTCAGAAGCGGAAGCTGCCGAGGTGGCCGATGCCGTGCGACTGGAAGAGCGAGAGGCCGCCTTCTTCTTCGTACCCGAAGCGGATGCGGAGGCCGCGGTGTCTTTTTCCACGGCAGCGGTTTCTTGTGCACTGGCAGACTTTGTGGCCACGTGAGACCTTTCCCTAGTGTTATCAACGAATGCCGAGAACCGGCACGGGGTATCCACCCCAAAGAGCTACTTAGCGGAACGCGCCCGACCCGCCTTTTGTTCCCCACCCTCCCTAACGTGCCGATCATCACAGAATATTCTTATATTCGGTGACTATAGTTCTCCCACCTTAGGTCTCCCGCCTTCCCCGGGGGGTCACTGGTACCTTCCCCGGGGGGCACTGGTACCTTCCCGCACGTAGCTACTTACGCCGCTTTACTGCCGGGGCCACTATCGGCCACGGCTTCGGGATCGCTATCGGCCAGAGCGCGAGGTGTGGCATCTTCACCTCCGTCCTCACCCGCACCTCCACTTTCACCGCCAGCTTCGGCGCGAGAGCTCCTCCCGCCTTCATTCGGGCCGATCAGCCAGGGCGGCAGCGCGTTCCATGCGGCAGCATCTTTGAGCATGCGTGCCAGGCGCGAGCCGGGGTTGATCTCCAGGGCTTCCTGAGCACGCAGCGCGGTCATGGAATTTTGCCCCACCCACCAGGCTAAATACGCTGAGCACACATAAGGAACCTCTACCCCATCCGGAGCTAGGCGGGCTAATTCATCCAGAAGTGCCATCATCCCCAAAGCTCGCACAATATTGGGGCGCTCCCCTATCCCGGTAGCAAAACCCGAAGCGGGATCCACCGAAGACATGGGCAACAGCGGATCATGTTCGAGAGACACCTGCAAAATTTTGTCCCGAATGGGAATGTGCACGAGCCCGGCCAGGGCCCGACCCGCTTCGCGGGTGGTCAGGCGCGGTGGGCCCGCCTGGCGGCGGCGTACCACCCGAGCGAGGAGCATATCCCAATGCTCTTCCAGTGCGGTGAGCGGCTCCCCGCGCGCTTCTTCCAGCGCCACGGCGGTATTGCGCATCCGGGTGGGACTGGCTTTGACGATATCGCGGCGCGGTTCTTCCTCCAGCGGTGCCGAGCCTTTATACACGAGAGTAGCCGCAGCCTCGGTAGATTCGAGTTCTTCCCAGCGGCAAAATGTTTCTTCTCCCATATCCATAAACCCTTCGTTATCGGCAATAAAAAAATCAAGACTCCACGCATCGCGAGTGCCAGGGTTGCTATCCCAGAGCCGGGAAAGCGCGGCGCACAGCAGTTCGAGGAGGGCCAGCACCGAGGCAAATTCGCGGGTATGTGCGAAGCGAACAAAATCTGGGCAGTAGACCACCGCCACGCAGCTGAACATGCGGCAGGCAGTTACCGTGTCAGATATCTGCCGGGCAACATAGGGTGAGATAGGGCCGGCACGCAGATCCAGGCGGATAAGTGGCGTTTCACCCCCGGCCACAGCAACTTCTGGCCGCTTAGAAGATTCCAGCGAGCCGAACCATTGCGGGAGTGCCTCACCCTCCGGGCCCACGGCCCGATGTAATTCCGGGCTTCCCCCGAAGAGTACGAAGTGGTGGCGCGGGTGGAAGCCCAGCAGATGGGGAATAACAGCGAGGGCATCGCGTGGATGATGAAGTGTGATCGTGTCCATAGGGCTAGATAACCAGCTTCAGCCGGCACGTGCTGGCGAGTGCCGGTACCCTGTGGATGGGGCGCGCACCTCACGAATCTGTGGATAAAGAAGCGGAGCAGGAGCAATGGAGTGGAGCACTCGCGATTTCACCAACGGGGTCGATAGCCGTATCGAGGCGCGTTTGGATTCGTTGCGGCGCTGGGATCAGCCTGAGGTGGAGGATTTCATCGATACGGTTACCGCCCTTGCAGCCGGCGGTAAACGCACCCGGGCCCGGCTTGTGCGCGCGGGAATGCTCGCCGCTCTGCCCGAACCCGACTGTGCGGATATGGTGGCGGCGGTGCGTTTGGGAGCTGCCGTGGAGCTTTTCCAGCTCGCGGCCCTTATTCACGACGATATTATTGACGCTTCTGCCACCCGCCGCGGGGTACCCACGGTGCACGCCGAGCTGGAGAATTATCACCGAGCGTCCGGGTGGGATGGTTCCCCCGAGCGCTACGGTTTGCGGGCCGGCCTTATTGTGGGCGATGCTGTGCTGGCGCTGGCTTCCCAGGAGGCGGTGAGTGCCGGGCGCACCGCTCCCCTTGAGCCTTTCTTCACCATGTGTGAGGACGTGGGCATCGGCCAGTTCCTCGATATCCGCTGCGAATATACCCGCGCGGCTACCCGGGAGGATATTAGCGCGATCATTACCCATAAAACGGTGTCGTATTCCGCGCTGTTCCCGCTGCTCATCGGAGCCGCGCTCACCGGGCAGCCCGCGCCGGAAACAATCGCAGATTTACGAGCTTTTGCCACGCCTTTCGGTGAGGCTTTCCAATTGCGCGACGACATCCTCGGCATTTTCGGGGATCCGGCCGTTACCGGTAAACCCGCCGGCGATGACCTCACCGAAGGGAAAAACACGTTCCTCTTCCTCGAAACGCTAGAGCGGGTAACCGAGGCGGATGCCCGGTGGCTGCGGTCCTTGCGTGGGAAGCCCTTGGAGGGCGACGACGTCGTTCGTGCCCAAAATCTTATGGAAAGCTCGGGAGCGCGTGCTCACGTGGAAAGCATGATCCGCCAGCGTGAGGATAGTGCTCGTGCTATCTTGCCGCGGCTGAATGAGGCCGCCCGCGAGAGCCTGGGCGAACTCTTGCAGCGGCTGCGCTCGCGCACCCACTAGTCCACGAGGCGCATCGGCCCGCACGAACGTGGCCACACCGAAGCGGGCCAGCGAGGAACTAAAAAGCCAGGCCGGCGATGACGCGGCGGACCGCGTGGGTGTGCCCGGCAATGAGTGCGCTCAGCGGGGTATCCCGTAATTCCGCATCGAAGCGCCGCAGCCATTCCTGCGCCTCGTCGTCGCTATATCCGGCATCGCGCAGGGAAATAATGGTGCCGCGCAGCGAGGGCAGGGGCACGCGCTTGCCGTCTTTCATCACGAATTGTCCCGCGTCGGCGTAGAGCGCGTTATTGTCCCCACGCCGCACCGCCAGGAAACGGGCGTCGCGCAGTTGGGAGCGGACCGTGCGCAGATCAGTCTCGAGGTACTCCGCTAGCTCCGGGAGGCTCAACCAGGTCACATTCGTTATCTCTTTTTCCACAGTTCCATCTTAATGCCGGCGCCGCTCATGCGCGTCGGTGGGCAAGGGCGCGGCGTCGTCGCCATTACAAAATCGTCACAATCTGGTGACATTTTCACAACAGTGCACTATTGTCACAAGTGGAACAACGGCCGGGACGCTATCGAATGTCCCCCGCCCCGGCCAGGAAGTGAGAAATGGTGGGATCGAAGGCGAATCTTGCGCGTTTACGGGCGCAGGCACCTGCCCCGCGCTACGAACTATCGCACGCGGAAATCGCGGCGCGTTTGAATGCGATTATCGCCCCGAGTCGGGCCGATACGCAGAAGATGGTGCGTGATACGGCGGCGCTCATGGGCGTCAATCCTCGGCTTGCAATGGCGCATGCCTATATCGAATCCGGTTTTAATTCCCGCGCGCTCTCCCCGGAAGGTGCGGCAGGTGTGATGCAGTTAATTCCCGCCGCCTCGCGGTGGGCGGGGCGGATGGTCGGTCGTGATCTGGATTGGCTCATTCCCGCGGATAACATCACCGCAGGGATCGCCATTATTCGGTATTTGCAGCGCCACACCACCAGCACACATGAGGCGATTGCCGCCTACTACCAGGGTCTGGCGCGCCTGCGGGAGGCGGGGCCCTATCCCTCCACCCAAAAATATGTGCTGCGGGTCTTGCGTGCAGCAAAGAGTTTCTAAACGCGGCATTTCCCAGCAGCACGCTACCCTAAGTATGTGACTATTCCTTCCCTGCCGACCGGGTGGCTTGAGGGCCGCTACCGTCTCGACGCCCCGGTGGCGCGCGGCGGGATGGCCGCGGTATACCGCGGCTACGATACCAAGCTTGATCGCGTGGTCGCCATCAAAATTATGCACCCCGATTTGGCGGCGCTTGATGATTTCACTCGGCTCTTCCAGCGGGAAGCCCGGGCTGTTGCCGCGCTCAGCAGCCCGCATATCGTCACTATTTACGACCGTGGGGTGTGGAACGACGGCGCAACCGAGCGCGCCTACCTCGTCATGGAATACGTCCCCGGGCCCACGCTGCGCCACGAGCTGGAGCGCCTAGGGTCCTTCCAGCTCGGCACCGCCCTGGAGATTTGCGATCAGGTCCTCCAGGGCCTGGCAGCTGCCCACCGGACCGGAATTATTCACCGGGATATCAAGCCGGAAAATATTTTATTCGACGACGCCTGCCCGCCGCCCTCCCCCGTGCGCCTGCCGCAGCTCGCCGTGACGGTAACTGATTTCGGACTCGCCCATGCGGTGAGCGCATCCTCGGGGGCGCTGCCGCGCTGGGGAACCCTGGCCTATACCGCACCGGAAATTCTGGAGCGGCGGGCGGCGAGCCCGGCTAGCGATGTTTACGCCACCGGCCTGGTGCTCTTTGAGTTACTTGCCGGGCGCCTGCCCTGGGCCGGATACTCAGCCGCCCAGCTCGCGGCGGCACAAGCACGGGAAGATTTACCGCGCCTAGCGGGGGATAATCCGTGGTTGCCGGCGGAGGTGGATTCTTTTATCGGGGTGCTTACCGCTAAAAATCCGGCGGATCGCCCGGCGAGCGCCGGAGAGGCCCGGGAGTTGCTGCGGGCGGTGCGAACCCGGGTCCTTGACGATGCCGCGCTACGGCGTATTCCGGTTACGCCGCGCCGCCCACAACCGGTTCGGGGCGAAGAGACGGCGGGTGAAAGTGGGGGTGCCGAGCCGGCGACCGCGGCTGGAGAAGGAGTCGAGCACGCCGTCACGATCAACGCTGCCGCGACTGGAGCGCCCACGCTGGATGCCCCCACGCTGGGTGCCGACGCGACTGTTCCGGTGCACGCACCTGCGCACCGTGCCCCGTCAATCCTCCGCCCCACTCGGAAACTAAAGGTAAGCCCGGTTAGCTCGCAACAAGGTACGGGCCGACCGCAGCAGCACCCGAGAAAACCGCGGCAGCGTAGCACTGGGCGGCGGCGCGCCCGCGCGTGGTGGATTGCCGCCTGGGTAGGCGCAATCGCGTTGCTTGCTGGGGCAGGCGGCGCGACGTGGGCTCTCACGGCGGGCCCGTGGGCACGGGTAACGGTACCCGAGCTTGCCACCGGACTCACCCAAGCGCGTGGCCAGATGGAGGCCCTCGGGCTAACAGTGGAGACGGAGGTGCGGGGCGGGAGCGGAGCGCTACCGGGTACCGTGCTGGGTAGCGATCCGGAGGCAGGTAGCCGGGTGCGCCCGGGAAGCACAGTTGAACTTCTTATTGCCGGCGCAAGCCGTGATGCAGCCGTTCCCGACGTGGCAGATATGGCGGAGGCAGAGGCACGCGCCGTGCTCGAACAAGCGGGATTCCAGGTGCAGGTGCGCTACCGGGAAACCCGGGCTGCCGCGCCGGGCACCGTGTTGCGCCAGGATCCCGGACCGGGAGTGAGCACCGCAGCCGGGCAGAAAGTCACGCTCATTATTGCGGCGCGCTAGCCAAGGCGCGCTAGTCCCGCCCCGTTTTACAGGTGGACGTCGCGCAGCATTTCGGCTAGCTGGTAGGCCAACTCCAGGGACTGCTGGTGGTTGAGACGCGGATCGACCAAGGATTCGTAGCGTTCGGTCAGGGTCTCTTCGAAGATTTCTTCCGAGCCACCCAGCACTTCTGTCACGTCATCCCCGGTCAGTTCCACGTGGATACCGCCCGGGTGGCTACCTAAGGCTTCGTGAACCGCGAAGAACCCGCGGATTTCCGCCATGATATCGCTCAGGCGGCGGGTCTTAATTCCATTGGATGCCTTGATGGTATTTCCGTGCATGGGGTCGGATACCCAGGTAACCGGGCGCCCGTCACGCTGCACCGCTTCCACCAGGGGCGGCAGAGCTTCTTCTACCCGCCCGGCCCCCATGCGGGTAATGAACGTGAGTCGGCCCGGTTCGCCTTCCGGATTGAGCTTGTCAATAAGGGCGAGGGCGGTATCTGGCGTCGTCGTCGGACCTAATTTCACCCCGATCGGGTTACGTGCGTGGGAGAACATCTCCACGTGGGCACCATTGACATCGCGGGTGCGCTCCCCGATCCACAAGAAGTGGGCGGAAGTGAGGTAGGGCTCGTGAGTGCGCGAATCAATGCGCATCATAATTTCCTCAAAGGGTAGTACGAGACCCTCGTGGGAAGAATAAATTTGCGTTTCTGCCAGCTGTGCGCCATCGACCCCGGCCGCGGTCACGAAACGCATGGCGCGATCAATCTCGCTCGCTGTTTTTTCGTACCGCACGTAAGCCGGGTTGGCAATAAAACCGCGGTTCCAATCGTGGACCGAACGCAAGTCGGCGAAACCACCGCGCGTGAACGCACGCATGAGGTTGAGGGTGGCCACCGAGTACAGGTACGCCTCCTCCAAACGGTGCGGATCGTGGCGGCGCGCCGCGGCCGTGAATTCGTGCCCGTTAATGGAATCGCCCAGGTAGGAGGGCAAGGTGGTATCGCCAATAGTTTCGGTGGCCTGGGAGCGCGGCTTAGAGTACTGGCCGGCCATCCGCCCAATTTTCACTACCGGCACCGAAGCCCCGTAGGTCAAAATAACCGACATTTGCAGGAGAGTGCGGACCTTGGCACGGATGCGATCCGCGGTGATTTGCTCGAAAGATTCCGCGCAATCCCCACCCATGAGGACGAAAGCTTCTCCGCGTTGGGCAGCGGCGATGCTCTCACGGAGCCGATCGCATTCACCCGCAAAAACGAGGGGCGGCATTTTCGCCAAACGCTGCATGACGGCAGCAAGCTCTGCTTCATCCTCGTAATGGGGTTGGTGCAAAGCAGGCTTATCGCGCCAGGTGTGGGCCAGCGCAGCAATTTTATGCGTATCGTCCTCAAACATAAACGAAATCTTAGCCCGGAACGGGGGCGCGGGCAGAATTGCGTCAACGCCATGAGACGCAGCCTGCACGCAAAGGCGCGCACCACACTAAAAATGATCTGCATACAAGCTCGCCCCGCACCAGGTCAACCGGTACGGGGCGAACATTCACGTGTGGATACGGGGCACCCGGGCAGCCCGGGCCCACGGCGCAGCCGCATTAGGCGTGCGGGCGAACCTCCTGGCCGATGGCCTGCATGGTCTCCACGAACCAATCCTGGGTGATATCGAAGGCCTTGTGGCCCTTCACCCGCGGGAAAGCGATATTGGTGAGGACGTTACCGTTCTCCTCATCGTGACCGATGAGGCCGGGCTTGCCTTCCAGGGCGCACTGCACGGCCAGGTCCACCATGCCCTTGATGAGGCGCAGATCCTCAGCATTGGCGTGCCAGGCACGGGAGAAGTACCCGGACTTTTGCACCATAACCTTTTCCGCGCCGAGCTTCTGCGCGAACTGCTCAGCGAACCAGCGGCCCGGATTGACCTTATCGAGCTGGACGTGCCCGAAGGGGTCACGCGGCACTTCCTGGCCGGCGGCTTCCATTTCCGCCACAATTTCATCCACGCCCGCACCCTCGGAGAGGAAGATATTGACGTTGCCGATCTCATCCATAATCTTCTTGAGGCGTTCGGCTTCCCCGCTGATATCCAAGGCCATTTCGGGCAGGAACACGGCGTGCACATCCCAGCGTTCCTTAGTTAGCCCCAGTGCCGGAGCCCATTCCTGCTCCTGGACCCAATCGTGGTAGTACTTGGAGGCCTGCGCGGTGAGGTAGCCGCAATTGCGACCCATGACTTCGTGCACGATAAGCATGCGCGGGTTGGAGCGGTGCTCACCAATAATATGCTGGGCGTAGAGCGAGGCTTCTTCCGCGGCGGTCCAGGCGCCCAGGGACTGGCGCACCGGAATAATGTCATTATCGATGGTCTTGGGAAGGCCCACCACCACGAGGTGATGCCCGTTTTCTTCCAGGTAGGCAGCCAGATCCGCGGCGGTGGTATTCGTGTCATCACCGCCGATGGTGTGGAGCACATCCACGCCATCTTCCACGAGACGCTGGGCGGCGAATTCCAGCGGATTCACGCCTTCTTCCACGAGGCCACGCTTGACCAAATCCTCGGTATTGGTCAGCTTGACGCGGGAGTTACCGATGGGCGAACCGCCGAAACGGTGCAGGATATGGGCTTGTTCACGCCCTTCTTTATCGATGGTGATGTAATTCCCGGTGAGTAGCCCGTGGTAGCCATGCTGGTAGGCAATAATTTCCACATCGGGCGCAATTTCCGTATAGCGCTCAATGAGGCCACCCACGGCCGAGGACAAACACGGGGCGAAACCTCCGGCGGTCAAGAGCGCAACGCGGCGGACAGTCATCGTTAACCTTCCGTTTCTGATTGGGGGATTATTCCGCTGTTGATTATACCCGCAGCTATAGTGTCTTTCATGGGAGAAGGACCTACAGGCAAGCACTCGGATAATAGCTTCGATGCGCAATGGGACAAGATCGCCCGCGAGCTGGAAGCCGAGGGGGTGGGAGCGAATGTCAATACCACCCGGGATAGTGATGCCGCGCTGCCGCCGGCGGATGTTTCCCCGCGCTACACCGATGCGGCCTGGGCTCTGGGTGGCGGGCGAGCGGCCGGTCCGCGCGATTGGTCCCCGGCGCCGGAGGATTCAGATTTTTCCGACGACGACGCTACTTTCAACCCGGCCTCTCGCGACGAATATTATGTTCCCCAGGCCCCCGCGCACCGCTACGCCAGTCTCGCCTGGGTGGCCACCGGGGTGCTGGTCCTTATCAGTGCGCTCATGTTTATCGGCCTGCTGCCTGCGCCGCGCCTGACCGCGTGGATTCTGGCGGGAGGCGCTCTGGTGGGCGTGGTGGTCGCCATTATTTTGACGGCCCCGGCTCGCGAAGATACCGATCCTTACGACGACGGCGCCCGCCTCTAGCGCGCTACTTCCCCGCATTATTTTGTCAGAGGGCCGCGCTAGGTTTAAAGAATCATGACAGTACGGCATATTCCGAGGCCCGGCACCCGGGTCGATACCGAGCCTATTGAGGTGTATCGGTCCGGCCGCACCTTGGCTCCCCGCCAGTTGGAATTCGCGGATCTGGGGACTCCTCTGGATGAGGTCACTTTCGTGGTGGTAGATGTGGAAACCACCGGAGGTCGGCCCGGAGCGCATGCGCTCACCGAAATTGGAGCGGTGAAAGCCTGCGGCGGGGAGGTGGTGCAAGAGTTTTCCTCACTCGTTAATCCCGGGGTGCCCATCCCGGCCCAGATCACCGTACTCACCGGAATCACCACCGCAATGACGGTGAGCGCTCCCCCGCTGAGCGAGGTCCTCCCTGCTTTTCTCAATTTCCTTGAGCCCGATGCCCCAGCGCTTGACGGTGGAGCGTCTGTTCTAGGCAGTGGAGTGCCTGTTCCCGGCAGCGGAACTCTCGCTTCTAGCAGTAGAGTACCTGCCCGAAACCGGGCGGCGGAGCCACCGGTGCTCGTGGCTCATAATGCCCGCTTCGATATGTCCCATTTGCGCGGGGCGTGCGAAGCGATAGATGTGGCGTGGCCGCGCCTGCGGGTCCTCGATACCCTCGGGCTGGCGCGGCGTATTTTCACTCGCGATGAAGTCCCCAATCACAAATTAAGCACCCTCGCTGGCTACTGCCGGGCCGCGGTACAGCCAAGCCATCGTGCCCTCGATGATGCGCGGGCTACCGTGGATGTGCTCCACGCGATGATCGGGCGGCTCGGCCCGCTCGGCGTCACCCATATTGAGGATCTGCTCACCGCCTCCAACCCGGTTCCGGCCCGCCGGCGCCGCCGCGCCGTGCTCGCCGATCAGGTGCCGCACAGCCCGGGCAGCTACCGTTTTATCGGCCCGAATAACGAAGTACTGTACGTGGGTAGCTCCGGGAATATGTACCGGCGGGTGCGCCAGTATTTCACCGCCGCGGAAAAACGCCGCCGCATGGCGGAGATGGTGGACCTAGCCACCCGGGTAGAAACCACCCCCACCGCCACTCTCCTGGAAGCACGGGTGGTGGAGCTGCGCGATATTACTCGCTTCGATCCGCCCTATAATCGCCGCTCGCGCCGCCCGCACACTCGCACCTGGATCAGCCTGGATACCACGCCTGTGGCGCGCCTGAAAACTACGCGCAGCTGTTCGGCAACAGAGGTGGCACACTCACTGGGGCCTTTCGGCTCCCGCAAAGCTGCCCGGCGCGCCGCCGAGCTCATCGGAGATGAAGCCGGGCTCAATCCCGCCGGACTCAACGTGCCACGCAAGGCCGATCTGAGCGATTGCCCGTGCCACTTCGCTTCCCACGCACCTTGCGCGTTGGCCCCGCGGGGCACCGTCAATACCGGAGCAGTGGCCCTCTCGCGCGCCCGGCGGCTGTTAGCTGGTTCCCTTGCCGAAGTATGGGATCACCAGATGGATCGCGTTGCCCGCCTGGCCGCCCAGGAGCGTTTCGAAGAAGCGATGGTGGAACGCGACCGGCTTTCGGCGCTCCTCACCGCAGCCCAGCGGCGGGACTTGCTGGTTCCGCTGTGGCGAGCAAGCTGCGTCGTCGCCGCGTCTAAGCGAGAGGATCATTGGGAAATTATCCTCACGAGTTACGGCAGACTGCTTGGTACCGCAACTGTCACCGAAGCCCGCGAGGTTCCCCAGCAGGCCGCAGCGCTCCGCAGCGCGACTCCCCTCCTCCCGGCTCCCACCCGCGCGTCTGAGCACGCGCACCCGGAGGAAACCCTGCTCCTTGCCGCCTGGCTTTCCGATCCCCGCTCGCGAGTGCTCGCCATCGAGGGCGAGATTCCCCTCGCGGTTCCCCTCACCTCAGCCCACCGTTTCCCAGCTTTCTTCCCGGGATCGGAAGAATCACCCGGCTTGGCTGAGCGCTAAACTTCCCCATTTCCACCACGTATGTGATGAGCGTCCCATATACTGGCCCGCATTCGCATTCAATTACCATTCGGAGATTCCGAATGTATCTAAGCGGGCTGGCACCGCGATGCCCCCGAATTGGAGTATGAGAATGGCAACCTACATCCTCCCCGATCTTCCCTACGCTTACGCGGCACTCGAACCGCATATTTCCGGAAAGCTCATGGAGCTCCACTTCTACCTTGACTACCTCAATGTCAAGGCCGATTACGTCAAAGCCATCTGGAATATCGTCAATCGGGAAGAAGTCGGAGCGCGTTTGGCAATCGCACAGGAGCGATCCACCAGCCTTCTCATCCGCGCATAAGTCAGGAGCAAACCGCGCCGCCGCTATTCATGGATAGCGGCGGCTAACGCGGCATCATTTCTGGATAGCACAAGGGCGAGGCTCCTCTTCAGAGGCACCTCGCCCTTCGTGACTATCAGGTGTATTTTCGGTCCTCTCAGACCCAACCGGTAGCTACCCGGCAACTACACCGCAGAAAGAATATCCACGACCACGGCAATAGCCTGGGCCGGATTATCCTTGCTAGGCACGCTCAGCAGAACTCGCGAGCCGACCGGCACCCCCGCCAGGGGCGCGAAAATCTGCTGAGTGGAAGGTACCGAGCGCGGCCCTGCCGGGTAGTTCGCAGTTGTGGGGGCCCACGTATTTTCCGCGTGGGCGTTATCCCATTGGGCGGCCGCGAACTGGAGCACATAGGTGCCCTTCTCCGGGAGCGGAGCCCCGCTGCCGCGGGCAATAACCGTGGCCTTGAGTTCCGCGGGAGCTTCCGCCCCTTCTTTCACCCGGATATCGGTAATGGGCTGACCCAACTCACCCGTGTAGTCCACCGGGAGCGCATCGGCCTCGGTTTCCACCGTAGCACCGGCCTCGCCCGCACTCTTCGCGTTCCAGGCATCCAGAATTTCCACGTAGAAAGCAATGGTATCCGTGGCCCCGATGGAACCATCCTTGGTACCACCCGAAGGCCCGTAACCCCACTTGGCCGGGATGGACAAAATCAGCTTATCCCCCACGTGGGCTTTGGCCAGGGTGTGGCTCCAGCCCGGGATCACCTGGGCGAGCGGGAAGGTCGCCGGGGCGTTGCGCGAATAGGAGGAATCGAAAGGCTCGTTCTTCCCCCACACTTGGCCCACGTAATTGACCTTGGCCACCGCATCGGCACCCAATTCCGCGCCGCTGCCCTGTTCCAGCACCCGCACGCGCACATCCGCCGGAGCGTCCCCCTTCGGGAACTCCAGCAGCGGCGCCTGCGCCGTGCCACCCAGGGACGGCATGCCCTCCTCTGAGTACACAATCTCAGGCGTTTCCCCGGGGGCGGGGCTTTCCACCGCGCCGCTTGCCTCAGCGCTCGCGGATTCCGAAGCAGCCGGTGTTGAACTAGCTGCGCCGTCGTTCCCACCCGAACATGCCGCGAGGCCGCACGCGAGCAAAACCGCCGTGCATCCCGCAAGAATTATCTTTCCCATCAACGTCACTTTCTTTGTCCCGTTCGCGCCGCTCGGGCGCGCCACGGCCTTCGCGTACCCGCGCTTAGCGGCTTTCGTCCGCACCCAGCTTCTCCAGGAGCAGCGCCTCCGCCAGAATAGCGTTACGCCAATCGCCCAGATGCAAGGATTCGTTATGAGCGTGAGCACGTGCGTCCGGATCTTCCACGCCGGTCACCAAAATCTCCGCCTCCGGGAAGACTTCCGCGAGGTCAGAAATGAAGGGGATAGATCCACCCGTTCCGATATCCACCGATTCGTGACCGAAGGCTTCGCTGAGCGCTTCACGAGCCAGATGCATAATGGGGGTATCCTCCCCGGCTTTGAAACCGGAACCTGCTTCCGCAACTTCGGTGACCACGGTGGCTCCGAAGGGCGCCTGCGCTTCGATGTATTCGGCCAGTAGCTCGCCGGCGCGCTGCGGATCCTGACCGGGGGCCACCCGCATGGACAGGAAGGCGCGCGCGGAGGGAATCACGGTATTGGAGGCTTCCGCTGTGGAGGTCACATCCATACCGATAACGGCAATAGAGGGTTTCGTCCACATACGCGAATTGAAAGAGCCGGTCCCCAGGAGCTGCATGCCGGGCAGAATCGCGGCATCGCGGCGCAGGTGTTCTTCTTCGTAATCGACGTCGGCATCGTCCCACGCATCCAAACCGGGAACCGCAACGTCACCGTTCTCGTCGTGCAAGGTCGCGATAATCCGCGCGAGTGCGGTCACCGCATCGAGGGTGGGCCCGCCGTACTGTCCCGAATGTACACCGTGGGTGAGAGTGGACACTTCCACGCCCAGGCGCACGACACCGCGCAGCGAGGTGGTCAGGGAGGGAACCCCCACCTTCCAGTTACCCGAATCGGCCACCACAATGGCATCAGCCTCAAGGCGATCCCGGTAGGTTTCCAGGAAAGCATGGAAGGTAGGCGAACCGATTTCTTCTTCACCTTCAATAAAGAGGGTGACGTTCACGGCCAGGTCATCACCGAGGGCCGAGATCGCCGCCATGTGGACAAGCACACCCGCTTTGTCGTCAGCGGTGCCCCGCCCGTACAGCCGCCCGTTCTTTTCTACCGGCTCAAAGGGATCGGATTCCCATCCCTCCAAGGTTCCCTGCGGCTGCACATCGTGGTGCGCGTAGAGAAGAATGGTGGGCTTATCATCCCCAACGTGCTTATGGGCGAGAATTGCCGGACGGCCCTTCCCCTGGGGCGTTTCCAATTCAATAATATCGACGTCGAAGCCGCGTTCGCGGGCCATGCGCGCCACGAATTCCGCAGATTCACGCACTTTAGCCTGGTCAAAAGCGTCAGCGGAGACGGAGGGGATACGGACAAGGTCCTCAAGCAAAGCGCGATGGACGGGCAAGGCCTCATCTACGCGCGCAACAAGATCACTACTCATACGTCCTAGGGTACCGGGTTCGCGCCCGCGCCCGCGCGGGCGGGTGCTGAACGACGACGGCGCCGGCCGTGCGCATGCGGCAAACGGAGCGGCCGCGGGCCGTGCACGCGCACGTAATGGACAGGACGGTCGCGCGCGAACGGTTAGACTATTCTCGTTCAAGGCATAGTTGGCGACGACGCAGGAGTTGAGATGGCATTCGGCCGCAAGAAAGAGGCACTAGAACAGGCGCAAGAACAGGCAGCCCCCGCCCCTACTCATCCCAAGGGATACACACCGGGCAAGGGAGTTCCCACCCCGAAGCGCAAGGACGTGGAGGCACGCCACCGCCGGCCGATTATTTCTGACAAATCCTCCATGACGCGCGAGGAAAAGAAGGCCCGCAAGGCCGAGGAACGCGCCCGCTCGTCCGAACGTTGGGAACGCGAACAAACCGCGATGAAAACGGGGGATATTCGGAATATGCCCCTCGCCCACGCGGGTGTGCAGCGAGCTTTCGCGCGCGATGCGCTTGATTCGCGTTTCCAGTTCTCCTCGCTCATGCTTGGCCTCGCCATCATTATGATCGTGGGCGTGTTCACCCTCACCCGCTATCCGCTGGTCTTCAATGTATTTGTTATTACCTGCTACGCGGTCCTGGTGCTCATGGCCTTGGAGGCGTGGTGGCGCGCCCGCCAGGTTCGCACCCTGGTGGAATACAAATTCGGGGAAGATAAAACTCCGGATCGTCTGGTCGGGCAGATGATGTCACGCGGCTTCACCCCGCGGCGTTGGCGTATGCCCCGCCCCATGGTGAAATTCGGTGAGTATCCCGAGGGCGGCACTCCCGCTGACCTGAAGAAGGCGCGGGAAGCGAAGAAAGAAACCAAGCGCGCCGCTAAGAGCTAGGCCCGTAACTCAAAAATTAGACCTCGGTGCCGGGGCCCAGGTGCGGGCGCAGGGGCGCGGGCGAAAATCTAAAGATTGCAACGAAAGCTCTAAAGATTGCGCTGGGCGATGCTGGCTGGCCGCGACCACATGATCCAGGCCAGCCCGGCAATGGCCCCGAGGGTAGGAAGGTAATAATAGGTGGCTCCGGCCTGGTACCAGGGGCTCACCTGGTGGAAAAGATCAGGAATCACCACGCCCACCACGGCCATCACAATATTGGCACTCCAGCAAGTGGTGGCCACCCAGCGCATCCGCCGCCCGTTGTGGAGTGAGCCAGCGCAGGCAAGCACCCAGACGAGCGCTGCAACCAGCGTGGTAGCCATGCGCCCGGGATAGCCCAGTTGAAAATCTTCGGTGCCCGCGACGATGGCACGCCACACGAAAATAGCGGCCCCCAGGCTCAGCGCAATGAGGAGGAAGAGAGGCCAGCCCACGGCGGTGCGCCTCTCGTCTCGAATCATTTCACTAGTCACCTGGCTCCTCCCAGAATCCTGCACTGGCTGTGCGTCTCCTTCGCGGGATCGACCGCGGAGACGACGTACCATCATAAACCTTTAAGCGCGCCGGTGCTCCGCATTCCAACGACGTACCGACTCGGGGTAGCCGGTGCGGTTAATTTCGTAGAAAGGTATGCCCAGTTCCCGAGCAAGTTGCGCTCCTGCCGCCAGATCGGGCACCCGCCGGCGGGTCCACTCCCCCGTGCGAGCAACGAGAAGAAGAGCTGCTGGCTCACGCGGAGTTTCCACCTCAAAATAGGCTTCCACCCCCGCGCGAGTCTCGATGAAATCGGCGAAGTGTTTCGCCGTCGTCGAACGGCGAACACCGCCGTGAGCAGCACGGGAACGGGAGCGACGCGAAAAAAGACCCATACGGTGATTTTAGCGACCCTCGCTGGGAGCGTGATGCGTTCCAGATAACACCTCGGCATGGCAGAATATAGGTATAGCGGCTCTTGTACCGCATTCCAAAATGTTGTATTGCGAAGGGAAATCCTGTGGCAGAAACGAAAGAGTACGACGTCGTCATCCTCGGTGGCGGCAGCGGCGGCTACGCGGCCGCGCTTCGTGCCGGTCAGCTGGGCCTGACCGTTGCTCTCATTGAGGCTGACAAACTCGGCGGTACCTGTTTGCACCGCGGGTGCATCCCCACCAAAGCACTGCTGCACGCCGCTGATGTTGCCGATGAAATGCGCGAAGGCCCCTCCATCGGTGTGAAGGGCTCTTTTGAGGGCATCGATATGCCTACCTTGCAGGCTTACAAGAATGGCGTTATCGAAAAGATGTTCAAGGGCTTGACCGGCCTGGTCTCCTCGCGCGGAGTTGAGATTGTGCAGGGCTGGGGCAGGCTTGTTGCGAAAGACACCATCGCCGTTGATGGCGTGCACTACCGCGGCAAGCACGTGGTGCTTGCCTCCGGCTCCTATTCGAAGACCATCGGCCAGGAGATCACCGGCCGTGTGCTCACCTCCACCGAAGCACTGGAGCTGGGTGAAGCCCCCGGATCTGTGATCGTGCTGGGCGGCGGAGTCATCGGGGTGGAATTCGCCTCCGCGTGGCGCTCCTACGGGGCAGAAGTCCAGATTATTGAGGGCCTGCCGCACCTGGTCCCCAATGAGGATCCGGAAGTTTCCAAGAATCTGGAACGCCAGTTCCGCAAGCGCGGAATTAAATTCGCCACCGGAACCATGTTTGATCACCTCGAACAGACCGATCATTCCGTCAAGGTTTTCACCCAGGACGGCAAGGAATTCGAGGCGGATTATCTACTCATCGCTATCGGGCGCGGTCCGGCCACCGCGAACCTCGGCTACGAAGAAGTCGGGGTAAAGATGGATCGTGGTTTCGTCCTCACTGATGAGCGGCTGCGCACCAACATTGATGGAGTCTACGCGGTGGGCGATATTGTGCCCGGCCTCCAGCTGGCACACCGCGGTTTCCTCCAGGGTATTTTCGTTGCGGAAGATATTGCGGGTCTCAACCCCAAGGTGATTGACGAAACGAAGATTCCGCGCGTGACTTTCTGCACCCCGGAAATCGCCTCGGTCGGCCTCAATCAGGACAAGGCCGAGGAACAATACGGCAAGGAAAATATCACCACCGCCACCTTCAACCTCACCGGTAATGGCAAGTCCCAGATGCTGGGTGCGGCCGGTTTCGTTAAGCTGGTCGCGGTCAAGGACGGCCCCATCGTGGGCTTCCACGCCATCGGGGCACGTATGTCCGAACAGATCGGTGAAGGTGAACTCATGGTGGCCTGGGAAGCTTACGCGCAGGACTTCGATGGTCTTATCCACGCCCACCCCACCCAGAACGAAGCAATCGGCGAAGCGGCACTGGTCCTCGCGGGCAAGCCGCTCCACAACCACTAAATCGAGGGAGAAAACTCTATGTCTGAACCGTTGAAGATGCCCGCCCTGGGCGAATCCGTCACCACCGGTACCGTGACCGCCTGGCTCAAGCAGGTGGGCGATACCGTGTCGCTCGATGAGCCGATTGTCGAAGTGTCCACAGACAAGGTCGATTCGGAAGTTCCCTCTCCCGCGGAAGGTGTTATCGAACAGATCCTCGTCCAGGAAGACGAAGAAGTTGAAGTAGGTGCCATCCTCGCCTATATCGGTGATGGCTCCGGCGTGGCTGCTCCGGCGGCTCCCGCCAGCAACGCGGCCCACGCGGAAGAAGCGGCCCCGGCTGCTGCTCCGGCGGCACCGGCCCCCGCTCCGAGCGCTCCTGCACCAGCAGCTCCCGCCCCGCAGCAGGGCGGCTCGGCTACCACCGGTGTGGAAGTGAAAATGCCGGCCCTGGGTGAATCGGTTAGTGAAGGAACCGTCACCTCGTGGCTGGTGGCCGAAGGTGAGGAAGTCGAAGCCGGCCAGCCCATCGTGGAAGTCTCCACCGATAAGGTCGATTCGGAAGTTCCGGCCCCGGCCGCTGGCACCATTCAGAAGATTGTGGTCCAGGAAGATGAAACGGTTGCGGTGGGTACCGTGATCGCTTATATCGGCGACGGCGCAGCCGCGCCCGCTCCCGCGGCTCCCGCCGCCGGCGCGGCCCCGGCTGAAGCACCGGCCGGTGTGGCAGCGGTCCAAGAACCGGCTTCCGGTACCCCGCAGCACGGCACCCCTGCCCAGCAGGAAAACCAGGCGCATACGCCGGATCTGGATTCGGCTGCTGCCGGTACCGGATTCTCCGAACCCGATGCTTATATCACCCCGATCGTGCGGAAGCTGGCCAAGGACTTGAACGTGGATCTCTCCGCGGTCAAGGGCTCCGGCGTGGGTGGGCGTATTCGCCGCCAGGATGTGGAAGAGGCAGCCGCTGCCGCACAGAAGGCCGCGGAAGAAGCCGCGCGTGCCCAGGCTGCCGCTTCTCAGCCGGCCCCGGCCGCAGCTGCGGCCCCCGCCCCGGCAAAGAAGGCCACGCCGAGCGCGCCTTCCGCTGAGGCGGCTCAGCTGCGTGGTACCACCGCGAAGATGACGCGCCTGCGCCAGACCATCGCCAAGCGCATGGTGGAATCCCTCCAGATTTCGGCGCAGCTGACCACCGTTATCAAGGTGGATGTCACGAAGATCGTCAAGCTTCGGGAAGCCAATAAGGCTGCTTTCGCAGAACGTGAAGGCACCAAGCTGACCTACCTACCCTTCTTCGTCAAGGCTGCTGTCGATACCCTGAAGAACCACCCGAAGCTCAACGCCACCATCAAGGACAACGAAGTGGAGTACTTCGATTACGAGAACATCGGCATCGCGGTGGATACCCCCAAGGGCCTGTTCGTCCCGGTGATCAAGAACGCCGGTGATCTCAATATCGCGGGCCTGGCACGCGCCATTAACACCGGTGCCGCCAAGGTACGCAATGGCGAAGCCGCGGTTGATGACCTCACCGGCGGTACCTTCACCATTACGAATACCGGCTCTAACGGCGTCATGTTTGACACCCCGGTCATCAACCAGCCGGAGGTAGCCATTCTGGGGATCGGTGCGATTATGCGCGAACCTGGCATCGTCAAGGATGCGGACGGCAACGAATCCATCGGTATTCGTTCCTACCTCTACCCCGCCATCACGTACGATCACCGTTTGGTCGACGGTGCAGATGCGGGCCGCTTCCTCAAGGAGTTCAAGGCTCGCCTGGAAGAAGCCGATTTCGAGGGTGCGTTCTAAGGAACTCGGTTAGTGGGCTACTCAGCACCTGGGTAGCAAAGTAGCTTACTAACACAACCTCGGCCGCACGCGTGACCGCGCGTGAAGATGCTCCCCGGTTTCGATAGTGCTCATGGGCATTATCGGAACCGGGGAGCTTTCGGGTTAATAGACGGGTTAATAGGGTTAATAGACAGTCGGAGCTGCACGAACCGTGCCCGGAAACAAAGTCCGAGGGAGAGCACCCTTTCGGGATGGTTTCGTGTCCTTTACGCGCATCCTGTGGGAGGCGATGTCCCGCACTCGCACTTTACCTAGCCGGGCTGCCTGGCTGACCCGCGAATCTGGAGCACTGCACCGGACCACCGCGCCTGAGCATTGCGCTGTATCACCGCGCTGAAACGCTGATTGGGGCCTGTGCCACCCACCGCCTTGCCTCGCCGCCCGCCGCGCCGCCTGCTGCCTTGCCTCGCCGCCCACCGCCTGCCGCGCCGGCGGGGAGGGGGTGTTTTCCCGGGATGTACTGCGCATGTACGACAAGCGCAGTACAGTTATGAAAACAGAGCCCCCTCCCCAGAGGCCGGTGTGACTATTGAAGTTCGTGAAACCCATGAGACTCTCGCGGGAAGGCAGCCGCGTTTGCCCGAAATCAAAATGCAACGGCAGCTACATTAAGAAATTGTTTTGATGTCGTGGGGTTGCTTTTTGTGGGGCGCACTGTCGTGGGGTTGCATCCTGTGGGACCCACTGTCGTGGGGTTGCATTCTGAAGAGCTGCCCGTCGAGATGTTGCTTTTTATGGGGCCCACTGTCGTGAGGTTGCTTTTTGTGGGGGCCTCCTGCCGGGAGGGCGCATCCTGGGGGCTTCACTGTTGGCGCGTTGCTATTTATGGGTATTACCGCTCGCATCGTCCACGCTTGCCCATGTCGAGCGAGTGACCACGGCAGGGCCAGCTAACAGTATGCACGTGGGTAACAGTTTTTTCTGCGGTTCTATATCCGTGACCTACATTCTGCGTCCCTAACACTCCACAACGCACCGGCCCTGGATGCGACTAACCCGCCCTGGATGCGACTAACCCGCCCCGGTATCGCTACCGCAAACCTGTTGTTGCTAAGCCTGTACTTGGGGTGTCGTTTAATCTTACGAACACGCCTGGTGATGTTAGTAACCGGTCAATTGTCTCGGCGGTGATAAACACAGGCGGCCCGCTTACAAACACGGGTGAACCGCCACAATCCGCCACGGCTGTGGACTCAGCTGCCACCGCGCACACCGCTCCGGTTGCGGCCCGACAGTTTCCCCGTTGGCAAGCACGAGGCGCCGCTGCACGGTGATGACCTCAAGGAGATCCTCCCCCACCCACGCCGCTTTCCGCACCTCGGTTTCCACCTTCGCAATCGGAGAGGTTTCCAATGCGCTGCGCAACTGTGCATCTACTGCCGCCGCGGCGCCCTCCGGAACGCTCAAGCTACTCAAAGAAGCGGTATCACCAGCAGTGAGTGCAGCATCGCGAGCCGCTACCAGCTGGCGGGCCACCGCCAGCGCTTCCGGCTCCCGACCGCCGCGAAGCTCCGCATTGGCCGCCTGCTGCGGGCCGGTGCGCGCCTCCTTCATACCGGGAACAAGAGCACCGAGAACCATTCCCGCGAGTATGCCCGCGACCATCCCGAAAACGCATAATCGCACCAGGAGAGCCACCGGCTTCGTCTTCCCTTCCCCGGACATAGGGACAGTTCACCACCACCGCCCCATCCCGTCCAGGGACCATCCACAGGCGAGCTTGCCGCGGCGTCGTTTTCCACAAGTCGCACGGGTCAGCGGCGCTCCTCAAGCTGCCCACAGGCGTGAGATTGGGCCCGGTGCTCAACAAAGCCGGCGCTATCGTCTAGAATCGACGGGGACTATCGAGAAGGATTTAAAAGGAATCAGATGGCACAGGATAAGAACAAGGGCGCGAAGAAGAAGCCGGGCTTTTTCAAGACTCTGCGTGACGCATTCACCATCGCGAAGCGTACCTACCGGCATCTAGGCTGGTGGCTTGCCCTGGCCGGGCTCGCGGGCCTGGGGATCGGCATTCTCCTCGGCTTCCTTACGAAGAGCTGGATCGCGTGGACCGTTTTCGGTATTCTCCTCATGCTCCTGCTCCCCATGCTGCTTCTCACCCGGGCGGTGCGGTCGGCCAGCTACGCGCAGCTAGATGGCATGCCGGGGGCAACCTCCGCGATTCTCGATTCGTTGCGCGGCTCGTGGGTCAAGCAAACCGAACCGGTACGTTTCAACGCGCGCCACCAAGATTTCGTTTTCCGGCTCATCGGGCGGCCCGGCGTGGTTCTCGTCGCCGAAGGCCCTATCTCACGCACCCGCAAGCTCATTGATGATGAGCGCCGCGCTATTCGCCGGGTAGCACCGAATGCCCCGGTGCACGCTATTTTCATGGGTAATGGCGAAGGCCAGGTTCCGCTCGCCAAGCTCGAGCGGGCTATTAAGAAGCTTAAGAAGGAAATTTCCGCCCAGGAAGTTTCGGCCCTGTCCCAGCGCCTCGACGCATTGGGGAATAAGGCGCTCAATATCCCCAAGGGCATTGATCCCACTAATATTCGCGCTAATCGGCGGGCCCTGCGCGGCCAGTAGGCCGCGCCGCCGTCGTACATATTCAACGCAATTTTCGCTATCCGCCCGGGGAATTCCACACGAGTTCCGCCGGGCGGAGGCGTGTCCGCAGGTTTTTGAGCAGGGCGTAGCGCGCTAAAATACATGGGGTAAACCGCACCGCTAGCCGAGCCGCGCGCCGGGAGGAGTCCACCATGTTCACAAGTGTCGCCGAAGCTGCCGAGTTTATCGCGGAGCACGAAATCCAGTTCCTCGATATTCGTTTTTGCGACCTGCCCGGCGTTATGCAACATTTCACGGTGCCCGCCACCCAGGCAACCGCGGAAAAAATGAACGAGGGCTACATGTTTGATGGCTCCTCTATCCGCGGATTCACCTCGATTCACGAATCGGATATGAAACTGCTCCCGGATGTGTCCACCGCTTTCGTGGATCCTTTCCGCGCGGAGCCCACCCTCATCATGAATTTCAACGTGGTGGATCCCTATACGGATGAGCCCTTTGCGCGCGATCCGCGCAATGTTGCCGAACGTGCCGAAGCCTACCTGCGTTCCACGGGAATTGCGGACACGATTTCAGTGGGTGCGGAAGCAGAGTTTTATTTATTCGACGACGTACGCTATGACACCGCGGTCAATCATTCTATGTACGTCATCGATTCCAATGAGGGATCGTGGAATTCGAGCCGGCCGGAGCCGGGCGGGAATACCGGCTACAAGATTCCGCACCAGCAGGGTTATTTCCCGGTGGCACCGGTGGATGCCAATGAGGATGTACGCGATGTCATGTGCCAATATTTGGCGCAGGTGGGCCTGGATGTGGAACGCGCCCATCACGAAGTGGGTGCGGGCGGCCAGCAGGAAATTAACTACCGTTTCAATTCCCTGCGCGCCGCGGCAGATGACCTCATGAAATTCAAGTACGTGATTCGCCGGGCCGCCGATGAATGCGGGAAAACTGCCACATTCATGCCCAAGCCGCTTTTTGATTCAGCCGGCTCGGGGATGCACTGCCATATGTCGCTCTGGAAGGATGGCCAGCCGCTTTTCCATGATCCGCGCGGCTACGGCCAGCTTTCGGACCTGGCCCGCTGGTACGTGGGCGGCCTGCTGGCGCACGGGAAGGCACTCGCGGCCTTCACCAACCCCTCCGTGAACTCGTACCGGCGCCTGGTTCCCGGTTTCGAAGCTCCCATTAATTTGGTCTATTCGGCGCGCAACCGCTCAGCCGCGATCCGGATTCCGCTCAGCGGAAATTCTCCGGCCTCCAAGCGTATTGAATTCCGGGTTCCCGATCCCACCGCTAATCCCTATCTGGCTTTCTCCGCCGAGCTCATGGCGGGCCTGGACGGCATCCGTAACCGGATCGAACCGCCCGCCCCCATCGACAAGGATATTTACGAGCTACCTCCGGAAGAATACGCGGATATCGAGACGATCCCCGCCTCCCTCGATGAGGCTTTGGCCGAGCTGGAAGCCGATCACGATTTCCTTCTCGAAGGGGATGTCTTTACGGAGGATTTCATCGCCACCTGGATTAAGTACAAGATGGATGCGGAAGTCACGCCCCTGCGCGCCCGCCCGCACCCTTACGAATTCGAGCTGTACTACACGCTCTAAACGGGCTACCCGCTCTCAAGGGGCGCGGGCTACGTATCCCGCCCGTAAAAAACATGTTCCACGGCGGTGCGGGCATGGCGTGCGGCCCGGGCGCGCCGGTCGAGGACATCGGCGGCGTGCTCGGCGCCCAGGATCGCGGCCATACGTTCGCGTTCGCGCGGATCACGCGGAATGACCTGGGCGGCACTCCCGGTCCGGCCGGTAGCCACAAAGGCGGCCTGGCGGAGTGCACTGGCAGCCCGCCAGCCTTCCAGCAGGGCATTTTCCTGCGCCGCGGTGATGAGCCCGGCGGCACCCGCCGCCCGCAGCGCCTCCCCCGTTCCGGTCACCCGAAGCTGCGGATAGGCCGCCGCGTGCTCAAGCTGAAGGAGCTGCGCGGTCCACTCCACATCCGCACTCCCACCCGGGCCTAGTTTGAGATGAGAAGCCGGGGCCACTCCCCCGGGGATTCGTTCCTTTTCCACCCGCACTTTCATGAGCCGGATAGCGGTACGCCGCGCCTCATCCCAGTGTGCCGGGTAGCGCAGCGGGGCGATCATCTCCACGAAACGTTCCCCGAGCGCGCGATCCCCACCCACCGGGCGGGCCCGCAGCAAAGCCTGGAATTCCCAGGGCTCGGCCCAGGCCCGGTAGTACTCCGCGTAGGAATCCAGGCGCCGGGCCAGCGGCCCGCTCCGGCCCTCCGGGCGCATATCCGCGTCCACGGCTAACGGCGGTACCCCGCCCGTTTCCTGTTCCACGCGCATGAAGGCCCGGGCCAGCGCATCGGCATATCCCGCGGCCGCCTCGGGTCCATCCCAGACGAACATCACATCAGCATCGGAGGTATAGCCACATTCGCGTCCGCCCAGGCTCCCCAAACCGATCACCGCAAAAGAAACCTCGGGCTGGCTATCCGCCGCACTATTTTCTGCGACGACGGCGCACTTGGCCGCGCGCACTCCGGCTTCCACCGCGCATTCCACAGCGTTACTCACCGCGCCCGCCACCTCATCGGGCCCGAGCAGCCCGAGAGCCTGGGCCATGGCGGTGCGCAACACCTCGCGCCAGCGCAACCACCGGCCCGCCCCGGCGATCTCCTTAGGGCTGCTGCGCCGCTCAAGAAGCGCGTCCAGCTCCCCGCGCAGCGCATCCGCGCTGCGCGGGGCCAGTTCGGCGTCGTCGCCCAACCACGCGATGGATTCAGGAAGCTCGGGGATATCGCGGGCGAGGAAACGCGAACGTGCCAGGATAAGGGCGAGGCGGTGCGCGACGGGCCCGCCGTCGCGCAGGGTGCGCATATACCAGGAGGTATCCCCCATTTTTTCCGAGAGCACCCGGAAGGCGAGGAGCCCGGCATCCGGTTCGGGACCTTCCGCAAACCAGCCGAGCATCACGGGGAGGAGCTGGCGGGCGATCGCTGCGCGCCTGCTGCTTCCCGCGGTCAGGGCGGCGATATGGCGCAAGGCCCCGGCAGGGTCGCGGTAGCCGATACTGGCGAGGCGGCTGCGGGCGGCCTCGGGGGCGAGGGAAATATCATCCGCGGAGAGCTGGGCTGCGGCGGGCAGGAGAGGCCGATAGAAAATATCTTGGTGGAGTTCACGCACCTCCCGGCGTACCTGCGCGAAAGCTTCGAGAAGCGCGGCGGCATCGGGCAGGCCGAGGGAGCGGGCCAGGCGGCGCAGGTCATCTTCCCGGGTCGGAAGCACGGCGGCGCGGCGCAAGCGCACCATTTGGGCGCGGTGTTCCAGGCAGCGCAGCCACCGGTAGTGGTGGTCGAGGCGGGCGGCGTGCGTGCGAGAAATATATCCGCCTTCGGACAGGCTCGCGAGCGCCGTGGTGGTGGTGGCCGAGCGGATGGTGGTATCTACTCGCCCGTGGACTAATTGGAGGAGCTGGACGGTGAATTCGACGTCGCGCAGGCCGCCCGCCCCTAGTTTGATATGACGTTCGCGTTGGGCGGTGGGGATATGGGATTCGACGCGGGTGCGCATGGCCCGGGCGTCGGTCACGAAATTCTCTCGGGAGGCAGCGTTCCATACCAGCGGGCGGGTGGCGCGCACGTAACTTTCACCGAGTTCGCGGTTTCCTGCGGCTACCCGGGCTTTGAGGAGGGCTTGGAATTCCCAGCTTTGCGCCCAGGTAGCGTAGTAATCCAGGTGGGAGGCAAGGGTGCGGACAAGGGAGCCGGTGCCGCCTTCGGGGCGTAGCGCGGTATCAATGGTCCACAGGGCACTTTCGGGACCGGGTGCGCTGATATATCCGGCGAGGGTGGTGGCCAGTGCGGTGCCGATCTCCAGTGCCCGTTCTTCGCTCACGCCCGGCCGGGGTTCGGTGATATAAACAACGTCCACGTCGGAGGCGTAATTGAGTTCCCCTCCCCCGGTTTTCCCGAGCGCGATGATCGTGAAGTCAATATCCTGGGCATCGGGTACCCGGGTGCGGGCGAGCTGGAGGGCAGCTTCCAGGGTGGCGCAGGCCAGGTTGGAGAGGGTGGCGGCCACCTCGGGCAGACGGATAAGGGGGTCGGGGAGGGTGAGATCCCAGCCGGCCAGGGTGAGAATACGGGTGTAATAGTGGGCTCGTAGCGCGGCAATAGCATCCTGGAGGTTGTTTGCGGTGCCGGTGAGCCAGGGGGCGAGGGCGGCTCGCATGGCGGTGCGTTCCTCCGCCTCGCTCAGGAGCGCGCGCCTTTCTGCTTCCTCCGCGCTGCCGCACAGGTTACGGGCGGCTTCCGGGTGCCGGGCCAGGTGATCGGCCAGCGCGGTGGAAAGCCCGAGGACAGCGAGGAGGCGCGGCCGGGCGGCGGCATCGCAGCCCACGCCCTCCCGGCGAGTTAAACCGAGTCGGGCACAGGCCGCAAGTGCCCGGTCCGGGTCCGCCACGTGCGTGAAATCCTCGGGCGGCCAGGCGCCGGCCTCCAGATCCGGAACGGCGCGTTCGGGGGCCGTGAATCCAGAGCGCCGGGCCCGCTGGGCGAGGGTGAGACGACGCATACCCGTTCCCCGCTACCCTAGCGATCCGCGCGGAAACGTGCGCGTTCCAGCGGGGTAACCTGGGCGCGGTATTCGGCCCATTCGGCGCGTTTATCACGCAGGAAGTAGTCGAAGGCATCTTCGCCCAGAATCTCGGCAACCAGATCGGAGCCCTCCATGAGCTTGAGGGCGGAGTCCAGGCTCCCGGGTAGGGATTCGATGCCGAGTACCGAGCGTTCCATATCGGTGAGGAGAAGAACGTCCGTATCGGCCGGATCGGAAAGATCGTATTTCCCTTCGATTCCGGCCAGGCCAGCGCCGAGTACCGCAGCAAAAGCTAGGTAGGGATTGGCGGCCGTGTCCAGGGCGCGGTATTCCAGGCGCGCTGATTGCGGTTTCGTGGGTTTATATTCGGGTACCCGCACGAGTGCGGATTGATTGCGCGGCCCCCAGCACACATAGGGTGGGGCTTCCCCGCCACCCCACAGTCGCTTATAGGAATTGACGTGCTGGTTGGTGACAGCGGTAATTTCGCGGGCGTGGCGCATGAGGCCGGCGAGGAAACGCCGCGCCGTCACCGACATTCCGAACTGGCCGCGTTGATCGTGGAAGGCATTTGTTTCGCCTTCGAAAAGCGAGAAATGGGTGTGCATGGCCGATCCTGGCCAGTGCGCCAAGGGCTTGGGCATGAAGGATGCTTCCACCCCGTGACGCAGCGCCACTTCTTTAATGATGACGCGGGCGGCCATAATGCTATCGGCCATCGTTAGGCAATCGGCGTAGCGCAGATCTACTTCTTGCTGGCCCGGGCCAATTTCGTGGTGGGAAAATTCCACGCTGATGCCCACGTCCTCCAGGGAGAGGATCACATCCCTGCGGAAATTATGAGCCACCGAGCGGGTAACGTAATCAAAATAGGAGGCCGAATCAATCGGGGTGGGCTCTTCATCATCGCTCGCCCCGGGCTGGAACAGGTAGAACTCGACTTCCGGGTGGGCGTAGGCGGTGAAGCCCAGATCCTCGCAGCGCCGCAGGGTACGTTGCAGAATGGCCCGGGGGTCGGAGCGGGCTGGTTCACCTTCGCGTGTGAGGATATCGCAGAACATGAACGCGGCGTCGTCGCTCCCATCCACGCCACGCAATACCGCAAAGGTAGAAGCATCCGGGCGCGCAATCATATCTGACTCATAAACGCGCGTGAGCCCTTGAATAGCCGAGCCGTCAAAACCGACGCCCTCCGCGAAAGCATTATCGAGCTCCACGGGGGCTACCGCCACGGATTTGAGGGTGCCGACGATATCGGTGAACCACAACCGCACGTAGCGGATGCCCCGGTCGGTTATGGTGCGAAGGACGTGTTCTTGCTGGTCATCCATGGCGCTTCATCTTTCCGTTCTGTATCCGTGGGGTGTTGCAGGCGTGGTCCATTAGGTGTGGGTGCGAATTGCGGCGGGTAGTAATCCGCGCACGAAGCGCCGCAGGTGGCGGCGCCGTGCGTGCGGGAGATCGTGGGCGAGCGGGTGGGAACGGAAGCGGGTTTCCAATACGCTCAGGGCCTCGCGCAGCTGGTACCAATTTGTGATGTCTTCGCCGGCAAAATGCAGCCACGGGAGGGCCGCGCCGACGTCGCGCATATCCCGCGAGTTAATTCGCTCGAGGGAACGGACCCACTCATCCGCGCATTCCAGGGCATAAGCCCAGCCCACATAAGAAGCGAGGACGTCCGCGCTCACCCCGGCGAAACGGGGAGCCGCGGTGAGGAAACGCCGGAAACCTTCCACTTGGTCGCTGGCCACCACCCCGTTCGGAGTGAGAGAAGAAAAATTGAGGAGCCCCACGAATCCGCAGAACACCAGCCAGCCGCCCACGATGAGCCAATACCAGGACAGTTCAAAAGCCAGGGCCCCGATAAAGGCCAATCCCGTCAGGGCGATACCACCGAAGAAGAGTACGGCTGCCAGCGACCCCACTAATTCGCGCCCGTGGTGGTACCAGCCCCGCCGCGATACCACTTCCGCTTTGCTATCGCGCGCGATGGCGAGGGCGAGGCGGGTGGAGAAGCCCTGCACGCGTAGCACCGGGCGGGAGGCGGCGGGCAGCCCGGCGTTTTCCATCGCGGTGCGATACGAGCGATCATCGAATGGCTCAGATTCACGGAATGCTGCCGATTCGGCGCTCTGCGGGGAGGCGAGGGCCGCCAGAACCCGCATCTCAAAAGGTTCGAGGGTGGAGGTATCCGCCTCGGTGAGCGAAATTGTGATCATCTGGCCACGTAAGGCCGGATCGCGGAAGAAGTCAATGGTGAGGAACCCGCGGGCGGCCAGGTCGAGGAGGGTGGTGATGGCGGCATCGTCCGCGGCGTAGTGGCGGTGCATAAAAGCCCCGAGGGCGGCCGGCATCTCCGGAGGGATGGTGCGCACCGGCGGGCGGGTATGCCGGCGGCGGCGCCGGTAATTATGGCCGGTTACCCCGGCAGGTTCACGCGGATACACCCCGCGCGGCAGATCGGCATATTCCCTACTGGGGATAAGCGCCAGGCACATAATGACCAGGGCAGTCACCCCGATCCCTAAGGCTAACCAGAATTCCAGTGCGTTCATGGACACCAGCTCAAGCAAGGGTTCCACAGTCACCTCCTCGCACCTAGCGTACCGTGCCCGATGATGCACCGGCGCGCGTGACCTAGTACTCTAAGCCATAGATATCGGGAGGTAATCATGACGGAGTTCTCACCGGCACGAATTCGGGTGCAGCACCTGAATGAAATGGTCGCTAACGGAGAGGTGCTCACGGCACTGACCTGCTATGACGCTCTCACAGCGCGCATTTTGGACGCGGCCGGAATCGATATTTTGGTGGTGGGTGATTCCATCGGCAATACCGCCCTGGGATTCTCCTCCACAATCCAGGTCACCCTGGAAGATATTGAGCGCGCCACCAGCGCCGTTATGCGCGGCACCACCCGGGCTTTCATCATTGCCGATATGCCGATGGGTACCTATGAAGAAGGCCCTGCGCAAGCTATCCGCACCGCTATCCGCCTGGTGCGGGCAGGCGCCGATGCGGTGAAATTAGAAGGCGGGGAAGCTTTCGCACCCATCGTCGAAGCCCTCACCCACGCCGGGATTAACGTGGTGGCCCACGTCGGCTACCGGCCCCACGCCGACGCTGCCTTGGGTGGCCCCCGGGTGCAAGGCCGGGATGAAGAAGAAAGCGAGGCCATTATCGATGATGCGGTCTCGCTGGAGAAGGCGGGCGCTATTGCCGTCGTCGTCGAAATGGTACCCGGGAAACTCGGAGCGAAAATTACCGAAATTCTCTCGGTTCCCACCCTCGGGATCGGGGCCGGCTACCGCACGTCCGGGCAGCTACTCGTCTGGCCGGATATGGCCGGAATGAATGAATGGCAGCCCTCCTACGCCAAGCGTTTTGGTGAGGTGGGTAGCGCGCTCAGCAACGCGGTCACGGCTTTCCGCACGGCCGTCAAGAGCCGGGAATTCCCGGATAAGGAGCACAGTTTCTAAGCCACTACAATGGTGGCTATGAGTCTTGCAGCACGTGCGCCGCTCGGTTCGGCGCGTCCCGGAAAGATTTCGCCGCGCCGTAAAGTTCCGGCCCATATTGAACGCCCCGAATACATGTTCCATGACGGGCCGGAAGTGATCACCGCCTCGGATGTGAAAACTGAGGAAACGATTGAGCGGATTCGGGTGGCGGGAACCATTGCCGCGGATGCCATGTACGAGGCCGCCAAAGCGATCCGCCCGGGCGTGAGCACCGATGAACTAGACCGCATCGCCCACGAGTACATGATCGATAACGGCGCCTACCCCTCGTGCCTGGGCTATATGGGTTTCCCCAAGTCGATCTGCACCTCCGTCAATGAAGTCATCTGCCACGGCATCCCTGATGACCAGGTGCTACACGAGGGAGACATTATCAACCTGGACGTGACTGCCTACAAGGACGGCGTGCACGGAGATACCAATGCCACTTTCGGCGTGGGCGAAATCGACGAAGAATCCCGCCTTCTCATCGAACGCACCGCCACCGCTACCCTACGCGGGATTAAGGCGGCACGCCCGGGGCGCCAGATCAACGTGATCGGCCGAGTGATTGAGTCGTATACCAAGCGTTTCGATTACGGGGACGTCCGTGATTTCACCGGGCACGGCGTAGGAGAGGCTTTCCATTCCGGCCTCATTATTCCGCATTACGACGCCGCACCTCTACACGGGGAAACCATCGAAGAGAATATGGTCTTCACGGTTGAGCCCATGGTGACGCTGGGAACTATCGACTATGAGATCTGGGATGATGACTGGACGGTCGTGACCAAGGACCGTGGACGCACCGCCCAATTCGAGCACACCATCGTGGTGCGGGAAAGCGGACCGGAGATTTTGACGCTGCCCTCCGATCCCAATCTTGGGCTACGGCTCTAGGTGGATATACCCGGCGGGCAGATAGGCACGTGGGGGCGGATATGCACGTGGGGGCGGATCCGAGAATCCGCCCCCACTGTCATCTTGGCCTATACGCCGGGTTCTGTACCGCTAACGCGGCGGCGACCATCCATCTACGTGCGCCATTACTGACGCACTCTAGCAATCCACCCGTGCCCTAGACGAGGAGCCTGGCGGGGCACTGTCTGATCTTGCTCCCGGTGGGGCTTGCCGTGCCATGCCGGTCACCCGGCACGCGGTGGTCTCTTACACCACCCTTTCACCCTTACCTTGCGGCGGTTTACTTTCTGTTGCGCTTTCCCGCGGGTCACCCCGGGTGGGTGTTACCCACCACCGTCCTCTACGGAGCCCGGACGTTCCTCGAGACGCCTTACGCGCCGCGCGGCCGCCCAGCCAACATGACCCGTTTATGCTACCAGTCTGACGGGTGCACGGCAGCCATCCCCGCGATTATTACCCGGATTCGAAACGATACAAGAATGCCTTTTCTGAATATATATACCGCATCAATTACCGCGAGTAATATTGCCAGATTGTTACTTTGCTCATATACGAAAGTGCGAAAGGCCGGGAAAGTAAGGCAGGCCGTTCCTACTCGAGCTACCGCAATTATTAAGTATTTGAGGATCCCTTGCCCCTAAATATTAAACCTGCTTAGAATCCGATCAACAGTCAAAACAGCGACGTTTCGCAAGTTTTCTCTGTTAGTAGGTAATGGATGCGGGGGCCGACTTTGCGTGAGGGTCGGCCCCCGCACCGCAACACAGACGGCTACGCACACGCCACGAGCTGCATATATACACCGCCGTAGACGCTCACCACATTTAACCAAAGGTCATATACGGATACACCGCACGGCCCGTAGACTTTGGATGTTTCATTAAACACTCAAAATTGCAGATTAGCCGCTCAGGATAGTACTGCAATGTCTTTCGCGAAGGATTCCCATGACGCAGCGTATCTCCCGAATCGCCAGTACTCTCACCGTGACCACCCTCGCCCTCACAATGGCGGGTACCGTGGCTGCCCAGGCCCAACCGACCGCCGACTCCCCCGCTCCGGGCGCTTCCTTTAGCTCCTGCACGGATTCCCCGAAAGCAACGGCCGCGGTCGCCCAAGCGAATTCCGAACGGGACGCGCTGCTCCAGAAATCGGAAACTGCGCAGCAAGATCTCACAGCCGCCCAGGCTGCCGCAACGGAGGCACAGGCCGCGAAAGATGCGGCTACCGCGAAACTGAACGCCGCGGAGAAGGCCGCCCAGGCTGCCGTACAGGCCCGCGATACGGCCAAGGCTGCGCTGGATGCGTTCCAGGCGGAAGGGCAGGCGGCAAAAGATGCGATTCCCGCGGCGCGCACCGCTCTGGAAGAGGCGGAGAGCCAGGTAGTGGCGGCGTCGGCCCAAAAGGGGAAAGACGCCGCAACGGTGGCCGACGCGCAACGCGTTTTTGACGAGAAGACTGCGCAGCTCGACGCGAAGACGCAGGTGGAGAAAGATGCCCGCGCAAAGCTGGAGGCGGCACAGAAGGCCGAGGCTGCCGGAAACGCTGAACGCGAGAAGCTCGCCGCGCAGCTGCGTGAGGTAACCGCGAAGAAGAATCAGGCGGACGCGGATTTGCAGACTGCACGGGCCAAGGAACGCGCGGCTCAGGATACCCGCGACCAGGTTGCCGCGCAGGAAGCGGAAAAGGTTGCCGCAGCGCAGCGGGCGCACGACGACGCCGTCGCTGCCGTTCCCGCCGCCCAGAACGCGAAGGATGAAGCGCAGCAGGCGGCCACCGCGGCAGCTGACGATGTGACGCTCAAGCGCGCTGATGATGAAACTGCCCAGCGTAATGTCAAGGATTCGGAGGGGAAGCTGGCGCAGGCCACGCAAAAACTCGGTGATCTTGAGAATGCGCTTACCGGACTCAAGAACCGCCAGGCCGAGGTGCAGGCCGCACTGCCGGGACTGGAACAGGCCAAGAATGATGCCGAAGCCGCCTACAACGAGGCCCAAGCGGCCGAGGATGAGGCGAAGGAGATGTACGAAGCCGCCGCCGGGGACAAGAAGAATTACACTGACGAGGACGTGGAGCAGTTCCGGCAGGAATGGGAAGCGAAGAAGGCTGAAACCGCCCCGAAGAAGGCTGCGTTCACGCAGGCGAATGAGGCGTATACCGCCAAGGTTGCGGAAAAGAATGAGCTCGCCACCCAGATTCCCGCCAAAGAAGCGGAGCGTGATGCGGCGCAGACCGAGAAGACTGGCCTGGAGGCCACCCACGCCGCGAATCAGCAGGCCGCGCAGGAAAGCGCCGCGCAGCTGACGGCCGCGGTGGAAACCGAGAAGGCGAAGCGCGCTGCTCTTGCTGAGAAAGACGCGGCTCTCACCGCGGCTCAGCAGCAGGTAGAAACCACGAAGGCAGCCCTCGCCGCCGCGGAGACCGCCGCGACCGAAGCAACCCGCCCGGCCGATGAGGCGCTGACGGCAGCCCAGCAGGAAACCACCGCCGCACAGGAGAAAGCCACGCAGGCGAACAAGGAGCTGGAAGACCTCTCCGCGAAGATTATCAATGAGTTCGTGCCGAAGCTCAATGACCTCAAGGCTAAGCGCGAAGAAGCCCAGCAGGAGCACACCCAAGCGGCAACAGCCCTGACGGAGGCCGAGACCGCGAAGGGCGCTGCCGACCAGGAACTTGAGAAGGCGAATACGGCGGCGGACAAGAGTTCTGCCGCGCTGACGGCCGCCGAGGGGGCACGCGATAAGGCCCGCCAGCAGGTTGCGGATCTGGAAGCAGCCGCGGCGAAGCTGGACGGCTTGCAGGCCGAATATGACAAGTTGGTAGCGGCGGCTACCCAGCCGGAAGCTGATGCCGCGGCGGCCCGTGAGCACGATACGGCTGCGAGCGCCACCCTTGCCGAAGCGACGCAGAAGGTCGCGGCGGCGGATGCTGCGGCGAAACAGCTCACGGATGATCTAGCGGCGGTCGATGCCCGTATCGCGGCATTGCGTACTTTCCTGGAGAAATGTGCGGCAGAGCAGCCGGAAACTCCTGGTGCGGGCGAGACGCCGGGTGCGGGTGAGCAACCCGGCACCGGGGCTGCCACTCCGAGCGCGCCGGCACCGGAAACGCCCGCACCGAATGCCCCGGCACCGGGCGGCAAGCACGCCGATCCTGCCGCTCCGGTAGCCCCGGCAGCCCGCGCTAAGCAGTCGGTTGCCAAGCACGCCGCACCCGCGGCGCAGCTGCCGAACACCGGTACGGAAAGTACCGGTGTGGCCGGTGCGGCTCTGCTGCTTATGCTGGCCGGGACGGGCGCGGTGGCGTATGCCTCCCGCAAGCGTGCCGCGCGCTAGAAACCGCATGGCTAGCGTTCCCTACCAGCCGCGGGCCTAGCCGGCACGGGCAGCCGGGAACATAGCACCAAGAAGCGCATTCGGATGGTGGCCGGGAAGATCTTTATGGTCTTTCCGGCCACCTATATGTGTGCCAGAGCTGAAGTGGTACTGGAGCTACAGCAAGAGCCCATTTTCTTGTCGGGAAGTACCACTACGTGCGGCCCGGTGTTCTCGAGAACCACTACGTGCGGCCCGGTGTTCTCGAGTACCACTCTGATGGCTCATCTGGCTCAACGCGAGCCTCGCTCCCGGGTCTGGCTAATGCTCGGGCAAGGAAAAAATGTTCTCCGCGCCCCGCCGCACCCGGGCAATCACCTAGGCTTCGTCGTAATCCACCGGAACGATAATGCAGTCGTAATCCTCGGAAAGATAAATATCATCTTCCGGGGTGGACTTGATTTGTGCTACTTCTACCGGGGAGAGCGTGATTCCGGCGCCGGTGGCACCGTTGGGAGTCATGGTCATGACCGCGTAGCCGCCGGTGGCAACCGAGTGTTCGTACACTTTTTTGAGCGACGCCGCCAGCGGTGCATAAAGCTCCTCGCGGTGGGCGCGGATTTTTTCTTGAGAGGCGGTAAGCTCGGCAACCACATCTTCCAATTCGGAACGCTGCGCCAGTACTTTTTCTTGGAGTGCATCAATAGCTGCGCCCAGTTCCCGCACCCGTTCCTCGCCGCCTTCAACCGCTTCAAGCGCGGTGAATTCTCTATCCGAAGTTTCCTCGAGGGTAGCCCGCAAAGCTGCCATTTCGTCTTCTAAAACGAGCAGATCCCGGGATGTCAGCCCCGTTCCGGCATTATATTTTTCTTCTTTGTCCGCAACCTGGCGCGCTAATTCCGCGCTGGTTTTTTCAATGCGTGCCAAATCCGCCCGCGCCTGCTCCAGCTGCGTTTCCGCCGCGGCTTTTTCCCGCCCGCGCGCGGCAATCGCATTGAGGAGTTTCCCCAGGGAGATCCGCAGCGGATGCTGGGTATTCTCCCGCTCGAGGCGGTTGAGCTGCGCATCCAAATCGGCAACTTGAAGCAGGATAAGTTGATCGGCACGGGGTGCTTTCATCGGGTGGATCTCCTTCGACTCGCACGAAAGGCGCGCGGCGCGCCTCCCCTATTCTATGTGGGAGAGCCCGCCCCGCGCAGGGTACCGCCACCGCAGCCGCGGTAGCCTCAGCCACGCACCGCGATATTCCACGCATCCGTGGGAATCGCGGAGATATACGTATCCAGCTGCGGGAAATGTTCACGCAGGCGCTCCTCCATCTCACCGAGCACCGGCCATTCACTGGCCCAGTGGGTGGCGCAGATGAGCGCGCAGCCACCGTCCCAGATATGGTCGGTGGCCGGGTGGTGGCGCAAATCCGCGGTGAGATAGGCATCCGCGCCCGCGGCTTTCGCGGCCGCTAAGAGTGAATCTCCCGAACCGGAGCAGATAGCCAGGCGCCGCACTTCCCGCTCGGGATCACCCGCCCCGAGCACCCCGGCCGGGGTATGCGGTAATACCTGAGCTACCTTCTCCACCAGTTTCCCGAAGGGCACGGGCGCAATGCTCCCCACCCCGCCGATTCCGGATTCGGGATCCAGCGGCCTCTCGATCTCCACGCCCAGAAGCCGCGCGAGCGCAACGGTGGAGGCCACCACATCCGCATTGGTGTGGGCACTGAAAAGCGCGACTCGCCCGCGCACCAACTGTGTCACCCATCTCCCCTTGGCGAAAGTTCCCGCCACGGTGGAAGTTCCGCGCAAAAAGAGCGGGTGGTGGGTGATGAGGAGGTCAGCGCCGCGTTCGCAGGCTTCTTGCACGGTTGCTTCACACGGGTCGACGGCGAAAGCGACGCTGCGCACCTCATCGCTGGGCAGGCCGGCTATCAGACCAACCCGGTCCCAACTTTCCGCGCACGCGGGTGGGAATAATTCGTCCATAACCGCGGTGATATCCGCCACTGTATATGTCATGAATCCACCCTACCCGGGGCGCCTGCGGAACTGAAAATGCGCGTTCATTCTCAAGTACGGCGCCTAATTCCGCCAGGAAAACACCACATAGACATGACATCGGTCACATTGATAGGCTGAGGGGCATGACCGCATGCGATATTCCCACCGTTATTCCCACCGTTATTCCCACCGTTCCCCTTGCCGATGGCGGGCAGATTCCCCTCGTCGGGATCGGCTCTCTGCTAGCCAAGGGAAACGAACTTGCCACCATCCTGGGCCACATCATCGCCGATGGCTACCGCCTCGTCGATACCGCCCAGCAGTACGCCAATGAAACAGCCGTGGGGGAAGCGGTGAAACGCTCCGGGGTGGCGCGCGCGGAGGTGTTTATCACTTCGAAAGTGGCCGGCGCGGAACAGGGGAAACGCTATACCCGGCGCAGCATCGAAGATTCCTTGCGCCGCCTCGATACTGATTACCTCGATGCCCTCCTCATCCACTGGCCCAATCCTTCCCGCGGCCTGTACGTGGAAACCTGGGAAGAAATGCTCGCCGCCCAGGCCGAGGGCCTGGTGCGCCACGTGGGAGTCTCTAATTTCTTGCCGGAGCATCTCACGCGCCTGCATGAGGCCACCGGGGTGTGGCCGGTACTCAACCAGATCCAGCTCTCGGTTGCCCTCCCGCGCACCGATCTGCGCGCCTTCCATGAGCGCCACGGCATTGTCACCCAAGCGTGGCGCCCGCTGGGCGGCCCGGAGAAGCTGCTGGATCAGATTGTGGTAGGGCGCCTGGCTGCCAAGCACGGGGTAAGTGCCGGCCAGATTGTGCTGCGCTGGTGTGTCCAGCAGGGCATTGTGGTGATTCCCTCGTCGTCCCGCCGCGAGCGCTGGCGGGCGAATGCTGATCTCTTCAGCTTCACCCTGGATGAATCGGATATGCGAGATTTAGCCGCATTGGATACCGGTGACCTGCACGTTTGGGATGCGCGTACGCATGAAGAGTGGTAGCACCACCGGCGCGCGATGAAGCGCATAGCGGTATAAGCGCATAGGCGGTATAAAGAGTGGGCCCGACCGGATTCGAACCGATGACACCCTGGGTGTAAACCAGGTGCTCTGACCAACTGAGCTACGGGCCCGCGCGCTGCGCACTCGGATGATCCTACCCGATGCGCGGCCCGCGCGCACCTTCTCACCGAAAATACCTACCGCCCACATCCTTGGGCGAGGTAAGGAGCCTAGTAGCGCAGGCCCTTATTGGTCAGGCGCACGCCCGTCCAGGATTCCCCGAGGGCCACGGACGTGGTTGGTTGCATACCCGCGGTATCGGCGGCCTCTTCAATATCGTTATGCGGCACCGCATTCGACACTCGCCCGGTGGGCACGAAGAGCCAGCAGATAGCATTTTCGTCGTCGAAATTAGCCTTGATATCCAGGAGCAGATCGGCGAGATCATCGACGTCGCCATCGTCCGCACGCCACCAGGCGATGGCGCCGTCCACGATATCGCGCGAATCTTCGTCCAGCAGCTCGCTTCCTATTGTTTCTTCGATCTGCGCGCGGACCTGGGTGGCTACGTCGTCGTCGTAGCCAAATTCTTGGATGATGTTCCCTTTCTGGAAACCAAACGAACTCATGGCTTAAGCTCATCTGATCGCCGGCATTTTTTCAAGTTAATCTCAGCCGCGTCGCCCGTGATTTTAGTGATCATTACCCTACGACGACGCGCGGCGCCCGGTATTCGGGCGCCGCGAAACCCACCCGCAGTGCGCCCCGTCCACCGCTCAGCTTAATTCGGCTCACGCCTGTGCGATGGCTCTCAACAACGCGGTAATATAGGAGTGTATGTGTAAGAGGTACCACAGCCGCTCTGGGACTAAAGCCGCGAACGGGTAGCCTTGACACGTCCCTAAGAAACATGACCACTCAAGCAATGGAGGAGATTCCGTGGCTTCACACGATTCTGATGCTCGCATGGTATCCGGCCAGCTCAGCCAGATCCCGGATGTCGATCCGGAAGAAACCCGCGAATGGCTAGCGTCCGTGGATGATCTGATTGAAACAAACGGTGCGGATCGGGCGCGGTTTATCCTCGCCAGCGTGGATGAGCACGCACGCGCCAAGGGAGTTTCGGTCTCCCCTGATCTCGTCACTCCCTATATCAATACGATTCCGGCCGAAGAAGAACCTCCCTACCCGGGTACCCCGGAAGAAGAGGAACTCGAACACCAATTCCGCAGCTGGACCCGGTGGAACGCGGCCGTGATGGTGACGCGCGCCCAGCGCCCCGGCGTGGGTGTTGGTGGGCATATTTCTTCCTACGCTGCCCAGGCCACTCTCTATGAAGTGGGCTTCAATCACTTCTTCCGCGGCCCGGATGCGCCCGGCGGCGGGGATCAAATCTTCTTCCAGGGGCACTCCTCCCCTGGCAATTACGCCCGCGCTTATCTGGAAGGGCGCTTGACCGAAGCGGACCTGGATTCTTTCCGTCAGGAAGCCTCCCGTATTTCCGGTGGGCGCGGCCTACCCTCCTACCCGCATCCCCACCAGATGCAAGACTTCTGGCAGTTCCCCACCGTGTCCCTCGGTATTGGTGCCACGAACTCTATCTACCAGGCCTGGTTCAATCGCTACCTGAACGAACGCGGCATTACGGACACCTCCGATTCGCACGTGTGGGCCTTCCTGGGCGATGGTGAAATGGACGAACCCGAATCGCGCGGGATGCTCCAGCTGGCCGCCTCCCAGAAACTGGATAACCTCACCTGGGTGGTCAATTGCAACCTCCAGCGCCTGGACGGGCCGGTGCGCGGCAACGGCAATATCGTTCAGGAACTTGAGTCCTTCTTTAAGGGTGCGGGCTGGAATGTTATCAAGGTGCTGTGGGGTTCGGGCTGGGATAAACTCCTCGCCCAGGATAAGGACCATGCCCTCGTGGATCTTATGACATCCACACCGGATGGTGACTACCAGGGCTTCAAGGCAAACGATGGTTCGTATGTGCGCAATAACTTCTTCGGGCGGGACCCGCGCACAAAGGCCATGGTGGAGGACTGGTCCGATGATGAGATTTGGGCACTGCGCCGCGGCGGCCATGACCATCACAAGATTTACGCTGCCTACCGGGCAGCCCTAGCTCATAAGGGCCAGCCCACCGTCATTTTGGCGCAAACGGTCAAGGGTTATGATCTCGGCTCCAATTTCGCCGGGCGCAATGCCACCCACCAGATGAAGAAGCTCAACAGCAATGATCTCAAGCTGCTGCGTGATACCCTGCGTATCCCCATTGATGATTCCCAGCTGGAAGATCCCTATAACGCGCCCTATTACAAGCCGGCCGAAGATCACCCGGCAATGAAGCATATGCGTGAGCGGCGCGCAGCACTGGGTGGCTACCTGCCCCAGCGCCGCACCCACCAGGGCGGGATCGCACTGCCGGCCGATAAGCCTTTCCAGTCCATGAAGAAGGGTTCGGGCAAGCAGAAGGTGGCCACTACCATGGCCTTGGTCCGCCTCCTCAAGGACATTATGCGCGATAAGGAATTCGGCTTCCGCATGGTGCCGATTGTCCCGGACGAAGCGCGTACTTTCGGCATGGATTCCATGTTCCCCTCGGCCAAGATCTTCAATACCCAGGGCCAGCAGTACACCGCGGTGGACCACGATATGCTGCTTTCCTACAAGGAATCCACCCAGGGCCAGCTGCTCCACACGGGTATTACCGAAGCCGGTTCCCTCTCCGCTTTCGTGGCGGCCGGAACCTCGTATGCCACCCATAACACCCCGATGGTGCCCTTCTACATCTTCTACTCGATGTTCGGGTTCCAGCGCACCGGGGACCAGTTCTGGGCAGCTTACGATCAACTGGCACGCGGTTTCATTATTGGTGGCACCGCCGGGCGCACCACCCTCACGGGTGAAGGCTCCCAGCATATGGACGGGCACTCCCCCGTTCTCGCCTCCACCAACCCGGGCATGATTATTTACGATGCGGCCTACGCCTACGAACTGGGCCATATCTTCAAGGATGGCCTGAAGCGTATGTACGGGGACGGCTCTGACGGGCGTGAGCAGAACGTCATGTACTACCTCACGGTCTATAACGAACCCATCCACCAGCCCGCCGAACCGGAGAATGTGGATGTGGATGGCATTATCCGCGGTATCTACAAGCTCGATGAAGCCGATGGCCAGGGTGGCCCGCGTGTCAATCTGCTTTCCTCGGGCGTGGGGGTGCGCTGGGCCCGCGAAGCCAAGCGCATGCTGCGCGATGACTGGGGCGTGGATGCCACCGTCTATTCGGTGACCTCCTGGTATGAGCTGCGTAAGGATGGTTTGGCCACCAACGAATACAACTACCTCCACCCGGAAGAAGAACCGCGCAAGGCCTATGTGACCGCGAAGCTGGAAGGCGAAGAAGGCCCCTTCATCGCCACCTCCGATTTCGAGCACCAGGTTCAAGATTCCATCCGCGAATGGATCCCGGGTGATTACGAGACGCTCGGCGCCAACGGTATCGGTATTTCCGATACCCGCCCGGCAGCCCGGCGCTACTTCAAGATCGATGATGCCACGATGGTGGTGCGGGCCCTGTATGCGCTGGCCAAGGCCGGCAAGATTGATCGCTCGGTTGTCCGCCAGGCAATCGAGAAGTACGATCTGCATAACCCGGCAGCTGCCGAACCTGTTCCCGATAACGATCCGGAGTAAAGCGGCCCGGCGTCGTCGTAACTAATTGAATAGTGTTTGAGCATCCGTGCTCTCACACGTAGCATAGTGTGGCGGTCCTTCCTCACGCGGCGAGCTATTTCTCGCACGCGAGCTTTCGGACCGCCACACCTATATGGAGGCGAGTGATTGACCGTTTATCGATTGGCGTGGAGGCATCTACGCGACCGCAAATTCCAGCTCTTCGCGATTGCTGTGCTACAGATCGCGCAGGTGCTCCTCGGGCTCACCCTCCCCGCGCTGGGCGCGAACGTTATCGATTACGGCATTTTGGAACGCAATAGCTCCTATATTTGGTCGCGCGGGCTACTCATGGGACTCTTCACTCTCGCGCAAGTACTCTGCGCCATCGGGGCGATCTATTACGGGGCGCTGGTATCCACCCATCTCGGCCGGGAACTGCGCCGCGAAACTTTCGCGCACGTGCAGCGTTTCTCCCCCGCGGATCAGCAGCGCTTCGGGGCTTCCACCCTCGTCACCCGTACCACAAACGACGTCAATCAAATCCAAATGGTCACCCTCATGTCCCTCACCATTATGGTGACGGCCCCGATTATGGGAGTGGGCGGGGTGCTCATGGCCATCGGGCAGGACGTCGTGCTCTCCCTCACGCTCCTCGTGATTATTCCGGTACTCACCGCAATTATTCTGGTATGTACCGCGATGCTCGCCACACGCTACGAAACCCTCCAGCGGCGCGTGGATGCGATTAACGATGCGCTACGTTCCCAGCTTTCTGGAGTGCGGGTGATTCGAGCCTTCCGCCGCGAGGAGGCGATGGCCGGGGAATTCGAGGTCCATAACCGCAATTTCCGTTCGATTATGCTCCAGATCGGCACGATTTGGTCCGCGTTGCTACCGGCCATGAGTGCGGTCATCGGGCTGGCCTCCGCGCTGATCGTGTGGATTGGCGGGCATCGGATTGCCGGGGGTTCCATGCCGGTGGGAGCGCTGGCCGCTTTTATCACCTACCTCATGATGATTCTGGGTGCGGTCATGATGCTCGGCATGATTATTATGGTGGTTCCGCGCGGGAACGTCTCCGCCGAGCGCGTGATCGAGGTGAACACCACCGTTCCCTCCATCGCGGACGCGCCGGATGCGCGGGAGATGCCGCCCGGCCCGGTCACCTTCCGCTTGCGCGATATTTCCCTCACCTACGCGGATGCGGACGAACCTGCCTTGCGCGGCATTTCTTTGTGTCTCCGACCAGGAACGACGACGGCGATTATTGGCGCCTCGGGCTCGGGCAAATCATCGCTGGTCAAAATACTGCCGCGCCTCGTGGATGTGAGCACGGGCCGCTTCACCGTCGAAGGCAGCGCCGGGGCTGGCGCAGATGGCGAGACCGGCGAAACGAAAACGAGCGGTGCCGCAGCACGCGGCGCCGGAGCGAGCGAAGTGGATGTGCGCGATATTCGACTCGCTGATTTCCGCCGCCGGGTGGCCCTGGTACCCCAGCGTGCGTTCCTGTTTAGCGGCACGGTAGCCAGTAATGTTGCCGGCTCCACCCGCGATATTGACCAGGAACGGGTGATTAATGCGCTGCACTGCGCCCAGGCCTGGGATTTTGTGCAGGCCGGGGGCGGGCTGGAGATGCCGGTGGAAACCGGGGGAACCAATCTTTCCGGCGGGCAACGCCAGCGCCTGACCATCGCACGGGCTCTGTACCGCGCCCTCCCTGATAGCTCCGGGCGAGCCGGTGCTGACCTGGTGGTCTTTGATGATTCTTTCTCCGCCCTCGATTACGCCACCGATGCCCGGGTGCGGGCCAACCTCAAGGAGCGGATCCGGGATACGGCGGTGGTCATTATCGCCCAACGTATTTCGACCACGCGCAGCGCCGATTGCGTCGTCGTTCTGGATTGCGGCGAGGTGGTGGGCTGCGGGACGCACGCCGAACTCATGGAAACCAATGAGATGTACCGCTCCATTGTGCGTTCCCAGGAGCGCGGGCCGGAAGGTGGTGCGGAACGCGGAACGGAACCGAGCGGGCCGGAAGGCGGAACGGCGGCAAGCGATACGGAACCAAGCGGCACAGCGACCGCAACGAGTGAGGAGGTGCGGGCATGAGAGGTGCCGGAAATATTGACGAAGCCCGCGATATCCGCGGGGCGCTCCTCACCCTTATTCGCCACTACCTACGCCATTACGTGGGACGCATTGTGGCAGTGCTGCTGCTTTCACTTATCTCCACCGCGGCGGTGGTGGCCGCGCCCTTCCTGCTCGGGCAGGGCACCAATGTGGTGGTTGATGGAATCCGCTCCGGCGGCGTGGATTTCCCGGAGCTGGCGCGGGTACTGAGCCTGGCTGCCGGATGCTATATTCTCTCAGCGCTGCTGCGTTTCTGGTTCGGCTATATTATTCGCCTCATTATTCAGGATCTCGGCTATGAGATGCGGAGGGATTGCCAGCAGAAAATTGATCGGATGCCGCTATCCGTGCTGGACAAACAGCAGCGCGGGGATGTGCTCTCGCGGGTTACGAACGACGTCGATAATGTCACCCAGTCCCTGCTGCAAACTCTTTCCGAAGTGCTCTCCGCGATCTACCAGATTATCGGGATCGTGGCGGTCATGGTCTATCTGTCCTGGTCGGTGGCCCTTGCCTCGCTGGTGGTCATCCCGGTGGGGATTATTGGGATCCTGCTGCTACTGCGCCGCTCCCGCCCCTATTTCCGGGACCAATGGCGGCTCACGGGTGATGTCTCCGCCGTGGTCGAGGAGAGCTTCACCGGGCTGGATGTGGTAGCTGCCTACGGGCTGGAAGATGAATTCCAGGGCCAGTTTGATGCCGCGAATGGCGATCTTTACGACGCTTCCTTCCGCGCCCAGGCCATTGCGCAGATGTCCCAGCCGCTTATGATGCTGGTGCAGAACGGTTCCTTCGCTATCGTCACCCTCCTGGGCAGTATCCAGGCGATGGCCGGCACCATGACAATTGGCGGGCTGCAGGCGATGATGCAATACACTCGCCAGCTGTCCCACCCGCTCCAATCCCTGGCCTCCACCGCGAATCTCATCCAATCCGCGGCGGCCTCCGCGGAGCGAATTTTCGATTACCTCGCCCAGGAGGAGATGGCCCCGGATGCGCATTCGAGCTATCGCGAGGTGGTGGCCCCCGAAGCACGAAGCGGCACCATCGAGTTTTCGCACGTGCGTTTTTCCTACGAGCCGGATACCCCGGTGATCCGCGATCTCTCGCTGCGAGTGGAGCCGGGCCATTCGGTGGCGATTGTGGGGCCCACCGGCGCGGGGAAAACTACGCTCGTCAATTTGCTTATGCGTTTTTACGAGGTAGACGGCGGGGCGATTACCGTGGACGGCGCACCCATCGATTCTTTCACCAAGGAATCCCTGCGGGAGCATTTCGGGATGGTCTTGCAAGACACCTGGCTGTTTGACGGCACGGTCTGGGAAAATATCGCTTTCGGGAAGGACGGTGCTACGCGCGACGACGCCATTGCCGCCGCGGCCGCCCTGGGCATTGCTGATCTTCTTGAGACCCTCCCCCACGGTTTTGATACCCATATTGGGGATGAGGGCGAGAATGTTTCCGCCGGGGAGAAACAGCTCATCACCATCGCGCGGGCGTACCTCGCCAATCCCGATGTGCTGATTTTGGATGAGGCCACCAGTTCGGTGGATACCCGCACCGAGGCGCTTATCCAGGATGCCATGGAGCGGCTGCGCGAAGGGCGCACCTCCTTCATTATTGCGCACCGGCTCTCCACCGTCCGCAATGCCACCACGATCCTGGTTATTGAAGCTGGGGACGTGGTAGAAAGCGGCACCCACGAGGAATTGCTGGCGGCCGGCGGTGCCTATGCCCGCCTCTACGAAAGCCAGTGGGCCTAAGCTGGCGGCGGTGTGAGCCTATGCTGGCGGTGGTGCGCCAAGCTAACCGCGAGCCTGAGACCTGCGGGCCTAAGCGACCGGGACCGCGAGCTTCTCCTCCGCCGGGATTTCCCGGCCGGCAAGATACCCGGCCATGAGCCGCGCTACCGCGCTGGCGCCCAGGCTGAGCACCCACAGGGCAGCCATAAGAATCAGAATGCTCGGATGCCCGGCATCCTTAATAATGAGGAAGACCAGGAGGATTACTCCGAGGGCGGCTACCGTCACCGGGATGGCCTGCATGGTGGGGCGCAGCCACGCCGGTGCCGAGCGCCGGGGTTGTTCCAACAATCCAAACCACTGGTAGACTCCCAGGAAATAAACCTGGCCGAGCGCAACCCAGAGCATCCCAAAACAGGTACAGGTCCAGATAGCAAGGCTAAATTCCGGGGCCCATTGTAAGATATCCAAGGCATTGATATAGAGAAGCGGATAGCCAAGAAAACCACCCAGAACCGCAGTTCCCGCCGCGATTTTTCCAGCAATATACGCGTTCATATAAGATCCCTCCGTTGAGTCATATAATCAACCTCCGCGGTGACGATCTTATTTTTGAGTCTAACACGCTTCACATGGATATATACGGCCGCGAACCGTCCTCGTCACATCTTAACCAAACTGTATCCCGAGGTGATGTAACTGTAACCCTTGTTAATATGCCCGTGGCTGGTGTTAATGGGATTGTGACCGCTCCACCCCGGCAAAATCCCACAGGATCTCACCGAGCTCGCGGGCAGTTCCCACGTGCCGCCAGGCCAGCTCCCACTCGGAACGCGGGGCGGTCCCCCACTCCACGAGCACCGTGGGAAGGCCATGCTGGCTTGCGCCCTCGACATCGTGAATACGATCCCCCACCATGAGGGCCCGCGAGGTATCAACGCCGTGCGCCCGCAATTCGCGCAGCGCCGCCCCCACCACCTCAGCTTTCCCGTACCCGGGGATATCTTCGGGATCCCCGGCAATATAGCGGAAATGCTGCGCCACGCCCTGGTGTTCCAGAATCGCACGGGCATTCTTTTCGTTTTTCGACGTCGCAATGGCCAGCGGCACCCCGGCCGCGTCCAGTTCCTTCACCAATTCACGCATCCCGGGGAAAATCGGGGTGTCAAGCATGCACTGCTCGTAGCGCACCCGGTAGCGACGCACCATCTCCACCGGGTCGGCTGCGCCGAGCTTCGTGAACGTATCGATGAGCGGCGGACCGATGAACTGCACGAAGAACTCTTCGGGGTGGTCCTCCCCCATTTCTTCGCGCAGGGTAGCCCGGAAAGTTTTTTTGACGATGGCGGCGGAATCGTGGAAAGTTCCGTCCAGATCAATAAGGATGGGGTTCACAGGTTAAGTCCGGCGGTATCGCCTGCTCCTTGTCTCGCAATTTCCTTGGCTACTAGGTCAAGTACGGTGGTGGGGCCGCGCCCCACGGGCCCGTTCACCACCACATCCAGGGCATGCCCCAGTTCATCTTCCACAATCCAGCCTTCTTCGAGGGGTTCTTCCGCGCCGGGAAGAATAAGCGTGGAGGAGAGCAGCGGTTCGCCCATTTCCGTGACCACCGCCTGGGTGATGCGATGATCCGGGATGCGCACGCCCACCGTGTGTTTCTTCGGGTTGAGGGTCATGCGCGGCACTTCTTTAGTGCCCTTGAGAATGAAGGTGTAGGGCCCGGGCGTGAGGCTTTTGATGAGCCGAAAATCGGGATTATCCACGATCACAAGCTGCCCGAGCTGCGCGAAATCGTGGCACAGCAGCGTGAAATGGTGTTTATCCCCCACCTGCCGGATGGTACGAATCCGCTCCAAGCCCTCCTTATTACCCATCTGGCACACAATGGCATAACCGGAATCAGTGGGCAGCGCCACCACCTCACCGCGCCGCAGCCGATCCACCACTTTGGTGACGAGCCGCGGTTGCGGATCCTCAGGATGAATATCAATGAAGGTAGCCATAGCAACTAGTCTAGTCGAGGCCGCGACAGGAAGAAGCCGCGCAGCCTTACTCCGCCACGCGCGCAGCCTCGCGCAACTCCGCGAGCTCCGCCGCACTGGCATAGGGCTCCATTTCCCGCAGGTACGCGCGGGCTTCGCTGGCGCGCCCGGCCGCCAGCGCGGTACGTACCAGCGCTTCCCCAGCCTCGAAACTATGGGTGGCCGGATCCCAATGGGCCAGCCCTAAGCTGAGTGCCTGATCCGGGTGGCCGGCCTCGCGCAAAATCGCCATGGCCCGGGCGAGGATACGCCCGTCCGGATTGCGATCCGTGGCGGTGGTGAGAAGCCGCAGGGCCCGCTCGGGATCGGACTCCACCGCGAGGCGAGCCATATGCAGCTGCGGGTACCAGGAGGCCGGTGAGCTAGAGAGTTCTTCGGCGAGGGCATAAATCGCCAGGTCCGCGGAAAGAATGCTTCCGGTTCCGGTGAGCTCCGCGGTGAGCGGATCCGCGGGCGGGAGTTCACCTTCAGCTTCACGCGCCAGGCCAACGAGCTGCGTGAAAGCCTCGACGTCGTTCGGGTCCTCAGCAAGCCGATCACGCAGCGCCTGCGCGGTGGCAGTATCAGCTTCCGGGGCCCGGGTATGCTGGAAGAGTTGCTGCATCAAATCAAGGAATGCCATGATGCGAGCGTACCGAAAATAGGGAGGTCGTGCGATGGAGGTAGCGCAACTCATGTCGCTGGGCGCGGATATCCTGGAGCGCGAAGGCTACCCGGATGCCACCGAAAGTTTCGAGCTGAGCCGCGTGGATAGCGTCACCCGCTGGGCTATTGCGGTCACGCTGGAAGACGCTAGCGGCGTGGTGGTACCCGATAGCGAGGTTTGCGCGGCGCGCACCCTCGGGGATCTGGTGCGGCTCAGCTGCCCGGGCGCGGACCTGAGCATCACCACCTCTTCTTCTCAGCACGACGGCGCAGCTGCGGCCCGCCCCACTCCCGCTGCCACAAGCGCGGATGCCGCGGGGCCTAACCCTGAGAAGCAGGAGAAGCCGGATGAAAATGCCCCGCTTTACGCGGAGGATTTGCGGGCCGCCCTCGGGCTGTAGCGTGCGCAGTAGCGGGTACGCCCCCGCGGGCTTAGCTCACCACGGCCCGGGTTTTAGCCCACGCGGTGCAGCCAACGCACCGGTGCGCCCGCGCCGGCATAACGGAAGGGTTCGAGCTCATCATCCCAGGCCTGGCCGAGGGCAATATCGAGGAGCCGGCGCATTTCTGCGGCGTCGTTCCCCGCGTTTTCCAGCGCGGCCCGCACCCGGTTTTCGGGAATGACCACATTGCCGGTGAGATCTGTTTGGGCGTAGAAAATACCGAGGCCGGGGGTGGCGGACCAGCGGCCTCCTTCGGATACCGGGCTGGCATCTTCGGTGATCTCAAAACGTAAGTGTTCCCAGCCGTTGAGTGCGGAGGCGAGTATGGCGCCAGTTCCCACTTCCCCCGTCCACGAGGCTTCTGCCCGGTTCATATGCGGGGCGGCGGGTTGTTTGGTCCACTCAAAATGCGGTTCGTATCCGAGCACGCTTGTGACCGCCCATTCAACGTGGGGTTGAACGGCCGGCATAACAGAGTGAATGAATATGACGCCGCGAGTGGCGTATTTGTGTGCCATAGCATTCCTCCTGCGCTTGGGTGGCTTTCCCCGTGCTACCCACGCGGAGGGGCTACTAGAGCGATTGTAGCGCAGAAGAGACGCGCAGCTGGCGAATATCGCGCATCGCTTGTTTGCGTACGTCCCGTTCCAGGCGGTCGAGGTAGAGGTGGCCGTCCAGGTGATCGCATTCGTGCTGGATGCAGCGCCCGAGGAGCCCCTCCCCCTCCACAATTTTCTTCTTGCCGTCCAGGTCAATACCTTCAGCGCGGGCATACCACGCCCGCGTAGTCGGGTAGTACAGGTCCGGGACGGACAGGCAGCCTTCCTCACCGTCCTGGTATTCATCTTCGGAAAGCGCCACAATCACGGGGTTGAGAATGTAATCGATCTCCCCGTCGATATGCCAGGAGAAAGCGCGCAGGGAGACCCCGATTTGGTTGGCTGCTAGGCCCGCCCGGGCGTCGTCGTTCACGTTTTCGAGGAGGTCTTCGACCAGGCGCACGATGCCCGGGGTGATCTCCCGAATTGGATCGCAGGGGGTGCGCAGGACCGGGTCCCCCACCACGCGAATCTCCCGGTATGCCATAGCGATCTCCTTTGGTAAGATTCTTCACACTTATGTTGCCCCGCGCCGCGAGTGCCGGACAGAGCAGAACGGCGGCAAGCCTACGCTCACCGCCGTTCGTTCGCTCCCGCAGCTGGACTCGAACCAGCAACCGTTCGATTAACAGTCGAATGCTCTGCCATTGAGCTATGCGGGAATTTGCAACAGAAAAGATAATAGTCAATGGCGGGACACGAAGCAACTTCAGAGGTGTGCGCTCTGCCACTCCAGACCGTGAGCGCCGCCCGTCACTATCACAGCCACCGATTCGCCCGCACCAGTCGAGGGTGCACTCAGGTGCTGGCGCAGGGCGCGCCCGGCGAAGAACATGATAATCAGCAGAATGACTCCCACAATTGCGGCAGCGATCATGCGGCGGCGCGCGATGCGCTGAATCTCCTCCGCCTGGGCGGCGTCAAGGGGAACGGGTTCTACCTGCGTCTCCGGCTGTTCCGACTGTTCCGGCAGCTCGGGCTTCTCTGATGGGTCCAGTTTCTCGGATGCTGACATGGGGTTACTCTAGCCCACGCTCTGCCCGGTGAGCATGAACAGCACCATCTTGGTGGGAGCCAGGGCACGCACCGCGTGCGGGAGGCGGGTGGGCAGGTGTACGAGCCCGCCGGGGCGCAGCTGTACAGTGCGTCCCTGGGTACGCATCTCCACCTCCCCTTCCAGTACCTGGATAAGTACAGGAACGGCGGCGGTGTGCTCAGAAAGTTCCTCCCCGGTATCGAAGGAGAAGACCACCACATTCGCGCCTTCAGCGCGCAGTGCGGTGGTGGAAACGGTCGAGGCAGCGGCGTAATCCACCGTGGCACCAAGATCTTCCAGGTAGGAAAGCTGCGGGGTGTTGTCAGTCATCGGTCGTCCTTTCAGTTAGAGGTAGTAGCGGAAGTGCCGGCATCGGCAGCGCTGGCGGATTCGGTGGGCTTGCGAGCCACCATGGCCACGCCGGCCAGGTGGTGGCGGTACTTGCGGAAGAGAGCACGCATGGCCAGCACTCGCGCCCGCAGCTCTTTATCGCGCAGTACATTGCGGAGGATCCGTGCCACCCCGCGCAGACCTTCGTCAGCGAGGTTGCGCCGCAGGGAAAGCAGCGCCATGGGGGCATCCCCCACCCATTCCACCTCGAAACCGGCATCGGTAAGTACCTGGCGCCATTCGGCCTGGGTGAGCGGGCGTGCGTTGACGCGAATCGTCTGGGCCAGGCCCTTGCGCAGGGTATCGGCAATGGCCGGATCGATACTATCCGGGGTGAGGCTTAGCTCGTGGATGGCGTAGCGCCCGCCCGGGCGCAGCAGCCGGAACGCCTCGCCCACAATCGCGGCTTTCGAACTGGCACCCTGCATGGTGAGCATCGCTTCGCCCACGACCACATCGGCACCGGCATCAGGAAGTCCAGATTTTTGCGCGGTGGAATTAACGACGACGCCGCCCACTTTGTCGACGATCCCCTTGACGCGGGTCACCGCATTCTTGTCTTGATCGACTCCGGTGTAGGAATGAATGGGCTGGGCGATAATGAGTTCCGCGGTCCGGCCCAGGCCGGGGGCGAATTCCACCACGTCCGCGCTGGCCAGCTGGGCATGTTCAAGCATGGCTTTCGTCAAATGCAAGCCACCCGGGCGCAGGACTCGCTTCCCGGCGCGGGCGAGCACCCAGTGCCCGGCGGCGGTAGCGGTGGGACGATCAGATTGCGGAAGCGGAGCATTGTCATCAATCATGGATTCACTTTAATCCCGGTACTCCGCAAAGAAAAGAGACGTCCGGAGCTTCGTCCTCTATGTGCACATGTCGCGAAAACGGGGCGGCCATTCCCCTGGCCGCCCCGTTCTGTTATCGCCCTTATAACCTAACCGCGATAGGTGTACTTCTTGGCAGTTTCGAGGGTCATCTCAGTACCGTTGCCCGGCGCCAGCTGCGGCATGTAATTGCCGTTCTTGATGATGGTCGGGTGGACGAAGTGCTCGTGCTGGTTATCCACATATTCGATAACGCGGTTCTCCGTGGTACCCGAAACAGCCACATAGTCGAACATTGCGAAGTGAGCCACGGCTTCGCACAGGCCCACACCACCGGCGTGCGGGCACACCGGCTTGTTGAACTTCTTCGCCAGCAGGTATTCGAGGACGATTTCCTGCGGACCTGCCACGCGCGTCGCGTCGATCTGCATAATTCCAAAGGCGTTCATCTGCAAGTACTGCTTGTAGAGAATGCGGCTCTGCATCTGTTCGCCGGTCGCCACCGGAATCGGGTTGATCGCCCGCGCGATGGTGGCATGGCCGAGGACATCGTCCGGCGAGGTGGGTTCTTCCACCCACGCCAGATCGAATTCGTGGAATTCGTTGATCCAGGAAATAGCCTGGGGCACATCCCACACCTGGTTGGCATCCACGGCCAGCTTAACGTCCGGACCGATAGCGTCGCGAGCCAGACCGAGACGGCGAATATCTTCGGCAACGTCACGGCCCACCTTGAGCTTGATCTGCTTGAAGCCCTTGACCTCGGTTTCTTCCTTCGCCAGGGCCACCATCTTCTCATCGGAATAGCCCAACCACCCCGGAGCAGTGGAGTATCCCGGATAGCCATTGGCAATGAGGTTAGCGATACGTTCTTCCTTGCCGTGCTGGCCGGCCCGCAGGATCTCAATAGCTTCTTCGGGGCGCAGCGCATCCGTCATGTAGCGGAAGTCGAGAGTGGAAACGAGTTCCTCAGGTTCCATTTCACCCAACAGGCGCCACAGCGGCTTATCCGCACGCTTGGCCTTAATATCCCAGAGCGCGGAGAGCAGGGCGCCGATGGCCATATGCTCCACGCCCTTTTCCGGGCCGAGCCAACGCAGTTGAGAATCGTGGACGAAAAGATCCCAGGCCAGGCGCATATTGTCGAGGAGCTCCTCAACATTGCGCCCAATGAGGGCCTGAGCCATGGAATCAATAGCCTTGCACACCACGTCATTTCCACGGCCAATGGTGAAAACAAAGCCCACACCGATGATCCCGTCATCGGCATCGGTTTTCACTTCCACATATGCGGAAGAGTAGTCCGGATCCGGGTTCATAGCATCCGAACCGGAGAGGGTATTCGAGGTGGGGAAACGGAAATCATGCGTTGTTACGCCAGTAATTTTTGACATGAAAGCTCCTTGACGTGCCGGCCCGTGGGCCAAGCACGGTGGATAAACCTATACGTTGAAACACAATGGTAGGGACGACGGCGGCGCACTGCGAGCAGTGCCCCCGGCAGGACTTGAACCCGCGACCGATGGATTATGAGTCCACTGCTCTAACCTGCTGAGCTACGGGGGCAACTGCTTTATCATAACAGCGCCGCGTGCCAGCTCCTACCCATAAGAACAGCGGTTAACAGCAAATTGTTTATCTCGTTGTCACACCGTCCTTAAAGTCCGTAACAGCGTTGGGCAGTGCAGTGGAAGATATCGGCGTCGTCGCCATAAAAACCACGCAGGAGCGCAAGGTTCTCAACAAAACTGGAGTACAACGAAACGACTGGCCAATTTGAGGCATACATGAGGCGCTCAGTCCCGAACAACTCGGTGACGAAACTCAAAATACCCTCGTTGGCCGCGTTATCGATATTCGGCAGCCCGGAGACCTTGCAAAATACATTGGGCAGTGAAGCAAGCTGCGTCATCGCGTCCCGGTAGGGGGTATCGAGGCTTTCGACGTTCCCCAGGTGATCGATGATGATACGAGCCTCGGGCACCTGCGCGGCCGCCCGGTACAGATCACCTAGCTCCCCGACGCGGATGCACGCATCGAAGGTGAGCCCACGCTCGGCAAGCTGGGAGAGACCGGCCAGGAAGCCTTCCTCCAGGCAGCGCCCGCGGGGCTGCGAATCGATATGCAGAGGTTCACGAATCCCCACGATTCCATCCGGAATGTAAGTATTCTCTGTCAGATCGGTACGCAGCACCGCCCCGAGAATCTCAGGATGGGCAGCCCGGCGTTCTTTGGTAAGCTCAACTTCTTGGGCGGCATCGGCTGTATCTGCTTCGACGACGACGGCACCCCGGAAGTTGATATCTTCCTGTTGCCGGTACGCTTCCAGGAGTTGATTGAATGTCCACGTGCGGGTGATGCTCCCATCCGTTGTGGCCAACCACGGCAGATCCTGGGTGTCCAGATCCCAGACATGGAAATGGGTATCAATGAGTTCTAGCACGGTCCTGACCTTCCTCTCTTCCTGTCAGCGTTCCGTTAGTGCGAGGCGAATTTAGCTCAGGGCCCGGTCCAGGTGGACGTAACCGCCATCCGGGAAGAGCCACTGGCCGGTGGTGTGGCTAGAGCGATCCGAAAGCAGGAAGGCCGCGAGCGCACCGATTTCTTCCACGCGGGTCATGCGCTTGCCGAGCGGAATCTTGTCCTCGATAAGGGCCAGGCGGGCCTTCTGAGCTTCTTCGTCACCGAAAGTCTTGATCCAGTTGGCATAGAGCGGGGTCCAGGCTTCGGCCACCACAATAGTGTTGACGCGGACATTATCCTTCGCGAGTGCGGCTGCCCATTCGCGGGTCAGGCCCAGGATCGCGCCCTTGGCCGCGGCGTAAGCACTGGTCTTACCCTGGCCGGTGATGGCCGTTTTGGAACCAATATTCACCACGGCGCCCTGGGATTCCTTGAGGTAAGGAACTGCCTGGTGGACGAGCTCGTAGTAGTGGGTGAGGTTCCCGTGCAGGGACTTTTCAAATTCGCGCCAGCCGGTGGATTCCAGATCGAGGTTGTCATTGGCACCGGCGTTATTGACGATGCCGTCAATATGCCCGTACTTCTTGTAGGTTTCCTCCACGATCGGGGCGATGCCATCGGTTTCGTTGAGGTCAAGGGAGTAGAAGTCCCAAGTATCGGTGAGCGAGTTCATTTCGTCGCGGTACTCATCAAGAATCTGGGAACGGTTGATAACAACCGGGATCGCGCCTTCCTTGGCGAGCTCCACAACGATTCCCTTACCGATCCCGCGCATGCCGCCGGTCACGATAATAACTTTGCCTTGCAGATGCAGATCCATTATTTTCTCACTTCCATTGTGTGATCACGGGTAGCAGTGCTACTACCCACGGACGGCCCATTCCGTCAGCTTTTTAGAGGACACCCTTCTTGAGGATGATATTTCCGTAGGATGCGGTTTCGCCGGTTGCGACAACAGCGAAAGTTGTCCGAGCATGCTCGTAAAAATCAAAGCGCTCGAAGAGATGCTGCTGGTAATCGCCTTCATGAGCGGTGATTATCCGGGCGTATTCGTTCCACACCTCGGGGGCTTCGTCGCCGGGAACCGGTTCCATAAGCGCAATCTGCCACTCGTTGTAACGATCCAGAGGAATGAGGTTCAAAATAGCGTCTAGCAGCACCGGGATGGTGATGCCATCCGCGCGAATGACGGTGTCATTGGTGGACTCGGACGGGAAATTCGCGTCGGCGAGGACAATTTCGTCACCGTGTCCCATACTGGCCAGCGTGTAGAGGAGTTCCGGGCTAATAACCGGGGAAATATTCTTGAGCATAGCGTTCTCACTTTCGGGTGCCGGGCCGCGTCTACACGACCCGGCACCCGTGCGATAGAGAGGGATGGATTAGTCAGCGATGATTTGCGCGTTGGCATCATCAGCAGCAGCGAGCGCGTCCAGATCCTGCCGGCGAGCGTAGAGCGCGTAGCCGAGCATGACCGCGAAGCACATGAGAACCACAATGAAGGAGAACTGGGCGCTGGTGTGGTCAAGGATAAGACCCTGAATCGGAGGCACAACAGCACCACCGATAATCGCCATGACCAGGCCTGCCGAACCGAACTTGGTGTCGTCACCCAAGCCGGTCAGAGCCAGGCCGTAGATGGTCGGGAACATCAGGGAGATGCAGCCGGAGAGCAGGGCGATACCAATTGCACCGACGATATTGCCACAGAGCATACCGGTCGCGGTGAAGATGAGACCGAGGGAAGCCATGACGGTCATGAGAACGCGGGGATCAACGCGGCCCATGATCCACACCATGAGGAAGCGCATGATGAGGAAGGAAATGAGCGAGCCCTGCAGCCACCAGCCGGCGGTCGGACGGTCCACCCCGAGGGTTTCCATAACGTAGAAGATAATGTAGGTCCAGATGCAGGTTTGGGCTGCGATATTGCAGAACTGTGCCACCACGCCGAAGCTGTAGAGCTTATTGCGCATGAGGCGCATGAAGGTGCCCCTCTGGCGCTTCACACCGGCTGCCGAATCGGAGATCATGGTGCGGCGCTTCTGGATCTTCACGAAGGCGATGCTGATCGCGAGGAAAGCGTAGAGGCAGCCGAGAGCAATATAAGGAGCCATAACGGCCTGGAGTTCATCGGACCGGGTAGCCAGGAGCTCGGCTTCCGGCATACTGGCACGTTCTTCGGCGGTAGCAACGTGGATATTCGGCAGGATGAAGAGGGTGGCCGCTAGCACACCCACATTGGATCCGATCGGGTTGAATGCCTGGGCCAGGTTGAGGCGCCGGGTGGCAGTCTTTTCCGGTCCCATCGCCATTACGAACGGGTTCGCGGAGGTTTCCACGATGGACAGACCACCAGCCAGGATGAAGAGGGCAGCGATGAAAGCGCCGAAAGTCATGAGCTTGGAAGCCGGGAAGAAGAGGAGCGCACCCGTCGCCGCCAGGCTCAGGCCAATAACGACACCGCCCTTGTATCCCAGCTTCGAGTTAATGTACGCCGCGGGAATGGCAAGGAGGAAGTAGGCACCAAAGTAGGCGAATTGCACCAGCGAGGACTGGAACGCCGACATATGGAATACCGAGGAGAATACGTTGACCAGCGGTGCGGTCAAGTCGGTGGAAATACCCCATGCCGCGAAGCACGAGACGAGGAGCACGAAGGGAACCAACATTCCCGGCCACACAAATGGCGCTTTCTTTTTCGTTCCGGCAGTCACTTCACCGTGAGCCGAAGGGACCGCAACCGAATCCTGATTAGACATAGATGTTACTTTCTTTACACGAACGACATTTTCATCATTGAAAGTCATGGGAAGTGGGGGTTCCTTTCTCCCCCGGCAAGGAAGGCTAACGTGGTAGCACTCCGGCACTTCCGTGATTCACCAGCTTCACCGCCGCTGAATCCTGCGTGGTTGTGCCATCGTATTTCCGCGCTAGCGAGGTAAAAATCAGCCTCCCATCGAGCCTCAAATCCATCGATACGCGCAAGCACCTGCCGCTTTCGCGTAGCTGCTCGGCAATGTCAAGATCGGCTCAGACCTTCACACCACCGTCGCTGTGACTCAGCATAACCCCATTTTTCTATTTGTTCTACCCTACGGACTTGAGTTCCATATTTGATTTCTGGCATATCTACCGACGCTTTACTCCTCTCTATACGAACGAGGCTAGGACCTAGCTCGATTTTCTCCGTGACCTTCGCTACGCCACACCACGAACCGTGCGGCGACTACCGACATTAAGATGATTATCATTGAATGCTTTCGACAAAATTCCACATACTGGAACAGTGTTCCTTGAAGCGCTTGATATTGTTCCTTTCCCTAGGCGGGCGCGCTAAAATATGACATCGTTACGACCGTGCGCGGCGTCGCGAACAGTCGATGAGAAAAGAGGTTCCCTGTGGCGCAGCCTTCCAAAAGTCCTAAAAATCCTGGTGCGGCGGATAAAACACTCATAGTTTTACGTGCCGCGCTGGAACATTCGCGGTTCACCGATATCGTGGAGGCCTCCGGGCTGGCGAAATCCAGCGTGCATCGGCTCTTGCAAAGTCTTGTCGATTACGAGTTCGTAACGGTTAATGAAGAAGGTAACTATTTAGCGGGCCCGGCGGCGATGGCTCTGGCCAGTCACGCTTTTAAAAATATTGATATTTCCGAGCGGGCTCAGCCTTTTATGCGTGAATTGGCCCGCAAAGTGAAATGCCAGGTGCATGTGGGGGCACGAGCCCGTAATGAAGCAGTATATGTCGCTATTGAGGAATCGGAGATGCCCTACCGCATCCCCTCCGATATCGGCGATAGACTTCCGCTCCATTCCACTTCTATCGGAAAGTGCCTCCTCGCTGCCCAAAGTGATGAAACAGTGCGTAAATATATTGCCGATGTCGGTTTGCCTCGTAAAACTCCGCGCACGATTTCCACGGCCAACGCGCTTTTCGCGGAGCTCTACCAGGTGCGTGACTGCGGCTACGCCGTGGATGATGAAGAGAACGTTCCCGGTATCCGCTGCGTGGCAGTCCCTATCCGCAACCATATGGGGCGGGCGGATCACGCCATGTCCATCACCACCCTCGCTTTGGAAAAAACCATGGACGAAGTCATTGAGCTGGTGCCCTTCGTGGTGGAAACGGCCGCGAAAATTTCGCGCTCACTAGGTTCCTGGGATTAGCAAGAGGCTTGAAATCACCTCGGTGGCGAGAATGAGTTCGCAAATAATCTGATAATAATTCACTCACGCTGCCGCAGCCGCTGTGCATATGCCGGAATTACCCCAGCTCCATCCGTTCCTCGCAGGTGCGACGCTGCGCCTCGAGTTCCATGAGGCGGGCGAAATGCTGCTGGTAGGCGGCATCCTCCGGGTTGGTGCGCTGGAGCGCAGAGCGCACGTCCTCAATTTGGCGCAGCACACCCAAACGAATGAGCGCCAGGGCGATCCCCCACACGTAATGCGGGAGGCGCTGCACATCAGTCTCGGGAAGCGGTTCCGCCGCGAGCTGGGAGATAACCCCGGCTAGCTCCGGCCCCCCGGCCGCGATCACCGCCTCCACATAAGCAGCGCTTGCCTGAGGCTCCGCGTGTTCCACATCCATACCCGTGCCGGTCAGCTGCGCAAAACGCTCCGCAAATACCCGGGTTCCCCCAGCCGACCTAATCGCCGTATGAATGGCGTGGTGCACCGGATGGGTGAAGGTATGCGGGGGCAGATTGTCCATCTCCGCCCGCGCTGCAAAAGCCGGAAGCTGAAGATAAATCTCCAGTGCGGCCCGCTCCACTTTTTCGGTGGGGTCACGCAGCTCAGAAACCGCCGGCAAGGTCAATGCCCGGTGAGCATCGACATCGGGGGCGCTCCCCTGCTGCGGCGCACCACCGGCATAGTCAGATGATCCGCTGTACCGACTTTCCGCTTTATACCGGTTTTCCGCACCGTACCAGCTATCTCCACCGCGAGCGCTATCCGCGTGCTCGCTGGCGGCCTCGAGCACGGCACGCGCCTGGGCCCGCCCCTGACGCCCGGCCTCCGCGACCGCCTGGCGCACCACATGCTCATCCATACCGAGCCAGCCAGCTAGATTTCGGGTGTATTCCCCGCGCAGCACCCGGTCCCGAATTCCGGCCACAATCGGAGCGCTCACTCGCAGCCCGGCACTGCGTCCCTCCGCGGTGGTGAGGGGAAGATCCTCAATAAGGGAACGAATTGCGAATTCAAAGAGGGGCCGCCGTCCGGCGATCACCTCGCGCAGCGCCTCATCGCCGCGCTGGAGCCGCACATCGCAGGGATCTAGATTATCCGGCGCAATCGCCACATAGGTTTGGGTGGCAAAAGCCTGATCTTCCCCGAAGGCGCGCAAAGCAGCCTTCTGGCCGGCGCTATCGCCGTCGAAGGTAAAAATAACTTCCCCGCCGTAAGCCTTCCCGGAGGACAGCACCACCCCGGCGGCCGGATTGGCGCCGTCGCCCAAAAGCCGCCGCACGATTTTCACGTGCTCGGCGCCGAAAGCTGTACCACACGTTGCTACCGCCGTCGTGATTCCGGCTAGGTGCGCGGCCATGACATCCGTATAGCCCTCCACGATCACCACGGAACGGGAAGTCGCAATCTCCTTCTTCGCGAGGTTAAGACCGTAAAGCACCTGCGATTTTTTATAGATAGGTGTTTCGGGGGTATTGAGGTATTTCGGGCCGCGGTCATCTTCCCCGAGGCGGCGCGCCCCGAAGCCAATCGGTTCGCCGGTAATCGAAAAAATTGGCCACATGAGCCGCCCGCGGAAACGGTCGTAAAGCCCGCGGTTCCCTCGGGTGGCCAGGCCCGCCGTTTCGATCTCCCGGTCGGAAAAACCGTGGCTGCGCAAGTGCGTATAGAGCGCGTCCCAGGAGTCCGGGGCGTAACCGCATTCAAAATGATCAATGGCCGCCCGCTCAAACCCGCGTTCAGCTAGCAAAGTGCGGGCCGGTGCCGCGGCCGGCGTATCGAATTGAGCACGATAGAACTGTAAAGCCACCCGGTGGGCATCGATAAGGCGTCGCTTGGAAGGCTCCCCCGGCCGGCGTTCACGTGCGCCCTCGTAATGCAGCTCGATTCCGGCGCGCCGCGCCAGCAGCTCCACGGCCTCAACAAAGTCAATACTTTCGGCGCGCTGCACGAAAGCGAAAACGTCTCCGCCTTCCCCGCAGCCAAAGCAATGCCAGCGCCCCAGGTTCGGGCGCACGTGGAAAGACGGAGTTTTCTCATCATGGAAGGGGCACAGGCCTTTGAGAGAGTCCACTCCGCCGGGGCGCAGGGCCACGTACTGGGAGGCGACGTCGTCGATCCGCACCGCGGCGCGCACCCGATCGATGTCTTCCCTTTTGATGAGCCCGGCCATGCCGCCTAGTCTAAGCGAGGCCGCGGCGCCGTGCACACAAGGACCGCGCGGATCCACAATTCACCCCGCGTGAGACTACCGCCGCAATCTTAGTGGCGCAGCATCCCGCACAGGTGCGCGTGCCACTGTCGCGCGGAAAGATCGGTAAGCGACGCAACCTGGTCAATCACCAGGCGTAGCCGCGCGTCCTTATCGCTACTGGCCCACGATTCTGCCAGGTGCGGCTCCAACTCATCCGGATTCTCCAATAGTGCTTCGACCAGGTCAAAAATAATGGCGCGCTGCTCCACGTAATGCGGTTCGTGTTCGCGCGGAGCCATAACATAGGCCACCGCGATCCCTTTCAGGACCGTGATTTCGGCAAAAGTTTCTGGTGGTACGACGACGTTACCGTTGTAGCGCACCAATTTGCCGTGCCCGGACTGCGCCCAGGTTGCCTGGCAGACGGCAGAAACAAAACGCCCGATGAGGTCGGAGGTGAGGTCTTTCATGCGGGCAAAATCACGGTAATTACCCCCGAAGTGCACCGGCCACGCTTCTTCGCGCAGCAGGCGGTCAAGGGCATCGGAAAGCTCACCCGCGCTCGGTTCGCCGTACCAGGCAAGGGTATCCTCCACGACTTTCTGGCGTTCGCCCGGGTCGGTCAGGCAGGACGGGTCGAAGAATCCGCGGGCGATCGCGTCCTCAACATCGTGGACACTGTAGGCAATATCATCGGCCAGATCCATGATTTGGGCTTCAACGCAGCGGTTATGCCCGTGTTCGCCGTGGATCCACTCGAAAATATCGGCGTCATCGCGATAGTAATTGAATTTCGGGGTTCCGCCCGGACCTTCGTTATTACCCCAGGGGTATTTGATCACGGCGTCCAGAGTGGCACGGGTGAGGTTAAGACCGGCCGGGCGCCCGGTGCGGGTAGTGCGTTTAGGCTCGAGGCGAGTGAGAATACGTAGAGTCTGGGCATTGCCTTCGAAACCGCCGATATCCGCGCCGACTTCCGCGAGGGCCCGCTCCCCGTTATGCCCGAAGGGCGGGTGGCCGAGGTCATGGCACAGGCACGCGGTTTCCACGATATCCGGATCGCATCCGAAGTTACTGGCCAGCGAGCGTCCGATTTGAGCCACTTCAAGGGAATGGGTGAGACGGGTGCGCACGAAATCGTCCGATTCGGGCCCGAGCACCTGGGTTTTCGCCCCTAAACGGCGCAGCGCCGAGGAATGTAGCACCCGCGCACGGTCGCGTTCAAAATCGGTACGCGAACGGGATTTGGGTGGTTCGTGCACCCACCGTTCGCGGTCGTCGGGCCCGTAGACTTCGGCAGCCCCAAATAAATCCGTCACAGCTAGAGGGTACCAAGCCTGCGGGCGGTACGGTGATGAGGGGCGGGCGGTCTTGGCGGGCGTGGCACCGTAGCGGGCAAGCCTCCGCACCGTAGCCGGTTTAGCCTCCGGAAATATCGAGTTCGGCCTCGTGAATCCGAGCCGCTTGTTCCGGGCTAAGCTCGCGCGAATCGAGCCAGCCATCGGGTAGATGCGGGCGCTTTTCCCCTCCGGCGCGCCCGCGTTTACCTTCCGCGGCCGCCGGATAGGGCTGGTCCAGGTCCAGGCCCTGGAGGCGCTCATGGAGTTCCTCCAGGGTGGAGACGAGTCCCAGGGAATGGCGGGTTTCCCCGCCGACCGCGAAGCCTTTGAGATACCAGGTGATGTGCTTGCGTAGCTCCCGCATGGCTTTATTTTCGCTTCCGAAATGCTCCACCGAGAGACGGGCGTGGCGCTCGATAATCGCGGCAACTTCCCGCAGGGAGGGGCGGCGCTGCGCCGTGGCCCCGTGCATGAGTGCAGCCAGATCATAGAAAATCCAAGGGCGCCCCTGACAGCCGCGCCCAACTGCCACTCCGGCGCAGCCGGTATGGGCGCGCAGCGCGGCGGCATCCGTGGCATCAAAAACATCACCGTTACCGAAAACGGGCAGGTCCGTGGAGTCCACCAGTTCGGCAATATAATCCCAATTCGCGTGGCCGGCGTAGTGCTGGGCAGTGGTGCGCGCGTGCAAGGTGAGCCCGGCGACCCCGTAGTCTTCGGAGATGCGGGCCACATCCCGGAAAGTTTCGTGAGCGGCGTCGATCCCGACCCGGAATTTCACCGTGATCGGTACGGCGTGATCGCGCCCGCGGTTCGAGGCGCTCGCTGCCTCGGTAGCCTGACGCACCAGGTCCTCATACAAATCCAATTTCCACGGCAGGGCCGAGCCGCCGCCTTTACGGGTGACTTTGGGGGCGGGGCAACCAAAGTTAATATCGATGTGGTCCGCGCGGTTTTCCTCGATAAGGAGCCTCACCGCGGCGGCCACCACCTTGGGTTCTACCCCGTAGAGCTGAATGGAGCGCACCGGATCGCTCGGATCGGGCTGGATCATGGTCATGGTTTCCGGAGTTCGTTCCAGCAGGGCACGGGAGGTAATCATTTCGCATACCCACAGCCCGGCCGGGGCATAGGAACCGGGTACGTGGAGTTCTGGAGAGGACCCTTCCGCTGCGCTGCTTGCGATCACCCCTGGGACGCCGCCGGCGCCCGTGCTCACAGCACCGTTCACTTCGCCCTGAGCGCACCGGATTCCCGCTTCGGCTTCTTCGCGGCAGAGCTGGCGGAAAGGCGGGTTGGTCACCCCGGCCATCGGCGCGAGCATGACCGGCGTAGCCAGAGTCAGATCGCCCAGCTGAATCGCCGGCCATGCGGCATTCTCCGCCATACGTTTCCCTTCTTCCCTTCCTGCGTCATGGATGAGGGTACCGCACAGCTACGACCGAGAGTTATTCCGTGAGCTAAACACCCAGCTATATGACCTGCATCACGGTAGGCTACAAGAGAACTCGCCAGAGTTCCCAGGCAGATTGCGTTCTTCCCGCACCGCCCACGCCGCGTGGGGCCCAGGCTCTTCCGCCGCGGCTGGGACCTAGGTGTCACCACCACACGTGATCAGTTAGCTTCGGCTACCTGGCCTCGGTTCTACATTTTCTATCAGGAAGGCACACCACATATGGCCGAGAACAAGAATGTTCAGGATCTCCTGAACGCCACCGCATTTGATTCCCATAACGATAAGCTCGGCGGAGTGAAGGAGGTATTCCTTGACGCCGAAACGGGCCAGCCTTTCTTCGTGGAAGTGGGCCACGGGCTCTTCGGTATGTCCTCCAGCCTCGTTCCGCTGCGCGGTTCGCACCTCGAGGGTGAAGAACTCCACCTGGCGTTCGTCAAAGATGCGATTAAGGATGCCCCTGATTTCGACGTGGAACAGGGCATCACCCCCGAAGAGCAAGACCGCCTGCTCGCCCACTACCACCTCACTGATACCCGCGAAGGTGACCGCTACGCCACCGAGGTTCCGCCGGTCGGTGCCGGTGAGCCCCGCATTGCAGCTGGCGTGCCGCCGATCGCGGCCGGAGGCATGTCAGAGAGCACACCCCGCAATGCGACCGAGCATCCCGCCCCGATAACTGACACGAATGATAATTCCGTGGTTCGTTCTGAAGAGCGTCTCAACGTCTCTCAGGACAATGTGGCGACCGGTACCGTGCGGGTGCATAAGTACGTTGTACATGACACCGAAACGGTGGAGGTGCCCGTGACCCGCGAAGAAGTACGGGTGGAACGGATCGACATCGACGACGAAACGGACCGCTCCACCAAGTAGTAGGCTCGTGAGAAACCTGGTCTGCTCGGCAGACAACCAGGCAGGAATGTGAGCCGTGCAGACACGCGAGCCGCGCAGCGAAGCTAAGGAAAGAGGAAGAATGGCTGAGGTAACCGTCCGCGACATTATGGATGCGACCGCTTATGACCGCTCCGAGGCGGAGATTGGGCCGGTGCGCGAGGTTTTTCTCGATGATGCCAGCGGGCAACCCACTTTCGCTCTCATCGGGCGCGGCTTATTCAATCTTCGCTCCGCCCTGGTTCCGCTGCGCGGTTCGCGCCTGGTGGAGGGCAAGCTCATCCTCTCGGTTTCCGCAGAAGCGGTGGCCAGTGCTCCTGCCTGGTCGGTGGAGGACGGCCTGACCGAGGACCAACAGCAGCGTATTTACGAACATTTCGCCCTCACCGATATTGCCGACGGCAAGGAGCACGCCACTAACGCTTAGGTACCTGATCTCCACGGGGAAGCTGTTCTCCGAGGGGAACCCGCTCTCCACGGGAACCCGGTCGCCAACGTATCGCCTGCTGTTTGGCCGCAGCGGGAACCCACAAGCTAGACGCTCACCCGATCTCGCGCCGGTGCCACGGGGGCGAGGAGCGCGGCTACCGCCGTCGTCAAAGGAATCGCCAGCACCAAACCAACGGAAGCGGCCAGGGTGCGGGTGATCTCCTCCGCGATCTGCTCCACCTGCATGAGGTCAAGGAAAGACCGCTGGTAAATCGAGGCAAGAATGAGAAGGGGCAGCGAAGCCCCCACGTAGGCAAAAGCCAGCGTGTAAACGGTTGAGGCAATATGGTCGCGCCCAATGGCCATCCCGCGGCGGATGAGGCGGCGGCGCGGCGTACTCGGCGACTCGGCATGCAACTCCCAGATGGTGGAAACCTGGGTAATAGTGACATCATTGAGGGCACCCAGCCCAGCCAGAATAATGCCCGCCAGCAACAGGGTACGCATATTAATACCGCCCAGACTCCAGGAGAGCATCGCGGTTTGTTCCCCGCCCGTACCGCTGAGATTTTGGGCGCCCACCGCCCACACCGCCACCGCCGTGGTGATAAGAAGTCCCAGGAAAGTGCCGATAATCGCGGTGGTGGTGCGGATAGAAATACCGTGGGCCAGATAAATCGAAGCGAACATCATCGCTGAAGCACCGGTGAGCACCACCGCGAAAGCATTCCCGCCGGCGGCCAGCGCCGGAATAATAAAGAAGCCGACCACCAGGAGGGATACCCCGAGGCCCGCGAGCGCCGCCAGGCCCTTCCAGCGCGCCACCACCACAATGACCAGCACGTACAGCCCGGCGAGCAAGGCCAGGGGCATCCCGCGCTCAAAATCAACGAAAATATGTGCGGTGCCCGAGGTGACCATAGCCGGGTTGAAACGGGCTTCGATCACATCCCCCACTTCCAGCCCGGAGGCCACCACCTCGGCGGGAACGTGCACGGGAACGGAAACGCCTTCCACTTCCATCTCCACCGGGGTTTGGCCCTGCGCATCCGTCTGCCCCACCGAAGTAATCGGCCCGCTCACCATCTGCACACCCGGGGAATTCAGCGGAATGGAGCCCACCGGAGACTCCCCGCGCGGCCACAGCACCGCCAGCGCAATCGCGGTGAGAAGCGCGAGGGGAACAACAATAGCGGCAAGCAGGCGCCCGACCTTGCGGCGCACCCGCGCCGGGACTTCGATATCTGAATGATGATGCACGCCTTCAGGCTACCGGCCCGCCGCCGCACGTGGGAACCGGTGTTTCCTCCCGGGACTGCCCGTCTTCGTCATTAGACTATATATATGCATTTCACCACCCTGACTGCCGAGGAATACGCTTCCGCTACCCGTCACAGCTCGCGTCTCTTCCTCGCCCAGCTTCCCGAATACGGCCAGTGGCGCACCGAGCAGGGCGACACCGTAGATTATGTGGGGGTGCGCGAAGGTGAGGAGCTGCGCGGTGTTGCCCTCATTACCTACCAGCCGTGGAAAAAGCTGTTCACCCGCGCCATTATTGCCAATGGCCCCACCCTGGATTGGGAGGACGGCGAGCTGGTCGATTTCTTTTTCACGCAGCTCGCCGCGTATCTTGCCACCAAGAAGTGGGTGATTGCGCTGCGCATCACCCCCAATGTCCCCGCCGCTCTATACGCGGACATCGAAAAGGTTGCGGATTCGCCCCTGGGGGCGCGGGTAACCGAGCAGCTGCGCGCGGCCGGGTTTCAGCGTATCGCGGTGGATCCCCATGACCCGGCCGATATTCATTTTATTTACACGAAAGATATTGCCGGGAAGAGTTTCGAGGAGATCGCTGATTCCCTCACGAAAACGATGCGCCGCCAGGTCAAGCACGTGGGACGCTACGGCGTGGAGGTGCATACCGGCGGGGTTGAGCTATGGCAGACCTTCCACCAGCTTTACGAGTCCTCGCGCGAACGCACCGAGATGGCGGAAATCTCTGATTATTCCGCACAGCTGTATACCGGGATGATGGAGAAGCTGGGCCCTGAGCGCTCTTTCCTAGCGATTGCCTACGCGCATCCAGCTACCTACCTGGAAGAGATCACCGCGAATATCGCCCGCCTCGATGAGCAGATCGCCCAGAATTCCACCGAGCCGCGCACCCGCAAAAAGGAGGGCGCCCTCAAGGAGCTCGGCAGCCAGCGCGCTTCCCTCCTCAAGCAGGAAACCGAGGCCCGCGATTTAACGCAGCGTTACGGCACTAGTGTGCCTTTTGCCGGAGTTCTGGCTTTCCGCTGGGGCGATGAGCTGGTGCAGCTGCTCCGCGGCTTCAATAAGGATTTCACCACCTATAACCGTGATTACCCGGTCGAATCCACCCTGCTGCGCTGGGCGGCGGCCCACGATATTTCCACCTACAACTCCCTCGGGATTTCCGGTATTTTTGACGATTCCGCTCCCGATTACCCGGTGCTCGAATACAAGCGCAAACTCAACGGGAACGTGGAGGAATTCATCGGTACCTTCGCCCTGGCGCTACGCCCGGAGGCCAAGCTCACGGGAGCGCTGATCTAGCCCCTCCGGCACGGTGCCGAAGATAGGTACGACGACGGGGCTGCGCCGCCGGCGCAGCCCGGCTAGCTACCGCCAGCTCATGAGCGGCGGCGCAAACGGGCCAAAATCTTAACCACGGGGCGGAAGAGCACGTCGATTTCTTCCATTTTCGCGATTTTCATGCCGCCCACGTACACCAGCACCATAACGCTCCCTCCCACGATGAGGCCCGGGAGGGCCTGCGCCGGGGTCATGGGGCTGAAGACGGGGCCCACCAGGCGGGCCGCCCCGTAGCCGGCCGCGGCTGCCAGGCCGGAAATCCCCAGGAGTTTGAGATGGAAGGAAGCCAGGACTGCGCCGTCGACCCCACCCATGCGTGGGGACAGGTGCCACAGCATCACGATGACCGCAAAAATATTGGCGAGCGAGCCCACAATACCCACCGCCCACACCACGTGCTGGGGTGGGAGTAGCGCGCAGAAAACCGTGAGCACGCAAGAGGCACCCTGGAAAGGCAAGCTAATGAGGAAGGCGCCGCGGGTATCCTCAAAGGCGTAGTAGACGCGGTCAAGTACGCTCACCGCGCCGATGCCGAAGAGCCCGAGGGCCATGGAGGCCACCACTTTCCCGAGAGTGACGGCCTGCTCCGCGCTCGAGGTGATAGCGAAGAGGCGGGAGACGGGCACCGCGAAAACCATGAGGCCGATGGCGGCCAAGAACATGATGGTGGAGACGATACGCAAGGTTCGGGACACGTCGCGGCGCATCCGATCCCGGTCTCCGTCCGCCGCTGCCCGCGAGATACGGGTAAAGACCGCGGTGGCGATGGAAACCACGAAAAGGGAGGTGGGCAGGGAGTATATAGTGTAGGCGGTATCGTAAGCGAAATTACCCGCCACGTACTCCGAATTCATCCCCATGCGAATGGCCCGGTCAGAGGCCCCGGCGGCAGCATTGGAGATGAGCGCCGTCGGAATAATGGAGGTGACCATCATGAGGAGCATCCACCAGGAAGCCCGGCCGGCCGCTCCCAGCCCGGAATTACGCCACCGGAAATCAAAACGGAAATGGATGCCCAGGCGGCGCAGCGGCCAGATGAGGATGAGGGCTTGGGCGACGATCCCCAAGGTGGAAATACCGCCGAGCCAGCCCACCCGTGAGGCGGTCCAGCGCCCGGCTTCCAGAGCGTCTTCCGGGGTGGCCGAACCAAAAAGAGCGAGGATGGCGAGCATCCCGAGAACCGCCACCACGTTATTGAGAGCCGGAGCCCACATATAGGGCCCGAAGTTTTCGCGGGCGTTGAGGATCTGCCCAATAACGGTATACATGCCGTAGAAGAAAATCTGAGGCAGGCACCAGTAGGCCCAGGCCACCGTGAGCCGATACCAGTCCTCGGACATGGTAGCCGCCATAACTTTGACCACGGCGGGCGCGGCTAGGGTAATAAGCACCGTCACCGCACCCAGGCCCACAATCGCCACGGTAAGGAGCTTGTTGATAAAAGCGGCGCCTTCTTTCTCCCCCCGTTTGGTGGCCCGCACGATTGCCGGCACCAGCACCGCGTTGACCAGGCCCCCCACAATAATCATGTAAATGAGATTGGGGAGTTTATTGGCGATCCCGAAAGCGTTGCCGGCTGGCGAGGTCAGACCCACCACCGCACCGAGGAGAATCGGGGAACGCACCAGGCCGAGGATACGCGAAACGAGCGTACCGAAGAACATAATGATGGAGGCCCGCGCGGCACTCGCGCTTTTTTCACCGGAACTCGCTGAGGTATCGGCTCCCGCGGAGCCGCAGGAAGTATCAGGCTCGGGGCCTGCGGCAGCGGATTCCGCCATGTCCGGGCGGGCATCCGCACCGTGATCAGCCACAAAATGCCGTCCGGTCGGACGGCGCGGGGGGAAGAAACGCATGCCTTGAGCTTAGCCTTAGAATCCAGATTCGGTGGGATGCGGATAGAAGCGCCGCATCTTCTGAACCGCGCGGATATCGGAAAGCATCCGGAAAACAGTGCGTTTCAGGTGGCGGTCCTTGCTATAGGCAATGGGGTTAACCACCGGGCCCTGCCGGCGCACCCGCCGCACTTCCGCGGCCAGCTGCGGATCGCGCAGGTAGCGGCGCCCCGCCAGCCACGCGGGAATAATCGCGAAAATCCCGGCGCGATTGACCCGCTGGAGCGGCGCGGTTTCCCCGGCGATATCCGCCATCAGGGCACGCGCCAGATTCACCCCGCCCACCTTGAGGTAGTAGTGCCCGCGCCCGGCCCGCGGATTGAGGTCCAACCAGTAGGCCCGGCCGGTACGCGGATCAATTTTCACGTCCATGGAGAAGAAGCCGCGCAGGCCCACCTCGCGCACGATCCGTTCGGCCCGCTCGGTCAGGAAACCATCCGGATCCGTGAGGATAATCCCGGCATTGCCGATAAGCGAAGGCTCATGCAGCCCCAGCAATACCCTCCCCGAGCCAATCGCGCTGAGGTGCCCGCGCGAATCGATATACCCGTTGACAACCCACTGGGTGGTGTCATCCCCCGGAATAAGTTCTTGAGCGATGAGGTCAATATCGACCTGGCGTCCGGCAAGCGTGGCAAATTTCGCGCGGGCTGCTGCGGCGTCGTCGAATACCTCCACCTTTTTCAGGCCTGTGGCGTAAAGCGAAGTGGGGTTATCGGCGCGCGCGGGTTTGACGACAATGGGGAAGGGCAGCGTGGCGAGCGCCGCATCCCAGGTATCGGGTTGGGAAAGATGTACGACGGCGCGCCGCGGGGCCGCCTCCCCCACCTTTTCGTACACCTGCGCCATCGCCTCTTTCGAATTCGCCAGGTCCACGACCTCCGGTGCGGCGAAAGGGAAGAACCAGTTAGAAGCCAGACGGTGCCGGTTGCGCACAATCACATCCACGCCTTCATCAACATTAACGAGGCAGATGAGGGTCCGGTCCGCGAACTCCGCGGCCAAAGAATTGAGCAACGCCACGAATTTTTCTTCGTCCTCCATAATGTGGCGTTCACAGTACCGCACCGAGAGGATAGAGGAATTATTGATATGCCCGCGCGGGTATTCGGCAACGACGAGCGAATTCACCCCGTAAGTCTCGTGGAAAAGCCGCGCAAAACTATAGGCTTCCACCTCATTACCGAAAATCACCGGCAGTGCATCCATACGTGTTCTCCCTCCGTGCCCGGCCGCGGGCACGGTCATTATGCTAGCAGCGCCGCGCTAAAGTAGAAGGCAGCACTCCGCCCACGTGAAAGGACCATCGTGACCGAAGCCGATATCCCCAACATCGAGGTTCGTTTGCCGATTAAACTCGGCCAGTTCGTGAAATTAGCATCGCTGGCCGCTTCGGGCGCCGAAGCCCGCGAGCTTATTGAGGCAGGCGATATTAGCGTGAACGGTCGGGTAGAAACCCGACGCGGCAGCGCACTGCGCGACGGCGATGTGGTTGCCCTCGCCCAGCCGCGCGGCGCGCTGCGCGTACGAGTTACGAGCCTTTAGCAGCCCACCAGTTTCTGGGCCAGGAAACCCTCCACCTTCTCTAGTGGGATACGGACCTGCTCCATGGTGTCACGGTCACGCACCGTCACCGCCTGATCCTCGAGGGTATCGAAGTCCACGGTCACGCAGTACGGGGTGCCAATTTCGTCCTGGCGGCGGTAGCGGCGCCCGACCGCCCCGGCGTCGTCGAAATCAACATTCCACGAGGCCCGCAAGCGCGCGGCAAGATCCGCGGCCAAGGGGGTGAGCTTCTCGTTACGCGAGAGCGGGAGCACCGCGGCCTTGACGGGTGCCAGGCGCGGATCCAGGCGCAGCACGGTACGCTTATCTACCCCGCCCTCGGTATTGGGGGCTTCATCTTCCACGTAGGCATCCACGAGGAAAGCCATAAGCGAACGGGTGAGCCCCGCCGAGGGCTCAATCACGTAAGGAACATAGCGTTCCCCACTGGCCTGGTCGAAGTAGGACAGATCCTTACCCGAATGCTTAATATGGGTGGTCAAGTCAAAATCGGTACGGTTGGCGATGCCTTCCAGCTCACCCCAATCCGACCCCTGGAAACCGAATTTGTACTCGATATCCACGGTGCGCTTGGAGTAATGGGAGAGCTTCTCCTTGGGGTGTTCGTACAGGCGCAAGTGCTCCGGGTTGATCCCCAGGTCCTTGTACCAATCCAGGCGCTGGTCAATCCAGTACTGGTGCCATTCTTCGTCCTCACCGGGTTTAACGAAGAATTCCAGTTCCATCTGCTCGAATTCACGGGTGCGGAAAATGAAGTTTCCGGGGGTGATTTCATTGCGGAACGACTTGCCGATCTGACCGATGCCGAAAGGCGGCTTCTTCCGCGAGGTGGTTTGTACATTCGCGAAGTTGACGAAAATACCCTGCGCGGTTTCCGGGCGCAGGTAGTGCAGACCGGATTCGTCTTCCACCGGGCCGAGGGTGGTTTTCAGCATCATATTAAAATCGCGCGGCTCGGTCCATTGGCCCTTCACCCCGCAATGCGGGCAGCCCAGCTCCGAGGTAGGGATGGAATCCGGGTCGTCAATATGCTTTTTCGCGGCCTGGGCTTCCTGGAGCTGATCCATACGCAGGCGCTTGTGACAGTTGAGGCATTCGATGAGGGGATCGTTGAACACACCGACGTGCCCGGATGCCACCCACACTTCTCGCGGCAAAATGATGGAGGAGTCAATGCCAACAACGTTATCGCGACTTTGCACCATATACCGCCACCACTGGCGCTTAATATTTTCTTTTAGCTCGGTTCCCAGCGGGCCGTAATCCCAGGCCGAGCGGGTGCCGCCATAAATTTCCCCGGCGGGGAAAACGAAACCGCGGCGCTTGGCCAAAGAAATAACGTTATCGAGACGGGAGGGAGCAGGCTTAGCCAACGTTGTTCCTTTCTATTGCGCGCATCCGGATGATGCGTGGCCTGTCTAGTCTACCGCCGCGCCCGTTTCCGCGCGGTCCCGGCCGGTGCGGAAAACGAAAAGGAAATATGCGACGACGACGCCCAGCACCACCACTGCGGCAATTCCCCACGGGTTACCGAAAATAGCTGCCCACACCGCTCGCAAGGCGAGCATACCCACCGTGGAGTAGATCGCCGCCCACCCCAGCCAGCCGGGAAGCGCGGCCAAGGTGAAACGCCAGCCACTCATGCGGGTAAGCCCGGCACCGATGAGGATGGCGGTTTGCACGCCGATGGTGAAGAAGCCGAGGGTGACGAGGGGCCAGCCGCGGCGCGCCACCCGCTGCGAGGCAGCGATCACGCGTTCGTCGTGCGCCCATGCCCAGGCGCGGTGGGCGAGGCGATTGCGCGGTTCGCGCTGCCGCGCCACCAGGTAAGCGGCGTAGCGCCCCAGCCAGAAGGTGGCGCTGGAGCGCAAGGAAACAACCAGGAAAAGGAAAAGATAGACGAAAGCAAAGGAACGCCCGGCCAGGAATGAGAAAGAATCCATGCTCAGCGATCCGTTCCTTCCCGGCTCCGCCCCGATGTTTTCCCGGCGCAATCGGAACAGATTCCAATGAGTTCAAGAGTGTGGTCCACATCCGAGAATCCGTTGGCCGTGGCGATGGAACGCACCCAATCTTCGGCACCTGCGAGTGCGATTTCCACGGTTTTCCCGCAGCGCCGGCACATGAGATGGTGGTGGTGTTCTTCGGTTTCGCAATAGCGGTAGAGGGTTTCGGTACCCTCCTGCATGGTGTCGAGAATCCCTTCCTCCGCCATGGCCTGCAAGGTGCGATACACGGTGGCGAGGCCGATGCGCCGGCCCTCCCGGGAGAGCTTTTCGTGGAGCTCCTGGGCGGAAACAAATTCCGGAATTGTTTCCACCATCTTCGAAATGGCGATCCGCTGGGCAGTTACCCGCGGTTTAGACGCGTTCATGAACCCTCCTGTGGTTGCGCCGTACCAGCGTGGATACCATTGCCACGGCCGCGTACCCGGCAATGAGAATCACCGCGATCATAGCCCCCGGAGAGGCAGAAACATAGCGGGTAATGACCAATCCGACAAGTGCAGCTCCGCATCCGAGCCCCATGGCCAGGCGCTGGGTGTGAGCCAGCGAGGAGCACACCAGCTGGGCGGTAGCCACCGGGACGATCATCATGGCCGAGACCAGCAGGATTCCCACCACCCGCATGGAGACCGCCACCGTTAGGGCCGCCGTGACCGCGATGAGAATATTAAAAGCCCGCACCGGCAGGCCCGAGGCCCGCGCGAAATCTTCATCGTTCGTCACCGAAAAGAGCGGGCCGCGCAGCCCGATACCCACCGCGAGAATCACCACGGTGAGGGCCACCGTGTACCACACGTCCTGCCCCGTGACCGTGGTAACCGAGCCGAAGAGGTAGTAGTTGAGGTTCGCCGTCGTCCCACCCGCGAGGGAAATAAGCAGTACCCCGCAAGCAATACCGCCGTAAAACAAAATCGCAAGTGCGGTATCTCCCGAAGTTATCCCCGAGGATCGCACCCATTCGATAATGAGCGCGCCGAGCACCGCGATAATGAGCGCACCGGGTACCGCATAACGTTCGGGTTGGCCGTGCAACCAGGTACCGGTCAACCAGCCGAGAGCCACTCCGGTCAGAGCCACGTGTCCGATGCCGTCGCCCATGAGGGCCATGCCGCGTTGGACGAGGTAGCTGCCCACCACCGGTGCGGCCAGCCCTACGAGTACCGCTACCAGCAGCGAGCGCATCATGAGGGGCGAGGAAAGAATATCTGCGATCATTGCGCCACTCCCCCGTGGACGTAGCCATCTGATACCTGAATATCGCGACCCACCAGGTGCTCAAGTTCCCCGCGTTCGTGGAGCACCATAACGAGAGTGAGGCCCGCGCCGTGCAAGCGGGTGAGAATATCGGCCAGATCGGCACGGGCTCGAGCGTCAATCCCGGCCAAGGGTTCGTCAAGAACCAGCAGATCGGGGCGTCGCACCAGCGCGCGAGCGATCATGACGCGGTGTTGCTGCCCGCCGGAAAAGACCCGCACCGGATCCTGGGCGCGGTTGTCCAAACCCACCGCGGCGAGGGCCTCATAGGCGGCCGCGCGGGCCGCTTTCCCTTTATCCGCGAAGAGGTGACGACCGGACAGCAAACCGGAGCGCACCACTTCCAGAGCGGTGGCAGGCAGGTTACCGGCGTGCACCATCGATTGGGGCACGTAGCCTACCCGGTGCCAGGGCACCCGGCGGGACCGGGCCGTATCCACCCCGAAAACCTGCGCGGTTCCGGTATGGGGAACGACGCCGAGAAGCCCTTTGACCAAGGTTGATTTGCCCGAGCCATTGGGCCCGAAGATCCCCACCGATTCCCCGGTCGCTATCTCCAGCTGCGCCGAATGCACAATCTCGCGCCCGCCCAGGGTAATGCACAGATCGCGCGCGAAGAGGGCCGGGGACGGACTTACTGGCACTGCAATCCCTCACGCAAATGGGCGAGGTTGGTATCCATAATGGCCAGATAACCCGCGCCCTCCGGATCGGATTCCGCGGTGCTCAGCGAGGAGAGGCGCGCCCCGGTTTCCGCGGCGATAGCCTCGGCGGTTTTCGCCGGACTATTTACTTCCGCAAAGATGGTGCGGGTCCCGGTTTCCGCCATTATGCGTTTCACTTCGGAAATATCGAGCGGGGAGGGGTCCTGATCCGGGTCAATTCCCGAGATTCCCACCTGGACAAGGTTGTATCGGTCCGTGAGGTAACCGAAGGCCGCGTGGGAGGAAACCACCGTGGTGGTAGCGCACTGGGAAAGACCGGTGGAGTAGCGCGAATTGAGATCGGAAAGCTCCTGCTTGAGGCGCGCGAAATTCGCTTCAAAATCAGCGCGGTGTTCCGGGTCCATTGAGGAGAGCGAGGCGGTGATTGCCTCACCCACGTCCCGCATCCGCACCGGGTCGAGCCAGAAATGCGGGTCCAGGACACGCCCGGCTTCAGTGGCTTCATCCCCGTGGTTATCAGCCAGACCGCGGTGGTGAACCAGTTTGGCGGCGTCGGCCAGATTGACGGCATGACCGCCCCCGATGGTAGAGATCGCCGCATCGAGAGAGGGCTGGAATCCGGCGACGTAGAAGATAACGTCCGTGGCTTCCAGTTCCGCGACCTGTTTCGGGGAGAACTCGTAATCGTGGGGTTCTACATTGGTGGGGGTGGCGGAGGTGACCTCCACGTAGTCCCCGCCGATTTGTTCGGCGAGCCACCGGATCGGGGTGAAAGATGCCGTCACACCAATGCGTGCGGTATCCGCACTCGGTGCAGCTGCGGAGCTTGCGGCACCATCCGCGGACGAGGTGGAGGATGGCTGGCATCCGGTCAGCAGCGCGGTGGTTCCCAGCAGCGCTGTGCATCCGAGCAAGGCCGCCGTACGAGTCAAAGTTTTCTTCACCCGGCCAGTCTACCCAACGCGCCCGTACCCGCGCCGGAGCGGCCGGCCCCACTGCCCGCCCCGCCCCGCGCAGCTGCTACACCAGGCAATTACGCCCGAGGAGTACCTTGAGATCTGAGAAGAAACGCGCTTCGGGTTTGACGTAGAATTCCTGGCCCACCTGCACCACCGAGGTACGCCCGGGGCGCTGGATATGGAGCCGCACCGGGGCACTTCCCGGGTAGGTACGCAGCAGGTCGCTCAGCTGCCCGAGCAGATCGCGAGTGCAGATACGTTCAGCCAACTGCACATCCACGGGAGAATCGGGGAGCAAGTCACCGCTGGGAATTTTCATATCCTGTGCGGAGAGCTGAATATTGCCATCACGATCCGAGACGCGCGCGGTAATAATGGCTACCTGATCCGGGGCGAGCAGCCCGGCCACGGTCTGGTAGGTGGCCGGGAAGAAGTTGATCTCCGTACTGCCCGTCATATCCTCCAGAACAATCGTCGCCCACATCTTCCCGTTTTTCTTGGAGATGCGCGGCTGGACAGCTGTCACGAGTCCGGCCAAGGTCACAGTCCGCCCGTCCGTTGCGGCGTCGTCGTCCAAAAGACGCACCACCGTGGTATCGGCCGCGCGATCCAAAATATGTTCCATGCCGGAGAGCGGGTGGTCGGAAACATACAGGCCGAGCATATCGCGCTCGAGGTTGAGCTTTTCGCGTTTATCCCATTCGGGCAGCTCGGGGATATCGACCTCCACCCCGCCGGCGATTTCCGAACCGCCGAACAAATCGAACTGCCCCACCGCTTCATTCTTCTTCAGGGCGACGACGGCATCCACCGCTTCCGCGACTTTGGAGAGCAAAGCGCGGCGGGTATAGCCCATGGAATCGAAAGCCCCGGCGCGTACAAGACATTCCACGCTGCGCTTATTGAGGACCTCAAGAGGGACCTTATCGAGGAAATCTTGGAAGGAAGTGAAAGCACCCTTCTCTTCGCGGGCACTAATAATGCCGTCCACGACTTTCGCGCCCACGTTGCGCACCGCGGACAGACCGAAGCGGATCTCCTCCCCCACAGCGGAGAAATTCGCCAGGGATTCGTTCACATCGGGGACCAGCACCTTGATGCCCATACGGCGAGCTTCCCCGAGGTAGACCGCCATTTTGTCTTTATTGTCTTTACGCGAGGTGAGGAGGGCTGCCATGTATTCCACTGGGTAGTGGGCTTTCAGGTAAGCCGTCCAGTAGGAGATCACACCGTAGCAAGCTGAATGGGACTTGTTGAACGCGTAGGACGCGAAAGGTTCCATGGTGCCCCATAGGGTTTTCACCGCGTCCTTGCTGAAGCCCTGGGCCACCATCCCGGCTTCGAAATCGACGTACATCTTATCCATGACGTCTTTTTTCTTCTTACCCATGGCTTTGCGCAGCGAATCTGCCTGGCCCATGGTGAAGCCGGCCACCGTCCGGGCGATCTGCATGATCTGTTCCTGATAGACGATCAGGCCGTAGGTGGGGGCCAGAATCGGCTCGAGAATCTCCTCCAACTCGGGATGGATCGCCTCGATTTTCTGCAGGCCGTTCTTCCGCAGCGCGTAATTGGTATGGGAATTCATCCCCATGGGGCCGGGGCGATAGAGCGCAGAAACGGCAGAAATGTCCTCGAAATTGGTGGGCTTCATCTGCTTGAGCAGAGTGCGCATCCCCGAACCATCCAGCTGGAAAATGCCGAGGGTATCGGCATGTTGGAGCAGCTCAAAGGTGCGTTCATCATCGAGGGGAACACTGTCAATATCGAGCGGCTCTTTATTATTTGCCACGATATTCTCCAGGGCGTCTTCAATGGTGGTGAGATTGGACAGTCCCAGGAAGTCCATTTTGAGGATGCCAAGGTCCTCGCATTCGGGATATTCGAATTGGGTGATGACCGCGCCGTCGGCCGGGCGTTTCATCACCGGAATAACATCTGTGAGCGGGACGGAGGACATGAGGATGGCGCAGGCGTGCACGCCCCACTGGCGGGTGAGTCCTTCAATACCCTGGGCCAGGTCGAAAACGCGTTTGGCATCCACGTCGGTGGAAACCATATCGCGGAATTCCCCGGCTTCCATATAGCGAGAATTCTTCTCATCGAACACGCCGGAAAGCGGGATGTCCTTGCCCATAACCGAGGGCGGGAGGGCCTTGGTGAGACGTTCACCCATGTCGAAGGGGTAGCCGAGCACCCGAGAGGCATCCTTGAGAGCCTGCTTCGTTTTAATGGTGCCGAAGGTAACCACCTGGGAAACTTTGTCATGCCCGTATTTATCTTCCACGTAGGCGATGACTTCCCCGCGGCGGCGTTCATCGAAGTCCACGTCGATATCGGGCATGGATACGCGTTCCGGGTTGAGGAAACGTTCGAAGAGGAGACCGTGTTCGATGGGATCCAATTCGGTGATATGCAGCGCGTAGGCCACCATGGAGCCGGCCCCGGAGCCACGCCCCGGGCCCACCCGGATGCCATTGCGTTTGGCCCAGAGAATGTAATCGGAAACCACGAGGAAGTAGCCGGGGAAGCCCATCTGGACAATAACTTCCACTTCGTAATTGGCACGCTGGCGCACGTGATCGGGAATATGTTCCCCGTAGCGCGAATGCAGGCCGCGTTCCACTTCTTTAATAAACCAGGAAGTGATGTCCTCCCCTTCGGGCACCGGGAAGACCGGCATGTAATTGGCGCCTTCGGCGGCGGTGGTGAAGGAAATATTGCAGCGTTCGGCCACCAAGAGGGTGTTTTCCATCGCCCCGGGCAGGTCCCCGAAAAGGCGATACATTTCTTCGGTGGAGCGCAGATGGTAGCCGTGCCCATCAAATTTGAAACGATTGGGATCCTGGAGGGTGGAACCGGAGTTAATGCAGAGCATGGCATCCTGGACGGAATGGTCCTCCGCACGCACATAATGCGAGTCATTGGTGGCCAGTAGCGGCGCATTGATTTTCTTCGCGAGGTCGAGCAGGTCATTTCGAGTGCGCCGCTCGATTTCGTTATCGTGGTCCATGATTTCCACGAAGTAGTTTTCTTTACCGAAGATCTCCTGCATCCGCCCGGCAGCTTCCAGAGCTTCGGCGTGCTGCCCCAGGCGCAGCCTTGTTTGTACCTCCCCGGAGGGGCAGCCGGCGGTGCCGATGAGTCCCTCGTGCAGCTCCTCGAGGAGTTCGAGATCCATGCGGGGCCATTTGCCCATCTGGCCCTCCAGCGAGGCGCGCGAATCGAGCCGGAAAAGGTTATGCATCCCGGTGTTATTGGTGGCAAGCAAAGTCATATGGGTATAGGCCCCGCGCGCGGACACGTCATCGCTGCGCTGCGATTCATCCCCCCATAGCACCCGGTTACTGGAGTACCGCGAGGTACCCGGGGTCATATAGGCTTCCACCCCGATAATCGGCTTAATACCCGCGTCTTTACAGGCCCGGTAAAACTCGTAGGCGCCGAAGCAGTAGCCGTGGTCAGTAATGGCCAACGCACTTTGATTTTGGGCAACGGCCTGCGCCACCAAGGGCTTGATTTTAGCGGCCCCGTCCAGCAGGGAGTATTCGGTATGGGTGTGGAGGTGAACGAAATCTGAGGGAGCGGCCATGGGGCCTAGTCTATCCAGCGCTCACTATCCGCGCCATTTCCCGGTGCCAGATGCGCGCGTCTAGGAAGGGTCCACGGGTGGTGAGTTCGTAGCCGAGGGCCCGGTAGAAGCCGATTTTGTCCTCTTGGGCATCGAGGACAATTCGCACCTGCCCGGCGTGTCCGAATTCGCGCAGCGCAATCTGGGCCGCGGCCTCGCACAGGAAGCGCCCTATGCCCAGGCCGCGGGCGGAAGGGCGCACGCAGACCCGCCCCAGGTGTACGACGCCCTCCGTGGTTGCGTAAACCCGTGCCGCACCTAATGCTTCACCCGCATTATTTTCGACGACGACGTGGTGGGCGCGTTCGTCTATGTCGTCAAGTTCTTCTTCCAGCAGCACGCCCTGCTCCCCGCAGAAGACCTCGATGCGGATAGCGCGGGCCCGTTCCAGGTCTCCCTCGAGACAACGCAGCTGCGCCGTCGTCATGAAAAGACTCCCGCGCGCATACGTTCGAGCGCGGTGGCAAGATCCTCCGGGTAGGGGGCCTCAAATTCGCGCCAGCTGCCATCGGGATGTTCGAAGCCGAGGTGGGTGGCGTGCAGCCACTGGCGGGTCAAGCCGAGCGTTTCACTCAGCCCCGGATCGGCTCCGTAGGTAGCATCGCCCACGCAGGGATGGCCGAGCGCCGCCATATGCACCCGAATCTGGTGGGTGCGCCCCGTTTCCAGGTGGACCCGGAGGAGACTGCCTCCGGCCATGGCTTCCAGGGTGTCATAGTGCGTAATGGAGTGGCGTCCATCTGCGCGCACCCCCATTTTCCACTGGTGGCGCGGGTCGCGCCCAATAGGGGCATCCACGGTGCCGGAAAGCGGGTCGGGATGCCCTTGGACGAGGGCATGATAGATCTTTTCGGGAACGCGGTTGCGGAACTCATCCTTGAGTAGCACGTAGGCGCGTTCCGATTTGGCCACCACCATACAGCCGGAGGTTCCCACGTCTAAGCGATGCACAATCCCCTTGCGTTCGGCCGGGCCGTAGGCGGAGAGTTGCATCCCGGAGTTCATGAGAGCGCCCAGCACGTCCGGGCCGGTGAAGTTAAGGGAAGGGTGAGCGGCCAGGCCCGCGGGTTTATCCACCACCACCAGATCGGCATCTTCGTAAAGGATGGGGATCGTGGCATCTCCCCCGCGCGGGGCCACGGTGCGCGGGGTAGGAATATCGATTTCCAGGATGCTCTGCGCGCGTAGCCGCACTGATTTCGGCACCGGGTTGCCGTCCAAGAGCACATCTCCGGCATCGATCAGGCGCTGCACTTCGGCGCGCGAAAGACCGGTAAGACGCGCGATAGCGGCATCAATACGTACGTCGGTGAATTCTTCCGTGACCGGATAGGTCCGCCACATGCTAGTCGCCTCGCTCGGGGCCGCCTGGCGCGGGCACAGAATCTGATGGATGCACCGTATCTGCCGACTGGGAGAGCGGAAGCGCGGCGGTATCCGGAGTCGTGCCTGAGTCCGCTGATCCCGGAGCTGCGCCGTCGTTCATCAAGAACGCGACAACGATCATGATCACGGCCCCGGCTACCAGCGCAATATCGGCCACGTTTCCAACGAACCAGTCGAAGTAGGCGATGAAATCGACCACGTGCCCGGCGAAACCGCCCGGTTCGAAGAAAATGCGGTCGATGAGGTTGCCGGCCGCGCCACCCCACATGAGGGCGAGACCGACACCGATCCACCGGTGGCGTACTCGCGCCGCGAGAGCTGGGAAGACCGCGAGCACCACAATAAGTGCGATGACGGTGATAACGCGGGTGGAATTTGCCCCCAGTGAGAATGCTGCGCCCGGGTTAAAGACCAGGTGCAGCCCGAGGGCATCCCCCACAATGGCGATACGCTCCGTTTGGCTGAGGTTAGCTATGGCCCACTGCTTCGTGAGTTGGTCGATGGCCACAACAGCCAACGCCCCCACGAGGATGAGGAACCACGAGGTGCTTCGCCTCACCATACGCACTAGTTACGAGCTTCGGGTTCCTGCGCGCCAGAATCGACGTTGGCGAGCAGCGTCTCAAGGTAGCTGTGCAGGCGTGTGCGGTAATCACGCTCGAAATCACGCAGCTCGGAGATCTTGCGCTCCACCAGACCGCGTTCCTGCTCCAACTGGGCCAGGGTACGGTTGGACTGAGCTTCGGCATCCTCGATGATCTTGGCACTGCGGGTTTCCGCATCCTGGATCTTCTGAGCCTTCTCCGTTTCACCGCGGGCCACGAGTTCTTCGTAGGTCTGCTGCGCCATCTGGAGCACGGCAGCCGCCTGTTCCCCAACGGTACCGGTGGGCTGAGCGAAGGACGCGGTGGTTGTGGCCTGGTCCGGCGCTGCGGGTTCTTCACCCGAACCGTTCTGGAGTTCGGTCACGCGCGCTTCGGCGACGGTGGCGCGATTCTCCGCTTCCTGGAGCTGCTTCGACAGATCAACGATGGTTTCGTAGATCGCGTCAAGGAATTCGTCGACCTGTACCTCGTCGTAACCGGTCTCCGCGGTTTCCGGGCGCTTAAAGCGGACATCCATGACATCCTGTGCCGTGAGCATTGCCATTTCTCACCTCAAGTAGTGTAACGAAACTGTGTTAAGAGCACGTGACTGTGTTATGAGCACACGCCTCTCGGATAAAGCCTACCTCATCTGGGCGAACTACGAGACAAAGATACGTAAAATTATCCCATTGAGAATTTGAAGCACGATAAAAACAACGATGAAACCGATGTCAATCGCGATACCTCCCAGCCGCAAGGGCGGGATAATTTTGCGCACCAGATTGAGAATCGGGTCCGTTAGTGCGTAGACAATATTAACGATAACGAGAAGGGCGCCACTGGGGCGCCAATCACGCGCCGCAATGGTTACTAGATCAATAATCACCCGCGCGAGCAGCACCAAAAGATAGATGCTGATGAGGGTGGAAAGGATAATTCCAACTACTGCCATTAGAACGAATCGCGCGACTCCGGACGCTGGTTTTCCATGCGAACGGTGCGCGGGGTCATGAGCAGAACATCGGCGGAAATCTTATTGAGATCCCCATGCAGCCCGAAGCAGATCCCGGTGGCGAAATCGACAATGCGATTACGCGCAATATCATCGGCTTCCGCCAGGTTGATAATGACGGGCAGGCCGTCACGGAACTGTTCCGCGAAGCCCCGCACCTCGGTGAAGGAACGCGGTTTCGCGGTGATAATCCGGGCGATATCCACGGGCTGCTCCACAGCGTGAATTTCACTAACGGGGCTTTCCGCTTCCGCCTCGTAATCATCTTCGTAGTAATCGGCGTCGTCCTGGTAATCCAGGTACTCGTCGTCATTAAGCGTTGCCTTGGAGACAAAACGCTGGAACATTCCCATAGCAGCCAACCCTTCTCGCTGTTCTCGTTTTACGTTAGGCGACGCGCCCGGCCTTGTCAGCACGGCGCGCCGTGGGCGCGTTACAGTCCACCGCGAGCACGCCGGCAAAGCGGCCGGTGCGCGATGCACGTCGGTAGGAATAAAAATCGGTATCTTCACGGGTGCACTGAGAACTGACGTGGATCTCACTTACCCCGGCAGCGCGCAGCTGAGCGGTGAGCCCGGCCGCAATATCAAGGGAGGGCGTGCCCCAGGCGGTACGCCCGGCAGCTTCCGGAACGCTCGCGGCAACGCTGGCCCGGAGTTCCTCAGGTACCTCGTAGCAGCGTCCGCAAATGGACGGGCCGAGGTAGGCGATGAGGTGCTCCGGACCGAGGGCGCGCGCGGCGGCCGGCCCGATACCGGCCTCCAACCCGCGCCGGCCCACGTGCACCGCAGCTCCGGCGCGACGATCACGCGCCACCAGGAGCAATGGGAGGCAATCGGCCACCATGACTACCGCAGCAGCACCCATCGGTACCGGTGCGGTGCCCGAACTAAACGGGATGTCAATAAGGAGGCCGTCGGTGCCGGGGGCCACGAAGGTACCGGCGGAAGTCAGAACGCCGGCATCTTCAAGGTGGTCCCCGTGCACCTGGTCCATATAGACGGGGCGCTGTCCGATTTGCTCTGCCAGGAGAGCCCGGTTACGCTCCACATCCGCGGGGTCATCCCCCACGTGGTGGGCCACATTGAGACCCGCAAAAGGAGCGTGAGATACCCCGCCAGCGCGGGATGTAAATCCCGCCCGGATGCGACCGCCGGGAACGGAGATATTCGCTACCCACTCCACCAGAGCGTTACGAGTCATTGCTGCCTGAGGTTTCCTATACGCTGTGTTTCCCTGAAGTCCCTTGAGTCCCCTTGTACTCCCTTTAGTTTTCCTCGAAAAGGAAGGAGGGGATATCCAAATCGGAACGCTGAGGTTCTTCCACCCGCGGGGGGATAGCACGGTGGGTTCCCGGGCGCTGCGGTGCTGCCTGCGCTTCGGGCTGGGCCGCCGGATAGGCCGGGCTGGCCACCGGGTGGGCCGGGCTGGCCACCGCTTCAACTTCCGGTTCGGGTTCCGCCGGGGCCAGATCTTCGATCGGCTCAACGGTATCGTGACCGGCGGGTACGCCGTCCATCTGCAGCAGGTGATCACGTGCCTCATCAAAGCCCGCGGCGATAACGGTCACGCGCACCTCATCACCGAGGGATTCGTCAATAATCTGACCAACGATAATATTCGCGTTCGGATCCACCGCTTCCTTGACCATCTTGGAAGCGGAGGCGAGCTCCTTCATACCGAAGTCCGCGCCGGCCAGGAAGGAAATAAGCACACCGTGCGCCCCGTCAATGGAGGCTTCCAGCAGCGGGGAGGAGATGGCGCTTTCAGTAGCGCGCACCGCCCGATCTTCCCCGGAGGCCGAGCCGATACCCATGAGCGCGGTACCCGCATCCTTCATAATGGCCTTGACGTCCGCGAAGTCGAGGTTGACCAGGCCCGGAATGGTAATGAGATCCGAAATTCCCTTGACGCCCGAGCGCAGCACCTCATCGGCGAGGTGGTAGGCCTCAATAATGGTGAGGTCTTCTTCGGCGATCTCCAGCAGGCGATCATTGGGGATAACGATGAGAGTATCCACCGCTTGGCGCAGTTCCGCGATACCCATGGAGGCATTATTAGCGCGCTGGGCACCTTCAAATTCAAAGGGACGGGTAACGACGCCGACGGTCAGCGCTCCCAGATCCCGAGCCACCTTGGCAACAACGGGGGCGGCACCGGTGCCGGTTCCCCCGCCTTCACCCGCGGTGACGAACACCATATCCGCACCTTCGAGGGCGCTTTGGATAACTTCCACATTTTCTTCCGCGGCACGCTTACCCACCGAGGGATCCGCACCCGCACCCAGGCCCTTGGAAACCTCGCGCCCAATATCAAGTTTGGTTTCCGCTTCGGATTTCACCAGGGACTGTCCGTCGGTATTAACGGCAATAAATTCGACACCGGCAAGTCCGTCTTGAATCATGCGGTCAACAGCGTTGACGCCGCCCCCGCCGACCCCGATGACTTTGATATTGGCGGCGTTATTGACTACGGCCATGAGCTTTCCTCCCGAACCTCAAGTAAAACTTGAGGTTTTTCGTTCCTGACTTCGCGGAAAAGATAGTAGGTGAATGACAACGGTGCAATTCCCCGCGCTGGTGTGTTGCGAAGTGATCTGCGCTACGGTGTGGAAATCCGGTCGAACGGTCCGGTAATCGCGCAGAACGGTGCGGAAATTACGTAGAGCGGTGCGGCGGTGGTCTGCATCGGTGCGATAACCGGTTCAGGATTAATGAACGACGACGGCCGTAGGCTCTGACACGTCGTACACCTGGCCGGGGACGGTGATAACGGTGGCCAGTGCTGCCGCCTTGAGGTCCGAGCGTTGGGCATCGCCCCAGATCACCTTCTGCCCGGAGTTGAGATCGAGTCCTACCCGCCCGCTATCGCTCACCGATACCCCGGCTACCTGAGCGCGCACATCCTCCTTCAGGCTGGAGAGTACATCGAGGGCGATGCGAATACCCGGACCGTCGTTCCCATCCTCGGAGCGGGTGGCCGGCCCAGGTGTGAGGCTTACTCGCGGGAGTTTTGCTTCCACCTCGGGGAGAACCGGGAAACTCACGCCGTCCCGATCCATGGCGGAGCATGATCCTCTGTCCACCAGGCAGGCTACCGGCTCACGTACGGTGAGGGTAACCTCCAGTCCGTGGAGGTAGCTGCGGCGTAGCTGCGCTTCCTTGACGGCTGGGAATTGCTCGCTTAGGTCGGTGGCAAGAGCTTCAGTATCCAGGCGTGGGAGCGGGGTTCCTGACCGTTCAGAGAGGGCTGCGGTGATGTCTTCCGCCGTCACCGCAGTGTTCGCGGGGATACCCGAGACGGTAATATCGCTGGCACGCAAGGCCAGCAGCGGGCTGAAGAAAATTACCCAGGCCAGGGCGGCGAACGCGGCAAGTCCCGCACCGGCCACCCCGACGCGCCGCCAGCGCACCCGGCGTTTCTCGGAGGCTTTCTCTTCGAGGCGCTCATCCAGAGAAACCGTGGTGGTACTCGCAAGGTCGGCTAGCGGGGCATCACCGTCGTCGTATATCACCGGAGCGGTGGTAGCGGTGGGAACGTAGGTGATCTCCGCGTGCGGATTAATATCGCGCGCGGAGCGACGCCGAGATGGTTCTTTCACCGCACCGTCCCCTCCCCCAGCGCCGCCAGTATTTCGGGTCCCAGTGCCGTCACGTCGCCGGCCCCCATGGTGAGGAGCAGATCCCCAGGCTTCGCGCTTTTCGCGAGCGCCCGGGCAGCCTCGTGTTTATCGGCAATAAAATGCCCAGCGCTTCCCATGCGGGAAGTAATCATATCGCCCTCGATACCATTGAACGGCGTTTCGCGGGCTCCGTATACGGCGGTGACAATGGCGGTATCGGCCAGCTTGAGGGCGGTGGCGAAACGGTCCGCAAAATTGCGGGTGCGCGAATACAGGTGCGGCTGGAAAAGGACGCGCACGCTCCCCTCCCCGGCCTCGGTGCGGGCGGCGCGCAAGGTAGCCTCCACTTCGGTGGGATGGTGAGCGTAATCATCGAAGAGACGGACTCCCCCGACCTCACCGCGCAGCTCGAAACGCCGCCCCGTCCCCGTAAAAGTCTCCAGACCGCGGGCCATATCGGCCAGGCTCACGCCCAGTTCTAGACCTGCGGCTGCCGCTCCGGCCGCGTTGAGTTCGTTATGGGATCCGGGGACCTGGAGGGAGAGCGGCGCGCGGCTTTCCCCGCACCGTAACGCCCTGTTCTCGAGAGCCACGTGGGCTTCCGCGCCAGGGAGCGGTGCGCCCCGCCCGTAACTAACCACCCGAATACCTTCGTTTACCGCTTGAGCACCCAGGCGGGCTGCACCGGCGTCGTCGCCGCAAACAATGAGGAGCCCGCCGGGGACGATGCAGCGCGCGAATTCCGCGAAGGCCTCTTCAAAAGCTTCCCGGCTACCGTAATGGTCGAGATGATCGGGTTCGACGTTAGTGACCAAGGCGATACGGGGCCGGTAGTTGAGGAAGGAAGCATCGGATTCATCGGCTTCGGCAACGAGGACCTTCCCGGTGCCCAGATGCCCTCCGGAGCCGTGCCCGCGTACGCTCCCGCCGATAGCCCAGGACGGTGCCTGGCCCGCTTCATCCAGTGCCACCGCCAGCATTGCCGACGTGGTGGTTTTTCCGTGTGCGCCGGCCACGGCTACAAAATCGCGGTTCCCGCTCGCGAGGGCGAGGGCTTGGGAACGGTGGATGACGCGGGCACCGAGCTGGCGGGCCCGCGCAAGTTCCGGGTTATCTTCCCGGATGGCGGAGGAGACCGCCACGAGGGTGTCGGCGCTGAGGCGCTCCGGTTCCGTTCCGATCCACAGGGTGATGCCGGAATCCGCCAGGCGCTCCGTGGTGGCCGAGGCGCGGGCGTCGGAGCCGGTCACGGTCCAGCCTTCGGCATGCAGCAGATCGGCGATCACGCTCATGCCTGCCCCGCCGATGCCGATGAGATGGATATGTGTCACCTGAGAACCTCCTCAATAAGATCAGCGAGCCGGGCCGCGCCGTCAGCCGGACAGATAGCGCGCGAGGCCTGGGCCATGCGGGTGCGGGTGGATGCGTCGGTGACGATGTCCAATACGGTGCCCACCGAGTCTGCGGTGAACTGGGCATTGGGGATGAGCAGCGCTCCACCGGCAGCCACAACGTCCGCGGCGTTGCGCGCCTGTTCACCGTTCCCGATGGGGAGCGGAACGAAAACGGCGGGGAGCCCTAAGGCGGATACTTCCGCCACGGTGCCGGCTCCGGCGCGGCACACCACGGTATCGGCCACCGCGTAGGCAAGTTCCATTTCTTCCAGATATTCGAGCACGTGGTAGCTGGGGATGGTAGCGGCGGTGCGCTGGGCCTCGGCGGCTTTGCCTCGCCCGGTGAGGTGAAGTACCTGCACGCCAGCCGCGGCGCAGCGGGAGGCGGCGGCGGTCATCACGTCATTGAGGTGAGCAGCGCCCAGGGAACCCCCGGTGACCACCAGGGTAGGTACCAGCGGGTCTAATCCGAGGCGCGCCGCGGCGGCGGTGCGCGCCTCCGCTCTATCTGCACCGGCAAGGGCAGCGATGGCGGGGCGTAGCGGCAGCCCGACGGTGCGGGTGATGCCGCGCGCGGCGCGCAGCGGCGTGGAGGGGAAGGTGAGGGCGACGGCGGCCGCGCCCCGTGCCCCAAGTTTATTGGCGAGGCCCGGCAGTGCGTTTTGTTCGTGCACCACCACCGGGATGCCGGCGCGGCGCGCCGCGGCGTAGACGGGGGTGGAGGCGAAACCACCGAAGCCGACCGCCAGCTCGGCATCGACACCGGTGAGAATACGGCGTGCTTGGCGTATCGCCCGCGGGAAAGCCACGGGGAAACGTAACGCATCTTTATCGGGACGGCGCGGGAACGGTGCGCGTTCCACGGTAGCAAAATCGAAACCGCTGGCGGGAACAAGGTCTTTTTCCATACCGGTCGCGGTGCCGACCACGAGGATACGGTGCCCGCGTCCGGCGAGTTCATGAGCGGTGGCCAGTAGCGGATTGACGTGCCCGGCGGTTCCCCCGCCGGCGAGCACTAGTGTCACGAGGTCCTCCTGATAACTGCGCGCACCCTGCCCGCGAGCGAGCTGGAGCGCCGGAATGATTCTTTCACGCCCGGAACCGCCAGGGCTGCCGCCACGCAGACTCCCACCGCCATGAGGCAGGAGATGACGGAGGAGCCGCCCTGGCTCATGAAAGGTAGCGGCACCCCAAAAACGGGCAGCAGGCCGGTGACGACGAACATATTTGCTACGGCCTGTCCGCATAGCCACAGTGCGGCACCCCCGGCAACGAAACGCCCGAAACGGTGCGGGTGGTACATGCAGATGGTGAGGAGAGCATAGCCGATTGTGCCGAGAAGAACGATGACGACGGCGCATCCGAAGAACCCAAGTTCTTCTCCCACCACGGCGAAGATGAAATCGGTATGTGCTTCGGCGAGGTTCCCGGGCCATTTTTCAATTCCGGTACCCAGGCCGGAGCCGCCCGGCCCCCCGGAACCGAAAGCCCAGAGCGCGTAATCGGCCTGGGAGGGTGTTTGCCCGGTGGGAAGGGTGAAGAGGTTCTGGAAGAAGTCCTGGATGCGGGTGATGCGCGAGCGGCTTGAAAAAATAAGAACGACGACGAGGAAGAAACCCAAGGCTCCACTGATAAGGAAATAGCGCCCCGGGAAACCCGCCATCCAGAACATTCCCACTCCAATGAGGAGGAAGATGAGGGCGGTTCCCATATCGCCACCCACGAGCACCGCGCCGATGGCCGCGCCGGTAATGCCAATCGGGATGCTCCAGTCGGAAAGCTGGAAGTGGGCGCCTTGCACCATGCGCCCGAGCACCGCGGCCAGGGCCACCACCATGGCGAGTTTGAGAAATTCCGAGGGTTGGAGCCGGATAGGGCCGAAGGCAATCCAGTTGCGATTGCCGGCAACGGAGGCACCCAGCGGGGTGAGCACGAGGAGCTGCAAAAGTATCCCGAAGCCGAGGGCCAGGCCCCATAGGCGCTGGAAAACAGCGAGGGGAATACGGGCGCAGATCACCGCCAAGATGGTGCCAATAGCAGCGTAAGCCATCTGCAAGTAGGCCGAGCGGAACAGGTTGGGGCCGTCTTCGTATTCGGCTCGCACCGCCCCGGGGGTAATGGCAGAAAACACCATGAGGAGCCCGAGGAGAGTGAGGATCGCAGTGGCTACCACGAGAAGGAGAATGGAACGGTGCATGACATTGCGCACGCGTTCCTCCGGGATACTCGGGGCCTGCGGGTTCTCGATCCGATCACGCATGCCGTGTCCCCGTGGAGCTATCCTGTGCACCGTTGTCTCGCGCCGTTCCCTCCGCTGGGGTACCTTCCCCTGCCAAGGAGTCGCTCTCCGACGAGGCGCCGCCCGCTGGCGGTGCCGGTAGGGCTCGCACGGCCGCGGCGAAACGATCACCGCGATCCGCGTAAGACGTGAATTGATCCATGGAGGCACTGGCGGGGGCAAGCATGACGGTGTCCCCCGCTTGGGCGTAGCGCGAAGCGGCCAGCACCGCACGTGCCATCGGTTCGGAGGCAGCCGGGTCAATATAGGTGACCGGAAGATTTGCTCCGTCCAAAGCCGCGTGCCAGGGTTCTTGGTTGATGCCAATAACGACGACGGCGCGCAGCCTGTCCCGCACCTGCGCCACGAGGGATTCAAAGCGGGCACCTTTGGGTTGCCCGCCCACGATCCATACACAGCTACCCTCAGCCAGTGCGGACACGGAAGCGAGTGTGGCATGGGCATTGGTGGCCTTGGAATCATCCACGTAGCGCACCCCGGCCCGTTCGCTCACCGTTTCGATCCGGTGGTGGCCCGGCCGCATATGCTGAAGGCCGGCGCGTACCACCTCCGCGGGAATATCGATGGCACGGGTGAGAGCCACGGCGGCCAGGGAGTCCCAGATAAGGTGGCGCGGAAGCGCCGCGGCGGCAGGAGCCAGCTGGGCGACGTCGTTCAAAGAAGCAATCTCCACGGCGCTACTCCACCGTTGCTTCCCGTACGCACGGTCCACGATAAGGCCGTCCACGATGCCGATCTGGCCGACGGCAGGAATGCCGGTAGTGATGCCGATGGCCCGAGCACCTTCGCACACATCCGCGTTATCGACCATAGTTTGGACAGCGCTATCTCCGACCGGGTAGACCGCGGCGGTGCGCACATGCTCGTAAATGCGGGCTTTTGCGGCGGCGTAGGCGGCACGGCTACCGTGCCACTCGAGGTGGTCGTCGGCAATATTGAGGCAGATGCTGGCAGCCGGTTCCATGGTGTGGGTGGTGCGCAGCTGGAAGGAAGATAGCTCCAAAGCAAAGGCCTGCGGAGCATCCGGGCCGGTGGCGCTCACGGCAGTAACGGCGGGATTACCGACGTTCCCGATGGGTTCGCCGCCCAGGTGCGCAGCCCGCAAAATATGAGCCGCCATCGTCACCGTGGTGGTCTTCCCATTGGTGCCGGTCACGGCAAGCCACGGGGCGGCGTTCCCGGTGCCGTCGTGCGCGCGCAGGCGCCAAGCAAGTTCGATTTCGGACCACAGCTCAATACCGTTATCAGCGGCTGCGGAAAAAAGCGGGCCGATTTCGGGTATGGCGGGTGCGGGGATGATGACGTCGGGCCGCCAGGCCAGCACTTTGCGCGCCAGTTCGGCCGGGGTCGGGTCGCTGCCGCCGGTGTCCACGGGGAGCGCGGTGACCGCCCCGAGTTTGGTGATATCTGCGTCCCACACGCTCACGCGCGCCTCGGTGAGCTCGGTCAGTGCCCGCGCGCAGGCCCGCCCTGATTTCCCTAAACCGACGACGGCGATACGGCGCCCTGCCAGTTCCGCCGCGCCCGGATGTTGCCACTCACTCATCTTTGCATCAACCACTCAGCGTAAAAAATACCCAGGGCGATAAAGCCGCACAGGGCTTGGATTACCCAGAAGCGCACCACGACCGTGACTTCGTTCCACCCTTTGAGTTCGAAATGGTGGTGGATAGGTGCCATGCGGAATACCCGTTTTCGTGTCATTTTGAAAACGCCCACCTGGACTACGTCGGAGATGACTTCCAGGAGGTAGAGCCCGCCGATGAGTACGGCGAGGAATTCGGTGTGGGTGTAGATAGACATTCCCGCGAAGACCCCACCCAGGGCGAGGGAGCCGGTATCCCCCATGAAGATCTGGGCCGGCGAGGTATTCCACCAGAGGAATCCGATAAGTGCCCCGACAAGGGCCACCGCGATGATATTGAGATCGCGCGGGTCGCGGATGGGATAGCACCCGGGTGCGGCATCAACGAGACCGTAGCAAGGGTGGTTGCTTTGCCACATCGTAATAAGAGTGTAAACCCCGAAAGCGATGATGGAGGCACCGGTGGATAGGCCGTCGAGGCCGTCGGTGAGGTTCACGGCATTGGACCAGGCGGTGATGAGGAAATTCGCCCAGATAATGAAGAGGATAATGCCAACGGCAGTGCCGGCAAAGGCGAGACTCAGGCCGGTATCGCGCACGTGGGAAATACGCATTGATGCCGGAGTTCGGTTATTTTCATCCGAGAACATGAGGGAGAGCACCGCGAAGGCGACGCCAACAATCCCCAGGCCAGCGATTTTTGCCCAGGGGGTGAGGCCCAGGCTTTGTTTGCGAGAAATCTTAGTGAAATCATCGGCAAAACCTACGCCCGCCATACCGATCATGAGTCCGAGGAGGAGGATCCCGGACATACCCGGACTGCGCCCGGCCCCGATATTGCCCACCAGGTAACCGATAACAACCGCCGCCACAATAGCAAGACCGCCCATGGTTGGTGTGCCGCGTTTGACCAGGTGCGAGGTGGGGCCATCCTGGCGGATAAATTGGCCAAATTGTTTGCGCACGAGAAAACGGATGAGAAGCGGGGTCCCGAATAGGGTGACGAGAAGCGAGACCGCAAAAGCGATAATAAGCGCGAGCACTATTCCCCCTTGAGGTGGGTGGCGATGTGCCACACACCCGAACCGTGCGAACCTTTGATGAGGAGTGCCCCATCCTCATTGAGCATATCGGAGAGCGCTGCTTCCGCTTCTTCCCACGCGCCGACGGAGCGGGCGGTGATACCGGCCTCACGGGCCGCCGCCGCGAGGGCTGCCATCTGGGGGCCCACCGCGATAAGAAGGCTCACACCGGCCGTTTCCAGGGCCGGGAGGAGGGCGAGGTGTTCTTCCCGAGATGTCGCGCCGAGTTCAAGCATATCGCCCAGAATCGCGGCTTTGCGCCCATTCCCGAGCTGTCCGAGCGCGGCGATGCCGGCGCGCATAGAATCCGGGTTGGCATTGTAGGAGTCGTCGATAATAAGGGTCGAGCCGCGGCGGAACACATCCATACGGTGAGCGCTGGCCGGCCCACTCGACAGTCCCGCCACGATGGCGGGCAAACTCACCCCGGCGGCGGACGCGGCAGCTGCCGCCGCGAGTGCGTTCATGACTTGGTGTTCCCCCACGAGCCCGAGGCTGACCGTTGGAGCGGACGGTGTAGCGGAGGCGGATGGCGCCGACTGCACGGTCGGGGCGGAGATGGCGGAGGGTGCGAAGCTGGCTGCGCCGTCGTTCATACGGAGCGTGAAACTCGCCCGGCCGTCGCTTCCGAGGGTGATATCGGTTGCCGTCACGTCCGCCGGGTTCACGCGCCCAAAGGTGCGTACCCGACCGCTCGCAACTCGCCCGGCCATGGCGGCCACCCGCGGATCATCGGCGTTGAGGATGGCGATGCCGTCCTCGCGCAGGCCTTCCACAAGTTCTGCTTTGGCGCGCGCCACGTTCTCGATGCCGCCAAATTCGCCCAGGTGCGCGCGGGCCACCACCAGCACCACAGCGATATCCGGGGGCGCGATGGAAGTGAGGTAGGCGAGGTTGCCGATGTGGTCGGCACCCATTTCCGCCACCAGGGTGGCGGTGCTCGCGTCCACACGGAGCACCGTGAGCGGTAAGCCGATTTCGTTATTGAGTGATCCCGGTGGGGCAACCACGTTCCCACGTTCCCGGCATATCGCGGCAAGAAGATCCTTCGTGGTCGTTTTCCCCACGCTCCCGGTCACCGCGATAACCCGCAAATCGGGATTGAGCTGGCTGGCCAGTTCAAGATTATGCCGAGCCAGGCGTCCGAGCGCCGCGGGGATATCATCGACCACGATAATACGCTCGGCTTCGGCGCCACCGGCCAGGGCCGCTGGGCCATCTTCGGTGAGAATGAGGCTGGCTCCTGCCGCGCGCGCCTGGCCGCTCAGGGTATTCGCGTCCACGCGCGCGCCTTTCACGGCGGCAAAAAGCGCACCGGGCGTGATGGCGCGGGTATCGATAACCGCCGCGGTGACCTCGGTATCGCACAACGGTGCGAGCGCGGCCCCGCCGACGGCGGCGATAACCTCCGCGGAGGACATGGAAATCATTGCGTGTCTTTCTCTTCTTGCGTGTTTTTGTTGAGTACACCGCGGCTAGCGCGCTCAGCGAGCGCCGCCCGCGCTACCTCGCGGTCGTCCAGCGGAATGTTACGCCCCCCGGCCACCGGTTGATAAGTTTCGTGCCCACGCCCGGCGAGCAGCACGGTATCCTCCGCTGCCGCATCACGGATGGCGGTGCGCATGGCGGTGGTCCGATCAGCGATCTCCACGATGCGGGCGGGGCTGTGCGCGCTGCGGGCACCGTCCAGGAGTGCGGCGCGAATCGGTGCGGGATCTTCTTCGTGCGGATCGTCGTCCGTGATGTAGACGACGTCGGCCAGTTCGGCGACTGTCCGCCCCATCTCGGGGCGTTTATCCACGTCGCGTTCCCCGGCGCTTCCGGTTACAACGATGAGCTCACCGGAGGTAGTCGGGCGCAGCGCGTTCATGGCCAGACGCAGCGCCGCGGTATTATGCGCAAAATCGACGACGACGCGCGGTGCGCTGCCCACTACTTCCATGCGGCCGGGGACTTGTGGGGTGAGCCCGGCACCCACCACCGCGCCAACGGCGCCTCGGTCCGCTCCGCTTTCCAGCACCATGGCAACCGCGAGCGCGGTATTGGCAATATTAAAATCTCCGGGCAGGCCGGTGCGCACCGTCATCTCCCAGCCCTCGCTATGGGCCAGGGTGAAGGATGTAACGGGGCCGCGCTCGATATCGCGCACCTGGTATCCGCTTCGGCCATCCAGCTCGGAGAACACCCCGAGGGCCACGGTGGGCACCTCGGTTTCCCCAACCAGGCGCCGGCCCCAATCATCGTCAACGGTGATAACTGCCTTACGCGAACAGGTCGGGGTAAAAAGGCTACGTTTGGCTTGATAGTAGTTTTCCATGGTGTGGTGGTAGTCGAGATGGTCCCGAGTGAGATTGGTAAATCCTGCCACACTGAAGACCACGGGGCTGGTACGGTGCTGGGCCAGCGCGTGGGAGGAAACTTCCATGGATACATCCGTCCCGCCCCGTTCCACCAGGAGGGCGAGCAATGCTTGCAGATCCGCGGGCATGGGCGTGGTCAGATGCGCCGGGACGCACAGGTCCGCAATTTTTGTTTCCACGGTTCCTACCAGCCCGGTGGTGCGGCCCAGCGCGGTAAGTAGGCCGTCCAGGAGGTACGTCGTCGTCGTTTTACCATTGGTGCCAGTCACCGCGAAACTGCGCAAGCGCTCTGCCGGTTCCCCGTAGACGCGTGCCGCAATGGCGCCCAGGTGGGCGGCCGGGTCCTCCAAAACCACTAGTGGAAGATCCAGGCCGGCCTGCGCGATAAGCGCTGCCCCGGCGGTATCGGTGAGGATGGCGCGGGCGCCCCGTCGCACCGCCTGTCCGGCAAAGCGCGCCCCATGAGCATGGGCGCCGGGCAGCGCGGCGAAGAGTGCACCATCGCGCACCGCGCGCGAATCGGCAGTTACGGAAGTGACGGTGGTGCCGCTACGACCGCTTAGATCCGTATCCTCAGCCTGCGCTTTCCCCGCGGGGGCGCACGCTTCCACGCCCGGAATCTCATTGAGCGCCACCGGGCGCACCTGCGGAAGGGGGAATTCGTCACTCACTAGTTGCCTACCTCGGATGAAAACCACGGATATTTGAAAAGCGGAACGGTGCTGGGCGGCACGCCCAGGTGCCGCATCGCGAAAGGTGCGAAGTTCGCGAAAACAGGCACCGCGGTGTCACCACCGTATCCGGCCCCAGCCCCGCCGTAGACCGCTATCGCTACCGCGATCTGCGGGTCTTCGGCAGGGATGGCCGCAATAAAGGTACCCACACGGCGGGTGAGGTTTCCGTTAGCGTCCGGAACCTGAGCGGTGCCGGTTTTACCGGCCACGTTGTAGCCGGGAACTTTGCCGCGCCACCCGGTGGACTGGTTATTGGTAACCGCCTGCATCATATTCATCATGGTGCGCGAGGATTCCTCGCTCATAACACGGTGGCTTTCCCCAGGAACGGTGGGGGTGGTGCGCCCGCTGGCATCGGTGGTGGAGTCCACCACGTGGAGCGGAATATATACTCCCCCGTTGGCGATGGTGGCCCCGATTTGCGCCAGTTGCACGGTGGTAGCCGCCCATCCCTGCCCGAACATGGTGGTGTAGCGATCACGCTGGCCCCACTGCTCCGGCGGGCGCAAAATACCGCCCGATTCGGCCGGTAATTCGATCCCGGTGGGGCTTCCCAGCCCGTAGCTGCGCATATAGTCATAGCGCACGTTATCGTCCACCGTGTCACCAATCTGAACGAGTCCGGTGTTATAGGACTGCGCGAGAATCCCAGCCACCGTCATCCCCTGGGTGGGATGCGGATCATTATCGGAGATGCTTTCGCCATTGGGCATGGTGATGGTATCCGGCACCGTGAATTGGGTGAGGGGTGTGACGGTTCCGGTATCAATGGCCGCGGTGAAGGTGGGGAGCTTTCCTGAAGATCCCGGCTCGACCGGTGCCTGTACGGCACGCGAGCCCCAAGAATCCGGACTCGCTTCCTGGAGACGGGAAGGATCGGGGGCATGGGAATCTGCGAGGGCGAGCACCCGCCCCGTCCCCACTTCAATAACAACGGCGGCGCCCCAATCCGCAGCGTTGGCATCCACCGAAGCGTCGAGGGATTCCATGAGGGCGTTTTGCAGATCGCGGTCGATGGTGAGTTTCACGCTCGCGCCGTTAACCGGATCCACGCGCTCGGTTTTTCCGTTCGGTACGACGGCGCCGCCTCCGGCGGTTTGCACCGTCAAGCGCCCATCCGTGCCAGAAAGGGCATCGTTGAACGTGCGCTCAATACCGGCCTGCCCGGTAGGGAGCGGGTTTTCTGCGGTTTCCCCCACGTAGCCGAGGACGTTTCCGGCCACTGAACCATTGGGGTATTCGCGCTTCATAAACTGTTCGGGTTCGATACCCGGAATTCCTAAGGCGTTGATTTTCCGCCATTTCTCAGGGGAAATATCACGGGCGATATACACAAAGGTAGATTTTTTCTCACCCCCTAGGAGGGTGCCTCCCAATTCCGCCCGATCCACGCCGAGCAGAGGTGCGAGCACTTTCGCGGCTTCTGCCGCCCCGGTACCTTCCACGATGAGCTGATCATTGGCGTCTAGGACATAGTCCCCGTTGTCATCGGTTTTGTAGTGCTGGTAAGAACCAATGAGATTCTGGTTGACGCCCACGTTGTAGCGTTCCACAGAAGTCGCCAAAACTGCCCCGTTGGTGTCCACGATATCGCCCCGTTTGGCCTGCAGGGTGTAGGTACGGGTACGGAAAGCATCTGCCGAGGCAGCCAGGGCATCGGCGCGAATAAACTGCAAATCGATGAGCCGCACCCCGAGGATCCCCAGCGCGAAGAAGAAGATGATCGCCATGGTTCGCACGCGCCGTACATGCGGCTGCGCGGCCTTCCAGCGACGGGCTAGTTCCTTCATGCGCTTTTCCTTCGTGTCACTCCCCCGGAATCGGAGCAAGAATCGTAGCGGACCCCAGGTCCATATGCTGAACGTCCGTGGCGGGGACGAGGCCGAGGTCCTGCGCGCGTTCCTTGAGGCCTTGCGGAGTGGAAGCCCCCACCACTTCATCCGTGAGGGTGGACTCCACCGATTGCGCGACCGCCAGCTCCTGCTTAACGGAGCGGATTTCGTACGCCGTGCCTACCATACGCGTATTAAGAGCGAAAACCGTGGCAAACGCGCCGAAGAAAAGCGCCATGCATATGATCACGGTACCGAGAAAGCCACGGTGCGCCGCCGGGGTGGGGATAAGCGTGAGTTCGGGACGCCCCGAGATCACGGGACGGGTACGCGGCGCTGCAACAGCGTGGGGCTGTGCGCTCATAGCTGACCTCCGGGACGGATTTTCTCGGCAGCGCGTAAGCGAACGGACGCGGACCGGGAGTTGCGGGTGATTTCTTCTTCGCTGGCTCGAATCGCTCCTCGGGTGAGGAGTTCCAACCAAGGTTTATGTTCTTCAAGTTCAACGGGCAGTCCCTTGGGTGCCCGAGAGGTGGCCCCGGCGGCAAAAGCCCGTTTCACCAGGCGGTCTTCCAGGGACTGGTACGCTTCGACGACGATGCGCCCACCCACCCGCAAAGCGGCGAGGGCTGCCGGCAAGGCCCGTTCAAGTGTTCCGAGTTCGTCATTCACCGCGATGCGCAAGGCCTGGAAAGTGCGTTTGGCGGGATTTCCCCCGGTGCGCCGCGCCGGGGCGGGGATGGCCGAACGCACGATATCCACCAGTTCGCCGGTACGGAGCAACGGGGCACTGGCGCGCCGTTGCACAACGGTGGTAGCGATACGATGGGCGAATTTTTCTTCCCCGTACTCGCGCAAAATCCGAGTGAGCTCACCTACCGATTCTTCCGCGAGGATATCTGCGGCGGTGCGCCCGACCTGGGCGTTCATACGCATATCAAGCGGAGCATCGTGGGAGTAGGAGAACCCGCGCTCGGTTTCATCCAATTGCAGGGAGGACACTCCCAAGTCCATGAGGATTCCATCCACGGGGCGATTGCCCGCTGCCGCGGCCACGTCGTCGTACGTGGTTTGGACGGGGCGGAACCGCTTCCCGAAGCGGGCCAGGCGCTCCCCCGCCAAAGTAATGGCTGCGGGATCGCGGTCAATTCCGATAACGGTGAGGTTCTCAAAACGCTCGAGGAAGGCTTCGGTGTGCCCGCCCATCCCGAGGGTGCAGTCAATAAGAACAGGGGCGGGAACCTGGAAAGCGGGAGCGAGGAGCTCGATGCAGGTGTCCACGAGCACCGGGGCATGCAGCGCGTTCCCGGCGGCGCGCGGCGCGCCCGAGGTACGTGCTGTCTCCATCCTGTGCCCTTCTTATTGCGGCGCCCGCGATAGTGATCCCCCGCGAGCGATCTGAAGCTGGGGAAGTGCCTCAGAGCTCTCGCGAAAGACCGCCACCGCGATCACGCGATTCCTAGAAGAGGCCGGGGATGACCTCTTCTTCCCTATCGGCGAAAGCCGATTCTTGATCCTCTAGGTAGACCGCCCACGCGGCGCTATCCCAGATTTCGACCCGGTTGCCCGTGCCGATAACCGCGAGGTTGCGATCCAGGCCCGCGTACGTGCGCAACATCGCCGGGATGGTGATTCGTCCCTGTTTATCAGGGACGTCATCCACGGCGCCGGAGAGCAGCACGCGGGTATATGACCGCGCCTCTTTGGACGTCAAGGGGGCTTTAGCCAGGGTTTGCTGCAATTCCACAAAATCCGCGAGCGGAAAAACGTAGATGCAGTGTTCCTGACCGCGCGTCATCACCAGCCCGCCCTGGAGCTGATCACGAAATTTGGCGGGCAGAATGATTCGACCTTTGTCGTCCAATTTGGGCTCATACGTGCCGAGGAACATCTACCGCACCCCCTCTCGTGGCGCTTGTCTCCACTTTACTCCACTTTGCTCCACCAGTTTGCCATGACGAGGGTATGTCGCGCTAGTGATTCCCAGAAAAGCCCGCCATAACAGGGGAAACTGAGTGGAGCGCAGGTGGAGTACGGTGGAGTGTTCAGGGGTGAAGAACGCCCAATTTGTTACGCGAGGCGCTCGGTAAAGCAGAACGTCCGGTAGCACGGGGCGCACCCAGCTGCGCCGTCGTATCTATAAAAAGAAAACGGTGAGAGGATCGATATCCTCTCACCGTTATGGGTGCCGAGTTTGCACTACCGGACGAACCGGGCCCGCGCTACCGTAGTTTCTAGTGCTCGCCGCGGCGGCGCTTTTCCCACATTTCTTGTTGGCGCTGCATAAAAGACGATACTCCGCGCGGCCCCGACGCACTCGGGGATCCCGCACCTCCGGCAGGCACCGCAATTTTCTCAGTATGTACACCCGCGAGCGCATACCATACCGAGGCAAACATGATGATGACGCCGAGCAAACCAAGCCACCACATCTTCGGTGCAGAAATCCCACCGATAAGAATGGCGATGCCCGCAACCAGCCCGAGAATCCCCAGTACGAGATTGCGCACGGACAGTTGCCGACTGATGGCTTCTACTTCCGGCGCAGCGGGCTTCATATTACGCGCGAAGCTGGGATCCTCGTTGGTGAGCTGCGCTTCCAGCTCAGCGAGCATCTTCTTCTCGTAGTCCGATAGGGCCACTGTGCCTCCTTGTTACTGTACTGCTGCCAGTCTACCGTGCCCGGCGCACCACCGTCACGATATGTTGTGTCACGATACACCGTTTCCGAGCCCTTCGCGCCCACCGGCTAGGGCATCGCCGCGCCCCGTCCCACCGTGCCCCGTACCGGCATCTTCTACCCCACTGTCGCGCCCCGTCGTCGGCCGATGCAAGAGGCTTGCTGGCCCGAGTGCCCCGGCTCCGAAACGCGAACGCACCGCATCCATGGCACTCTCAGCTTTCCCACGGCGCGGATCATCATCGAAAGCGAGCTGCTGGTAGCCGCCCTGCTCGCTCAGGTTCTCTACGCGCAAGCCCAGGAGCCGCAAGCCCGCGGCGGTGACCTCCACCCCGTCCAGCAGCTCGCGTGCGCGTTCGTAGATCTCGGCGGCAACCTGGGTGGCTTGCGGCAGTGTTGCCGACCGGGTAATGGTGGTGAAATCCGGGAAGCGCACCTTAATAGCGACGGTGCGCCCCACCAGGCCTTTTGCACGCAACCGGACTGCGGTGTCATGCGCCTGGAAAAGCAGAATACGGTGGAGTTCGTCCCGGTCAGCCAGGGGGTCGAAAAAGGTTTCTTCACGTCCGATGGATTTTTCCTCACGGCTCGGGGTAACGGGGCGCGGGTCGACGCCGCTGGCCAGCTGGAAGAGGTGATCCCCGGCAGCGGTGCCAAGGAGGCGGCGTAGCTGGTCCGGGCCGGCAGCGGCGACGTCCCCCACCGTTTCGATCCCGTGCAAACGCAAACGTTCTTCGGTACGCCCGCCCACACCCCAGAGGGCTCCGGCCGGTAAATCGTGCAAAAAATGGAGGGTAGCCGCGGCGGGAACAAGGAGAAGCCCGTCTGGTTTGGCGTGCGCGGATGCTATTTTAGCCACGTGTTTGGTGGCGGCGATCCCCACGGAGGCAGGTACTCCAACCTCGGTGCGGATACGTGCGCGCAGCTGCTGACCAATATGAACGGGAGGGCCGAAAAGCCGGCGCGCTCCCCCGACGTCCAGAAAAGCTTCATCCACGGAAAGCTGCTCCACCAGCGGGGTGACCTCCCGCAAAATCGCCATGATTTTTTCCGATACCGCGCGGTAAAGTTCCAGGCGCGGGGTGAGCATAATGAGATTCGGGCAACGCCGCCGTGCCTGTCCCACCGGCATCGCGGAATTCACCCCGAAGGCGCGTGCCTCGTAGGAAGCGGCGGCCACAACACCGCGTTCCTGGCCGCCCACCGCGACGGGGCGCCCGCGCAGCTCCGGATGGTCGAGAAGCTCCACGGATACAAAAAAGGCATCCATATCAATATGGAGGATAGGAGTACGCGAATCGTCATCGCCCCAGGAATGGCGGACTGCGCGTGAGCGCGGTGCGCGTGACATAAGCCCTCCGTTTCCTCTCGCTCCATTTTGTCGCCCCGTTTCCGTTCGCCCGGTTCCGCCCGCGTATCCTCACGCGCGGTTTCTTTTTCCGAGTTCCCGTCGTTACGGTGCGCTCTCCATTAGGCTGGAGCTGTGAGTGTGCCTACCGAACCCGTGCGAACTGATTATGCCCTCGCCGAACTGGATCGGCGCTCGGATCGCCCTTCCCTCGTGACCCTCTACCTGGACGGGGTGGAATCCTCCGCCTTGGATCTTGACGATCCCACGTATCTAGAATTCGAGTATATGCAACAGTTTAGGTGCATTCTCGAAGCCATGTATCCCAAGCTCCAGCCGCTGCGAGTACTCCACCTGGGGGCAGCCGGATGCGCTTTTCCACGTGCCCTGGATGCGGCTCGGCCCGGCTCACGCCAGCTAGCAGCGGAAATTGACGGCAAACTCGCCACCTACGCACGCGAATGGTTCGATCTGCCCCCGTCCCCGCGTTTGCGTATCCGGGTACAGGACGCGCGCGTCACCCTGGACACCACGGCGGCGCGCTGGGACGTGGTGGTGCGCGATGCTTTTGCTGACCGTGATGTTCCGTCCCATTTACGTACCGGCGACGCCGCTGCGCGAGTCGCCGAAGTTCTGCAACCCGACGGTGTGTATCTCCTCAACTCGGTGGCCTCCACCGGCCTGACCCGCTTCGCGAATGAATCACGGGCCCTCCTCGAGCATTTCGAGTATGTGCTAGCGATTATGGATCCGGCGGTGCTGCGCGGGCGTCGCTTCGGCAATATCGTATTGGCTGCCTCCCAGCGAGAATTCGCTTTCGCGCAGATCGAGCGACTGGTTCGCCGCCTCCCACTGCCCGCGCGCATGGTGGGACGGGCGGATTTACGCCGGCGGGCTCGCGGCGCCATCCTCGAGCGGGATGCCGATATCGGCTACTTACCCGCAGGCGCTCCCCTGCCCGAAGACTAGTCCGCGGCGTGCCGACCGCGCGGGCGCTGAGGCGCCGGGCACCCGTCTTCCTGGCCGTGGGCATCCGGCTCGCCTGCCGTACGCGGCTCGGCCTCAGTATGTGCTTCGGCGCTGGACCGGTGCCCACTACTGGCATGCTGCCACGCAGCCCGCATATTTTTCAGGCGTTCCGTCAGTTGCGCCTGTTCGTTATCGGCGTGCTCCTTGCGCTTGACCATTGAGGCATCCACTCGGGCGAGGAAACTTTCCGCCGCACGCCCAATTTCATCGGCACTGGGAACGGTGAGGCTGTGCTGCGGGGCCTGGATAAGGCCCGGATGCCCTTCCGCGCGATCATATTCGGCTTCCAGGGCAGCTACGATTTCCGCGAGCTGCTCATTATGTTCGGTGAGTTGGGCAAGTTGCTCGGATTCTTCGGCGGCACTGGCTTCCAAGTCTCCCAGCGGCAGGCTCAGCCCGGCCGTTTTCGCGAGCATGGAGAGCGCGCTGGCTGCCCCGGCCGCGTAATGGTGCCCGGCAATATACATGGGCACCCGCACCGTCACAGAGAAGGTCGCCACTCCCATCTGCCCGAGACTGTATTCCAAAAAATCTGAGAAGGACGCCGGATACCACACGTCAGCTTCCAGGGCGGGAGCCACCGGATCGGCATTGCGGGTGCGGATGAGCATATCCGGCTGGCGGGTATGGGGTAGTGCCCCGGCCACCGATCCGGCCCGGTAGAGCCGCTTCACTCCCAGCTGCGCGAAAACCGCCATGAGCTCAGAGTTGAGCCCCTGCCAGCAAAAATCTGGTTCGGTACCGAGCAGAAGTAAGAAAGAGGTGCCCTCGATATCTTTGGCGTGGAACAGCCCGAGCGCCGGGATGGCAATGTCTTCCAGCGCACCGTTGAGATAGTGCACCCGCGGGCGCTGCGCCCGATAATCAACCAGCCCGTCCACATTTATGTCAGCCACCGGGCTGAGCTCTAGGGTGTAGAGCTGCGAGGCAATGAGTTCTGAAACCGAACCAATGTCATTGATGGGATCGGTGAGATGAACGACGACGCTTTCACAACGCTCCCCGCTCGCCCAGGAATCTTCCTGTTCCCCCTCACAGGGGTAAACGAAATAATTCACCGTGATCCTCCTCCCTCTCCAGCTCGCTAGCTTCCCCTCCAGCCTAGACTACCGGCCCGGCCGAGCGCGCCGGGCGCCGTCGTACTTCAATAACGGCAACCTCTACAACGAGACGTAACCGAACACGGTTCCGGTATTCGCCACCGGCTGATCGCTGTCGTTCCCGTCACCGCACTATAGCGCGCCCCGGCGTTTTCCGTCATAATTGATTGTTACTTTTTTCCAGGACACCACCCGATTATGTTCGGTCATCAGGAGGAGCCGCTCGTGGTCAACGATCCTCATAGCGCGCGCGAGGACGCAATACGGGAAGAACAGCTTTTCGTGGATACTGCGTACCGTGCCCTTGATCGCCAGCGTGAAGCCTATGCCCAGCGCTTGGCTGCGGTTCGCAGCCAGAGCGGTCAGGAAAGCGCCGGTGAGATGACCGAGAGAGACTCTTTCGCCACCCATTACGAAGATAATCTCACCCGCTTGCGGCGAGTCGAAAACCGGCTGGTTCTCGGCCGGCTCGATACCCGCGAGGGTGAAACGGATCATATCGGGCGGATCGGTTTGAAGGACGAAAGCGGAGAGATCTTGCTCCTGGATTGGCGTGCCCCGCAATCCGAACCGTTTTATCGGGCCACCGCCGCACATCCGGGAAAGGTGCGGCGCCGCCGCCATATTCAGACCCGCCTGCGCACGGTCACCGGAGTGGAAGATGAGCTTCTTGACTCTTCGCGTGCCGCCTCAGATCTCAATCTGACGGGCGAGGGCGCCCTCATGGCGGCGATGAATGCGGCGCGCGACGGGAAAATGAACGATATCGTCGCGACGATTCAGGCCGAACAAGACAGTATTATTCGCGCCGATTCTAATAATGTGCTGGTGGTCCAGGGCGGGCCGGGGACCGGGAAAACAGCGGTGGCCCTCCATCGCGCTGCTTACCTTCTGTATACCCATCGCGAGCGCCTGGCGCGTTCTGGCGTGCTCATTGTGGGCCCCTCGCCAGTCTTTTTGCGCTATATCGATCAGGTGTTACCGTCACTGGGAGAATCTGATGTCGTATCGACGACGATTGCCGGGCTGGTGCCCGGGGTAACGGTAAGCGCCGTCGATACTGCCCCCGCCGCGGAGATTAAGGGCCGCCTAGTATGGCGTACTATCGCCCCGCGGGCGGTGCGCACCCTCCTCGAACGTCCGTTGCGCAAGGCCGTGCGGATGCGCATCAGCGGGGTTGATGTACGCCTAACCCCGCAGGATGTCGAAAACGCGCAACGGCGGGCGCGCCGTACAGGTAAGCGTCATAACGAAGCCCGCGATACTTACGCGAAATACCTCGTCGATGTGTTGGCCCGCCAGGTGGCCGAGGGCCAGAACGTGGAGCTCTCGGAAAACCCGTGGATTATTGCCGATGTGGCAGAGAGCATTGATGCTCGCCGGGAAATCAACCTGCGCTGGATGCCTTCCTCCGCGGTGGCACTGCTGGAGCGCTTGCTCACCAAACCGCATCTTCTTGCCGAGGTGGCGCCCGAGCTCAATGCTGCGGAACGAGCCGCGTTGCAGCGTCCGGTCGGGCATGGCATGACCATCGCCGATATTGCCCTCATCGATGAGTTCGCCGAAGTTCTCGGATCTTTTGCCACCGATGCGGAACGCCACGCCCGGGCGGCACGCGATGCGGCCGAACACAATCGACTCAGCTATGCCGGAGAAACAATGGAGGCGCTGGGCGTGGGCGGCGGGATCGTGAGTGCAGAGCTGCTAGCCGAACGGATGGGTGGACGCGGGGACGGTACCTCACTAGCCGAGCGTGCCGCCGCGGATCGGACCTGGACCTACGGTCACGTAGTGGTCGATGAAGCCCAAGAGCTCTCCCCCATGCAGTGGGAAATGCTCATCCGGCGTAATCCTTCCCGTTCCATGACGGTGGTCGGTGACCTTGACCAACGCCCGGATGGTTCACCACGAGCCGGCTGGGAGGGGTTGCTGGGCCGCCTAGCTGATCGAGTGCGCGTAGAAGAACTCACGGTGTCCTACCGAACACCGGCCGTTATTTTGGATACCGCCGGGGCGGTGCAGCGCGCGGCCGGGGTCATGGTGCGCCCCGTGCGTGCGGCCCGTACCGAGGGTGGCGCCGTGGAGATCGCCGAGCGCTGCGCACCCGGAACTCTTACCACGGGCACTATTAGGGCGACGGCGCAGGTGTGCGAACGCTTGGATGCACGTTACGGGCAGGCCGGTACCCTCGGCGTGATCGTGCCGGAGACTCGAGTAGCTCGGGTAGCGGCCGCTATCGCAACAGCTCCGGAACTGGCCGGATGGACTGTAGACGTCACCGGTCGTGATGTCACGGCCCGGATCCAAGTTCTCACGGCAGTGCAGTCCAAGGGCTTGGAATTTGACGCTGTCGTGCTCGTGGAGCCAAGTGAGATTTTGGCCGAAGGACCGGGCAATATTTACGTGGCGATGACGCGCCCCACCCAGCTTCTCCACGTGGTTTCTGAAGGCGCGCTCCCGGCCGGGCTCACCGCGAGCACCGCCGGTGTTGGTTCCTAAGACCGCGCGCCCCTTGCGCTGCGGTTCAGAGTGCGTGGGCTTCGGGCCGTCACGTCGCGGCTTCGCGTGCCGTGGTTACGCGTACGCGTAGCTACGCGTACCGTAGCTTCGCGTACCGCAGTTCGCAATTATTACCACTATGATTGATTAGTCAATGCTATGAGGCCGCTGTTCGGGTGGGTGAAGGAGTACGAATGACCGTGAAACCTTGGCTGGATATTTATCCGGAGTGGGTGCCTTCCGATATCACGGTGGACGAGGAAACTTTAGAAGAGTCGCTCCTGCGCGCGGCCGCACGCTATCCCAATCGGGTGGCCTTAGATTTCCTCGGGGCAACAACGAGTTACCGTGAACTTGTTGAGCGGTCCTGCCGTGTTGCCACTCTCCTGCGCAGTTTGGGGGTGCAGCGCGGGGATACCGTTGCCGTGGCCTTGCCAAATTGCCCCCAACATATGTATGCCCTGTGGGGTGCGATCCTGACGGGCGCAACCGTCGCGGAGATGAATCCGCTAGCTCCGCAACCAGAATTGCGCCGCCAAATTGCGATGGTTGATGCGCGAGTTGTTATCGCATGGGAGAAGACCATTGCCACGTTGGCACCAGATCCCCACGACCCGCGCCACTATTTCGCAGTGGACCTCTCCCGAGATTTACCGCTGACCTCTCGGATGCTTCTCAAGCTTCCGGTGGCGCAGGCTCGCACCCAGCGTGCTCGCTTGCGCGGGAGTGTTCCGGCTCACGTGGCGTCTTTTGATCGGGAGTGGCGGAAAGCGGTTCCTATGGACCTCGCTACCTTCCGTAAACCGCAGGCGGACGACGTGGCGCTGTATATGTTCACCGGGGGTACCACTGGTAAACCGAAAGCGGTAATGCTCACGCACCGGAATTTGGTGTCCAACCGCAAGCAGATCATTGCTTGGGTGCCTTTTGAAGCTGATCATCACGAGGTGATTGCTGGGGTACTGCCCCTCTTCCATGCATTCGGCTTTACCCTCATGATGATGTGCGGCCTTGATCTGGCTGCGACCGCTATTTTCTTGCCGAATTTCGATATTCAGTCCTTGCTGGCTGCCCAGAAGCGGCGCCCCATCACCGTGCTACCCGGGGTAACACCCATGTTCTCCCGTATTCTTGCCGAGGTGGAAAAGCGGGAATCCGCCGGGGAAACTATTGATCTGTCCTCGATTCGTTTCGGGGTGTCCGGCGCGATGGCGCTGCCGGAGGAGGTGGCGCGCCGCTGGGAAGAACGCACCGGAGGTTTCCTTATCGAGGGGTACGGGATGACGGAATCGTCTCCGGTGGTTTCTGGATCTCCGATGAGCCAGGATCGGCGCCCCTCCACCCTAGGCGTTCCTTTCCCCGGTACCGAGGTACGCATCGCCAATCCCGATAATTTGGCGGAAGATGCCGAGGATGTGGGGGAAATCTTGGTGCGCGGCCCGCAAGTTTTTGCTGGGTACCTGGGTGAAGCAGAGGAAACCGCGCAGGCGTTGTTCGGAGACTGGCTGCGCACCGGTGACTTGGGGCGCTGGGATGGGCCTTTCATCGTTATGGCAGATCGCGCGAAGGAGATGATTAATTCCTCCGGTTTCAATATTTATCCTTCCGAGGTGGAGGATGTCCTGCGAGAAATGCCAGAGATCCGCGACGTGGCAGTTGTGGGGATCCCCGCCGCGGAACGTGGCGAATCCGTGGTAGCAGCTCTCGTTTTAGAGCCGGGGTCCACGGTTGATCTGGCGGCGGTGCGCCGCTGGGCCGAAGGCAAGCTTGCGCATTACGCTATGCCCTCGTCCATTGCTCTTTTTGATGCCCTTCCCACCTCCCAGTTAGGGAAGGTAATGCGCCGCTCGGTGCGCGAACAGCTGGATAATTTCGAACTGACGGCCGGGGTGTGGGTGAAAAAAGCCGGCGCAGTTGCCGGAAGCGCCACTGCCGCGGTAGGTGATATGACCCGTGAAACTTTCGAGCGTGTATTGGCCGGGTTGGAGGCCACCTATAATCTGACTGTCGATCAAATTCAAAGCTGGGCCTCTAGCGTCACGAAGTCTGCTACGGAAAGTGGCGGTGCGGTACGCCAGTGGGTGGATAAGACTGCCCCCAGCCAGGAAACGATTGCCACTTTCGTGCGTTCTGCCGGGGCTACTTTAGAATCTTTTGCCACCTGGGTAGTACGGTCCAGCCACGACCTAGTTGCAGGTGCCACGCGATCCATGACACCTGCCGTAGGAGATAACGGAACCGGCCGCAATGACCAGACCAATCCTGAGGGAAGCACCGATGGTGCTACTCGCCCAGACATGGAGAACACCGCCGTATCACGAAATAGGGAAAACCCGGAGAACGCTGAGAGTTAGGCCCCTAGCATTGTGTCTGCGCGTGCGGCATCGTTTTCATAACGACGCCGCATAGCACGCTGACCTCCGGCGGTGCACAGCATTCACGCAGTTTTCCGCGTGTTGCTCCCTCAGGACTGAGGTTTCGAGAAATCCGGCGATTCTGATGCAACCGGAACATCCGGATCCTGGCGGAGATCTGCGATGGCCCGCTCGAAATCGTCAATGGAATCGTAATTTGAGTAGACCGATGCGAACCGAAGATACGCAACTAGGTCAAGGGCCTTGAGCGGTTCAAGAATGGCGAGGCCTATATCATGCGCATCAATCTGCGAGCTGCCCGAGGAGCGGACTTTTTCTTCCACCTGGGCTCCGAGCAATGCCAGTTGGTCTTCGGTAACCGGACGCCCCTGGCACGCCTTCCCCACCCCGTTAATAATTTTTTGACGTGAGAAAGGTTCGGTAGCACCCGAACGCTTGACGACCACAAGGCTAGCTGTTTCCAGCGTGGAAAAGCGCCGGTGGCAGTTCGGGCATTCACGACGACGGCGAATGGACAGGCCATCATCAGCGGTACGAGAATCAATCACCCGTGAATCAGGGTTGCGACAAAATGGGCAATGCACATTAATCATTCTAAATGGCTCAGCTATAATACGCCAACCGCATAACTATGGTAGTCCCATAGGTATCACCCGTACCATCCGGGCGGTCTATGCCCAACCGGTACCTCATGACTAATAACCCGGAATCTCAAGCACCTGGCCGGGAACCAGATCATGAGAAACGAGCCCATTGAGATTGACAATATCCGCCACCCCGGTGGAAATATCCGGAACACCCGGGATGCTGGCGGCAATACTCGCCAAGGTATCCCCGCCTTGCACTGTTACGGTTGCCATTCCTGTTTCCAGGAAAGTGGTCCCTACGATCATGGCAAAACTGGCCAGGAGAAGAGTGACAGCAATGGTCAGCGCTACCCGTACACCCATCCGCACGATTCCATCCAACGAAGCTGAAGCGGCGCGCGAAGGTACCGACGCCTGAGCCGCTACCCGAGTAGCAGATGAGGCTTCCCCTCGAGTAGCTATATGACTAGCGGATCGGGCTGCCGCACCCGCCGCCGATCGCACAACCGGCCGTGGCGCAACGACCACCGGGCGGCGCACCGCACCCAGAGCCGGAGTGTTCCAGCGCCGGCGTGCGCCAGCTACCCGTAGCGCGGTGACCGAAGCTCCCCCGCGAACATCCCCGTGGCGAACTTCTTCCCCGCACGGCTTACTGTGCACGGCCGCGGACTGCTCACCCACTACCCGCAGTTTCGGGTGCCGCCGGCTGGTGTGAGCACGGCTAGTTTCCCGCGTTATCTCCTGGTATGCGACACTCAT
>NZ_JBQAIK010000011.1:0-15863 GCF_051905915.1 Actinotignum sp. UMB0459 | reverse complement strand
ACGCCACAGCTGTGCCTAGCCCGATACCGTGACGGTGAAATCCCCAAGGAGAGGCGAGTAGATCTAGTGAGCCACGACCAAGATATTCAGCTCCACGACTCCGTTGACCGCACCACGGCCCGCTCCACTGAAGATTTTGACGCCCCGTTGCGCGCGGTTGTGCGGCGCCTGAGCACGATGCTCGGTCAAGAAATCGCCCAGCAGCACGGGGAAGAAACCCTCGACCTTATTGAAAAAGTTCGCGCGGCTGCGCGTGACCTAGATTCGGAGACGGCGGCTTCGGAAGTGCAGCGCTCCCTGGATGATATGTCCACGGATACCGCCATTATTCTCACCCGCGCTTTCGCGGAATATTTCCTGCTGGCCAATGCCGCGGAACAAACGTTCCGTATCAAGGTTATCGGCGATAAAGAGCCGGCCGAATCCTGGGTGCCGCGCGCAATTTCCCGGATCTATGACGCGGTCGGGCTGGAAGGCCTGCAAAAAACCGTTGATTCGCTTGATATTCGCCTTGTTTTTACCGCTCACCCCACCGAAGCGCAGCGGCGCGCCGTGCTCACCAAGCTACGCCGCGTCTCGGAAATTGTAGAGACGGAAACGGAAGAAGGCAGTGAAGAACGCGCCCGCCAAGATCGCGAACTCGCCTCGGTGATGGAGAGTATCTGGCTCACGGACGAATTGCGCCGGGTACAGCCCACTCCTCTGGACGAAGCCCGCAATGTCATGTGGTATCTGCGCAGTCTCTACACGGATACCCTTCCCGATGTCATCACGGATTTCCGTGACGAACTGGAACGTTACGGTGCCCGCCTTCCGGAAGACGCAGTGCCGATTCGTTTCGGATCCTGGATCGGTGGGGACCGTGACGGAAATCCTTACGTCACGGCAGATGTCACCGCCGATGTGTTGCGGTTGCAGTCCAGCACCGCTATCGATATTGCGGTGTGGTTCGTCAACCGCGCGATGCTCAGCTTGTCCATTTCCTCGCGTCTTTCGGGTGACGACGCCGCACTGCTGGCTTCTCTGGAAGAGGACTTCCGCTTCCCGGACCTTGTGGATGAAGATTCGCGGGCTCTTTACGCGGAAGAACCCTACCGGCTCAAACTCGGCGCTATTCGCTCCAAACTCAATAATACGAAGGTGCGCATTACCACCGGGGCTGAGCACATTCCCGGCCATGATTACGCAACCGGATCGGAAATTCAGGAAGAATTCCAGCTGCTCCGCGATGCGCTGCGCCGCCACGGCGCGGAACGGGTAGCCGATGGGCTGCTCGCCACCGCCCAGCAGATTATTCACGGGATGGGCCTAGGGCTAGTCATTTTGGATGTCCGGGAGCATTCCGAGAAGCATTTTGAACTGCTGAGTGAATTGTTCAATCGCTTTGGTGGGCTGGAGGCGGATTACGCAACGCTGAGCCGCGAAGAACGCACCGTGCTGCTGGGACGGGAACTGGCTTCGGCACGCCCGCTGGCCCCCGCGCTCATTAACACCGATGATTCGCCGCTCACCGCGAGTTCGCAAAAGACTTTCGAGGTGTTCCGGGCGATTCGCCAGGCCCATAAGATATACGGGACCGACGCCATCACCACCTATTTGGTCTCCATGACCCACGGCCCCGATGACATCCTCTCCGTGGCCCTGTTGGCTCGCGAAGCCGGGATTATCGATCTGGAAAGCGCGGAGAAACGCGCAGATCTGGGATTCGCTCCTTTGCTGGAAGAAGTGCCGGAACTGCGCCGGGCCGGGGATATCCTCGATACCCTCCTTTCCGATCCTTCCTATCGGGAAATTGTGCGGCTGCGGGGTAACCGTCAGGAAGTAATGCTGGGCTACTCCGATTCCAATAAAGATGCGGGTGTGGTGACCTCCCAGTGGGAGATTCACCAGGCCCAGCGTCAATTGCGCGACGTCGCCGCACGCCACGGCGTGACCCTGCGGCTCTTCCACGGCCGCGGTGGCTCGGTGGGGCGCGGGGGCGGACCCACCTATGACGCAATTTTGTCTCAGCCCTACGGTGTCCTGGACGGGGAAATTAAGTTCACAGAACAGGGCGAGGTCATTTCCGATAAATACACGCTGCCGGCCCTGGCACGAGAGAATCTCTCCCTCACCCTGGCTGCCGTGATGGAGGCCTCCGCCCTGCACCGCGAACCGCGCAATAGCAATGTGTCGCTCAGCCGTTATGACGAAGTCATGGATTTCCTTAGCGGTGCTGCGTATCAGCGCTATCGGGTTCTTGCCGATGATCCCGATTTGCCTGAATACTTCGTGACCTCCACTCCGGTGGAATTGCTGGGCGATCTTAATATCGGATCACGTCCTTCCAAGCGCACCACCTCGGAAAAGGGCTTGGATGGCCTGCGAGCTATTCCCTGGGTTTTCGGGTGGACCCAATCCCGCCAGATCGTTCCGGGATGGTTCGGCGCTGGTTCTGGGCTCCGGGCTGCTCGCGAAGCCGGTTACGGTGAGGATTTGAAGAAGATGGTGCGCGGTTGGCAGTTCTTCCGCACCACGATGTCCAATATCGAGATGACCCTGGCGAAAACTGATATGGATATTGCAGGGCATTACGTACGTACCTTGGTGCCTGAGCGTCTCCACCATATCTACGCGGAGATTCGCGAAGAATATGAGCTGACGGTGCGTGAACTTGAGGCCCTGCTGGCTGAGGATGACCTTCTTGATACCCAACCGGTTCTCCAGCGTACCTTGCGTATCCGTGACCAGTATCTCAAGCCCATCCATTACCTCCAGGTGGCGCTACTGGCGCGGGTTCGGGCTGATGCGGCTTCGGGCAAGGAGCAATCAGCTGATGAGCAGCGTGCTCTGCTCACCACGATTAACGGGATCTCCGCTGGAATGAAGAACACGGGATAAGCGTTAAGAAAACCGAATGAAGCGTGCGGCGAACTCACCGCGCGAGATGAGGCTCAGTACCGACAAGGGCGCCGGTGCTGAGCCTCATTTTTATCCGGGCACCTTTTGAATGGCGGCGGCGCATGGGGGTATCGGAACTCGTTGCTGCGAGCACCACCCCGGTTTCCCCATTTGTTAAGAAAAAACCTGTGTTTCGAGCGACACCGGAGTTATTTTTACACTAAACTGAAACCGTGGAACGAACGCATGGAAGAAAAGTGGGTAGGAAGCAACGCTTCAACGCTGACGATGTTATTCGGGCAGCGAAGGAGGTTGGCGTCTTTACCTTCACTATGAGTGATATAGCAAGCAAGATCGGCGTCGCGACCCCCGCGGTGTACCGCCTCTACGATGGCCGCCAAGACATTGTGGATGCAGTCGTTCGGCGTGCCGCCGATGAAACACCAATCGTGCTGGCGGGCACAGATTGGCACGATGCCATTGAGCAGGCAGATGCGAATCTGCGGCGCACCCTGGATGATTTCGTGGGTCTGGGTGAGGTGCTGCTGTGTAACCCGAAATTGACGGTGCACTTTGCCCGTCAGCTCCAAGGGCTCTCCCGGGCACTGGAAGATGGCGGTTTTTCGCATCGCAAGGCAGTGGCTTTCGCATTTATGGCAACCGGGCGAACTATTCTCCACTATGTTACGGAAAAGGCTTTCCGTAATATCGATCTGGAGGGTCTGGATGTCATGGAGAAAACCGGGCCGGATCTGATTCCCTTCCTCGAGGATGCGGCGGAGGATCCCGCGGGCGCTCTGGACGGATACGAAGCAGTGCTGCTCCGATATCTGGAAGACCGGGAGCGCTAGGCGCGGCCTTTTGCTGTAGTTGCGGGGCTGGAACACGACACCAGCTAGCGCACAAGAATCAACCTGTACACGGGCGGGTACCGAGGAAACGGTACCCGCCCCTTAGTTTGCCAGGCGGACATCATTCTTCCTGAATGATGTCCGTGTTTCCACAGCATCGTCCTCACCTCGCGCCTCAGCCCCGCATCCAGGACCTACCGCTTGGTGCTCTGCTGCACCACTGCGTACCCGTGCAGGGTCACGTCCAAGCCCCGATTCTTGGGCTGATCCGCGGTGTTATGCGGAGCACGTTCCCGGGCCTCAGCCCAGGCATCGTAAGAATCCTGCGAATCCCAGCCGGTGACCACGTAGTACTCCTCCACTCCGCGCACCGGGCGCCACAGCTCGAAGAAGGAGAACCCGGGCGCCGCATCCACGGCTGCTTTGCGCGCCGCGAAGCGCTGCTCAATAACCTTCTCCATCCCGGGAAGGAAGGATAGCGCTACAAGAGAAACAAAACCCGCCTGCGGGGTTTCCCCGTGCTCGACTTCGGGAAGATTGACTACATCAAATTCGAGCAGCTGCGCGCTCAGGTCCGCATGGGCAGCCGCGTGGCGGTTCTCCTCCATCTTGCGCGGATGTGCCGTTGGATCGCTACACCACGCGGTGAAATCTTCCTCGGACTCCCATTCGGTGACCACAAGGTAGCGCTCACCTTCGTTGAGTGGGCGCAGCAACCGGAAGGATAGGAAACCGGGCCGCTGATCAACGGCGCCTTCGCGCGCTGCAAAACGCGCTTCGAAGTGCTCGCCAGCACCTTCCGGAACAGAAATAGCATTGATTTTCACGACGGTCATGGAGGCTCCTTCACCTTGAACAATGGGACCTGCACCATAGTAACTCTCTTGGCGCCCCGCGCTCCGCATCGTGGAAACTTCACCCTCCGCTCCCCCGCCAGTGCCACAATAGGGCGCATGCCTTCCCACGTATCAGATGTACGCTTCGGAGCACAGATGGCCGCGGGCGCTGGCCTGGGAATGATCCCCCTGGGCATGGCCTTCGGACTTCTTGTCATCCAGTACGGCCAACCGTGGTGGTTAGCGCCCGCGCTGTCCTTCTTTATTTATTCCGGCTCGGCTGAGCTGCTCGCCGTCGCCCTCATTAGCGCACACGCACCGGTCCTCACGATTCTCCTCACCATCTTTTTCGTGAACGTACGTCACGTTTTTTACGCGTTTTCGTATCCCATCACGCAGCTCGCCCACCCGCTTGCCCGCATGTATTGCATCTACTCCCTCACCGACGAAACCTACGCGATCACCACCTCACATCCGGGCGTCTGGAACCAACGCCGGCTCATCTCTCTCCAAGCTGTGCTCCAGGCATGCTGGGTTGGTGGCGGACTACTGGGAGTGGCGATTGGCGGATTCCTTCCCGGTCAGATTCGTGGTGTTAATTTTGCGCTCGTCGCCCTTTTCATCGTCCTCGCCCTGGACGCTTTCCACGCACGCCGCGATATTCCCGGCGTGCTCGGTGCCGGCCTCGCGTTCCTGCTCGCGCAGCTATGTGCGCCGAGCGCCCTTCTGCCCGTCGCGATGAGTCTTTTCGCGCTGTTCTTGGTGGTGCGTTTCGTGGTGCGCACTCGTGTCAAGAAGAACGACGACGCCGCACCTTCCCCGGGGGGCGCAGCAGGCGAGGTAGGTGATTTGCGATGACTGGCTATCTCCTGGCTGTCCTGCTCGGCTCTTTGGCTCTCATGCTGTGCCTGCGCGGGATTCCCTTCCTCATTTTGCATCCGCTGCGCCGCTCGCGCCTGGTTCGAGCGCTCTCGGTCTGGCTCCCGGTGGGGGTGCTGGTAATTTTGGCGCTGGCGATGGTACGCAACGAAGTCCTTCCGGTGTCTGCTGAATCTGTGCTGCACGTGAGCGTAGCCAGCGCCGTCACGATCCTGGCGCACGAGCTTTCTGGGCGCCGCATGCTCGTTTCCCTCGCCGCCGGTACCCTCACCTACATCGGCTTGCTAGCGATCTAGAATCTGGGGTGACGCTTGCGCCACCGGGGGCAAGCGGAAGACGGCTGAGGAGGATCCGGATGTCTCAGGCCCGCAAGCGTAGTTTCGTGAAGCGGCACCCCTACCTCACGCAGATTTTTCTTGCCTATGTTATTGCAGTCCCCGGGTATCTCCTCTATACCGCATATACGGGACAGCTTAACCCGGGGGCTTCGTGGGACCCTCAAGCTTTCATTTTTCTTTCGGTTTTCTTCGCCCTCCTCCCCTGGGTGACCACGTACCCGGTTATTCTCACCTGTTACCAGGTGATCGCGCTCATCACCGCAATACGGGGGAAGCCGCTGCCGGTTCTAGACGTAGCGCATGATGTCTGGACTATCTTTCTAGCGCTTAGTTTCCATTTGGCCGCTATCTCGATGAGATACAGGGTGGTCTTTTATGCCGATTGGTCGGAGCAACTCGTCAATGACCAGACGCATACGCCGGTCCACACTGATTTTCAGCCATTTTTAGTGCTGCTGTGCATCGTCTGCTCGGTAGCTTTTCTTTACGTGCGGCTCAAGCCGCTCAGCCAGATCCCGCCACTTCTCACGGTTCTCTGCTTCTCGTGCATCTATCTTGGCAACGCGATTGTTATCGTATGGACTATTCAAACATTCCGGCCTGGGGGACCTGAAAATCTCATCCTGTTGTTGCCGGTCACCGCGGTAGTGTTGATCTCCGCGAAAACAATCATCGTGAAAATCCACGAATTTCATCGCCAAGAGCTCCGAGAGCCCCGGGAGACACCGGAAAGCCGGGAGATCGGATCAGGCGTGCTCGCCTACCTGGAAAACATTCTTTCCCATGCCCGAACCTGGCCGCTGCTCGCTCTGCTCGGCCTGATACCCGTGCTGGGTATCTTCCTCCTTATTCTGGTGCTCTTCGGCCAGGAACCAAACGCCGCCATCAAAGCCTTCACGGAAACAAGCGATTGGACGCTTTCGCAGCGAATCTCCCCGCCCAATACCTACTACGACGAGCACTATTTATGCACCGTGGCAGCAGGCGGGCACCCGGCAGTGGTGAAACCGATCCGGGACGGAGTACGCGGCGGGCATCGCATCACCGTGAATCGCCAGCTTCTTATCGCGAATGCCTTCGAACAGGTTCTGGAAGAAAAGACACCAAGAGTGCACCGGGCGATCCGCAGGTTCTATAACCGTTATGGCTTCCCGCTCTCGCGGCTCATCCGTACCCGCCTGGCAGCGGACATCGTATGGCTCTCCATGAAACCCCTGGAATGGCTGTTCCTGGCAATTATTTACCTTGTTGATACCTGCCCGGAGGACCGCATCGCAATCCAGTACACCGGCCGCCGCCGCGAGGACTTCACCGCCGGGTAATGTCAAGCGCAAGTTAAAACCGCCCGAATAGCGCCATACGAATTGCACGCCTAGCGCAAGGAAAAATGCACACCGAGCACCAGTCCCTGGGGATGGGGTATGTGTTTTCAGAGCTGTACTGCTCTTGTCGTACATGCGAAGTACATCCCGGAAAAACATACCTTCTTCGCCGGCGTGGGGCGGCGTGGAGGGGGAAGTCGGCGTGTGAGTACGAGACATCTCTTCCCGCAGGGTGTGCGTAAGGGATGCGAAAATGTTCTGAAACCATGCTCTTTCACACACTTTATTTGCGGGCGCTGTTCACGGTAGTTCCGGGCCGGAACACTTTGTTTCCGGGGACGGTTCATGCGGCTCCGTAAATGCAGTGGGGGGGGGGGGGGGGGGGGGGGGGGGGGGGGGGGCGCCGGGGGGGGGGGGGGGGGGGGGGGGGGGGGGGGGGGGGGGGGGGGGGGGGGGGCGGGGGGGGGGGGGTGTATCGAGGGGGGGGGAGGGCGAGCCAGCCCGAGCAGTCTCATCGTTGCTCATCAGCAGCTTTCGAAAACCTGACTAAATGAGCCAAGTCAGGTTTGAAGGTGGATAGAGCACAACACCGTTCGTGATGTCGATAATTTTTTCGGGGAAGTCGCGGTAATCGAGCGAAAGGTATTGGTTGAGGCGTCTGGGGCCATCGTGAACAATACTCACGATCTCAATCGCAACAACGAAGAATTCATCGTATCTAGGATCGTCCATTTCAATTCCAAGCTCGCCGGCATTATCACTTTCGAATGCCGCGAAAAAAATACCTATGTATTCCTCACCATCGGCAAAAACAATGCGATAGTACACATCCGGATGATCCCAGTAGTAGCCCTCAAGAACATCTACTTGGTCTCGTTCCTCTGGATGGGTGATGCCGGTCATTTACTCTTCCTCTTTGTATGCGTGGCGGGAACGATGTGTGCACCACTCCTTGAATAGTGGATATTTGCCCGAGTTGTCGGTTGCCCAACTTTTGGTGCCGGGAACGATAAATGCCGATCACTACCCCAAAGTCAACAACCTCTTTATTCGAGTTATTGGGCAAGCGGGATCCGTAGCCAGCGTGCCGTAAAACGAGCTTCTGGATCGTCACGATGTCTAAAGTGACTGCGGAACGGTGAGGTTCGTATTCGGGCTGGCCGGGCATGTGCTTAGCCTGCGTGCCGAAATGAATCTCGGTCGTGAAGCCGTAAACCTCACGGAACTTCAGCTTATGGTACGGAATCAACTTGCTACGTGGTTTACCCATATGCTTCTTCCGATTCCTTCGGTGGATTTACCTGGTAGACCACGGTGTTGTTCGTGATGTCGATAATTCTCTCGGCAAAGTCCCGATAGTCGATGGACAAGTACTGGCTGTATCGGCGCGGACCGTCATGGATAATCTCACGGATCTCAAATACCAGAACATGAAACTCGTCGTAACGGGGATCGTCCATTTCGATGTCTAGTTCACCGGCGTTGTCGCTTTCAAAGGCGGTGAAGTAGACTGCGCGGTAACATTCACCATTGGAAAAGCGATCTCGTAAACGGCATCAGAATGTTCGTTGTCATAATCCCACACAACCCCAAATTGGCTGTATTCTTCAGGGTGGAAAAAGTTATCGTGTCCCATTATCTCCTCCTAGGATCTGCTAGTACTAAGTGCGCTCCGTTTTTGGAATAGTGAATCGTAGCCCAGGTTGTGGGCAGACCTGGATCGGAACTGCTATACCGATACATGCCAATAACCTGTTCGAAATTGACGATCTCCTTATTCGGACTGGATTCATAACGTTTGCCGTCACCGGCGTACCGTAAAACAAGACGCTGGATCGTGAGAATATCTACCGTGACAGGCGAACGTGACGGATCGTATTCGGGCTGGCCGGGCATGTGCTTAGCCTGCCTGCCGAAATGAATCTCGGTCGTGAAGCCGTAAACCTCACGGAACTTCAGCTTATGGTACGGAATTAACTTGCTACGTGGTTTCCCCATATGACTCCTCCGAATCCTTCGGTGGATTTACCTGGTAGACCACGGTGTCATTCGTGATGTCGATAATCTTCTCCGGAAAGTCCCGGTAATCAAGTGACAGGTATTGGTTGAGGCGTCTGGAACCATCGTGCAAGATCTCTTGGATTTCGATATCAACAACGAAGAACTCATCGTACTCGGGATCATCCATCTCTATCCCGAGCTCTCCGGCATTATCGCTTTCGTAAGCTGTATCGAAAACACCGATATATTCTTCACCATCTGAAAAAGCGATGTGGTAGCGCGCATTTTGATGATTCCAGTGGTATTCCTCCAGATGACCTGCCTGCAAATGTTCTTCGGGATGGTCAATTTTTGGACGCATGGTCTTCCTCCCTTGGCGCAGCAGGAACAATATGAGCTCCTGTCTTTGAATAGTGAATATTTACCCACGTCGTCGGGACTGATCGCGTGGAATTGAGGGAGCGGTAGTTTCCTATAGTCACTCCAAAATTCACGGTTTCCTTGTTCGAGTTTTTGCCGCGAAGAGTGCCCCTGCCGGCATGACGTAGAACAAGTCTTTGGATGGTGAGAATATCGACCGTAACAGGTGAACGTGACGGATCGTATTCAGGCTGGCCGGGCATATGTTTAGCCTGCCTGCCAAAATGAACTTCAGTGGTGAACCCGTAGACTTCGGGAAACTTGAGCTTGTGATAGGGAATGAGCTTGCTTCGCGGCTTACCCATTCACACCCCCGATACAAAATCAGTACAACTTTTCAGAAAAAGGTGTAGGTTTATGGGATGGTTTTGTAAATAGTATTCATAGCCAGCTTCTAGCTGGTCTATATGCCGCTCCTGGCGTCACCAATATTGTATGTATGCGGTTATGCTTTTGACTAGCACATTAGGATATAGTGCGTAATGTCACATGCAATTATTTATCGTACGCCCTTATATCAATGGCGCACTAACACAGCAGCGGCCAGGAAGCTCCCGAAAGAGCCCCTGGCCGCCACTTTCTACGCGCCTTTCACCGCGGGGATATAACCGAGTTCGATCCTATTCCATACCGCCGTTTAGTTGCGCAGGAGAGCGAATTCCTCCTTGCTGGCGTAGGAGGTTTGGGTGCCGCGCTTCGTTACCGAATCGGCAGCGTAGCGATTGGCCATCCGCAAGGAATACTCGATATCGCCGGTGGCCACCACGTAATGCGAGAAGCACCCGATAAAGGCATCGCCTGCGCCGGTGGTATCCACCGCCTCCACCGGCGTTGCCGGCAACAGCATATCCACGCCCTCGGCCACCCAGAGCACTCCCCTACCGCCGAGCGTCACAATAACGTTGCGCATGCCCGCCTCCAGCAACGTATGCGCGGCATTGCGAACATCCGGGATAGTTTCTACCGGCATCCCGGTGAGCAGCGATAGCTCACTTTCATTGGGTGTGAAATAGGTGCAGGCTCGCACCCGGGAGAGCAGCAGATCCGGCTGGGCTGGCGCCGGGTTGAGAAGCACATCAATTCCGTGTTTCACCCCGAATTCAATAGCGTAATAGACCGTTTCCAGGGGAATCTCCAGCTGCAAAACGATCAGTTTGCACTTGGAAATATCCGCGGCCGCGGCATCAATATCAGCCGGAGTCAGCAAGGAATTAGCACCCTGCACAATAATGATCGAATTCTGGGAATCCGGATTGACGAAAATAGGAGCCACCCCCGATGTTGCCGCGGTACGCATCACGTAGGTGGTATCAATCCCGTTGCGCTCGAAATTCGCAACCGTGTTATCGGCAAAGAGGTCATTACCCACCCGGGTCACCATCCGCACCGCCGAACCTAGGCGTGCGGCAGCCACCGCCTGATTGGCTCCCTTTCCACCGCAGCCGAGTGCAAAATCGGGCGCCTCCACGGTTTCGCCATCGCCGGGCATGCGGTTGATATAGGAAATAAGATCGACCATATTCGAGCCGATTACTGCGATATCCATTAGTGTGCCTCTTCTGCTGTATCGTTCTTCGCGCTGCGGGAATTAGAAAGCTCCGCGGCCTGCACTTCCGGTACCAGGCCAGTATGGACCCGGAAACTCCGGGTTCCACCAGGTTCCACCCAGATAAGAGTGCCGGCCCCCTTAGCAGCCAAGAAACCTTCAGGCCGGCTGGTTCCCGGAAGAACAAAAGCAGCCACCTGCTGGTCTAAAGTCCAGAGGATCCACCGGGTCGCCACGGGGAATTGCGCCGTCGAAAATTCTGTGAAGAAAGCGTGCCCCTCAGGGGCAGCAAGCTCAAAACGCGCGCTCTGCCCGTAGCGGGGCAGATCATCGGCGAAGTACACGATCTCCGGATTGAAGCTCTCCGCACCTTCCAAGGAATCCGCATCAATGTCACCGGCGATAATCCGGTTATTCAACTCGGTCCATTCCGGCGTGGGCGTTACGTGCGCGGGAATGGAGCGGCGCAAGTGGAAACTACCCGCCGGGAGCGACTGGCGCATGATGCCGCCGGGCACGAAAGCATAATTCATATGGCACATGTACTGGAGCGGCATCGGCTGGCAGGGAGAAAGATTCTCCACATCCATACCGATGGTGAAATCGGTGGCCCCGGCACCCAGTGAAACCGTGGGCGTGGCGCGGTAATGATCGCCAAATCCACGTGCGTATTCATAGGTGGAGGCGAGCCGAATAGCGCCGTCGTTCCCACAACCATCGATCTCGATCCAGGCACGATCCATCGTGGCGCAAGAAAATTCCCCGTGCAGCACGTGAGTATCGTCCGGGCTCGGGCAGCCAGCCGCAAGCAATCCGGAATGGAAAGCGAAACAGCCGTAGGTATCAGAAATCTCGCGGGCGGGGCGCGGCTGATTGAACATATTTTTCATGCGCAGCGAGATGCCGTCAAAATTGGCATCCCAGATGATGCCGCCCATAAACGGAAGAACCTCAATATATCCGCGCGAATTATGCACGGTGAGCGCAGCAACGCCCGAAGGATAGCGCTGCGCAATCACCCGAAACTCTGGGGATTCGGCTAGGCAGCGCGGTGCCTCGGTGAACTGATCCTCACGCAGATTAATAGTGAACGTCATAATGATCTCCTTTGTTCATAACAGTGACGTCTCAAAAACGCGACAGGCAGGCGCTGTCAGGCCGCGGCGCCCGCGCGATCTTTACGATAAATAGAGAAGAAGTAGATGAGCACCGCCACGAAGCAGCACAGCGACACGATGAAGGAGGTTTGCATCGACCCGGTCTTATCAGAGACCAACCCTTGAATAACGGGTATCACCGCGCCGCCGATAATCGACATAACAATAACGGCGCCACCGGTTTCCGTATGCCGCTTATCCTCGATGGCGTCGAGGGTACGCGAATAAATAGTGGCCCAGCACGGCCCGAACAGCCCGGAGGTCACGATGGCGGCGTAAACCGCCGTCATATTCGGCACCAGCACCACGTAGCTGAGGGCAGCCACCCCGGCCAGGGAATACAGCACGAGGACCAGGTTTTCGTTCAGCTTCGTCATGAGAATATTCGCGATGAATTTCCCGGTAAAGAAAGCCGCGAAAGCCCACACCATATAGTTACTGGCGGTGCGTTCATTAATGGAAGTATCGAGGGTGAGGGCGAGGCGAATCGTGAAGGACCACACCGCCGTCTGCATACCTACGTAGAGGAACTGGGTGAGAATCCCGGTGCCGAAGCGCTTATTGTGGAGAAGATAGCGGAGCGTTTCGCCGATGGAAGCGCGGGACTGGTGGTGCGCGGCGTTGAGCGGTTTACACGACGGCAATTGCGTAAGCGCCACCAGAATAAGTACGACGGCGAGCACTAGAATAATGAACCTATAAGGCTGCAAAGTGCGCTGGAGCATCTCCTGCGCAAATTGAGTTTTCTCCAGGCCGCTCAGATCATCAAGCTGCTTATGTAGCGCCTCCCCTTCCGTGAAAATCAGGTATTTACCGAGCAGAATTCCGAAAATGGAGCCCAGCGGATAGAAGGTTTGGGAAATATTGAGGCGCAGAGTGGCGGTGCGCCGCGGGCCAATCATAGTGGAATAGGTATTGCAGGAGGTCTCCAGGAAGGAAAGCCCGGTCGCAATAGCGAAAAGCGCTGCCAGGAAAACGGAATAGGTTGCCATATGGGAGGCCGGGAAGAACATCGTGCAGCCGATGATATAGCAGCTCAGGCCCACCAAGATCCCTGTTTTATACGACCATTTCCGGATCACCCGCGAAGCGGGGATGGCCAGCAGGAAGTACCCGCCATAAAAGGCTGATTGCACGAAAGCGGAGGCGAAATCAGAGAGCTCGAAAATTGATTTGAATTGGGTAATGAGCACGTCATTGAGGGACGCCGCCGCTCCCCACAATGGGAAACAAATGGAAATAAGAATGTATTGGAGCAGCGGAGTGCGGTTGAGATAACCGTCGCGCAGCTGGAGGGAGGGATCTTTAATGAGGCCGAAGCTGGTATTGGGAACTCCGGATTCTTCTTCGTGCGGTTTTAGTGTGGTCCGCAGTGGGGCGTCATTGCCCGATTTTCCTGACATGACTAGTCCTTCTTTTGTCAAAGTTCGCCCGCGGGTGGTGGGTTGCGGCGTCGCTGCCACCCCACCACCCGGAAGGGAATATTCGTTTTTTCGGTTGGTACGTGTGCTCGTGCTGGTGTTTAGCGCTGTAATTCGGCGAGGATCTGAACTCCGGCGGAAGCCCCGATGCGATTGGCTCCGGCTTCCACCATGGCGCGGAAATCAGCGGCGCTGCGGATCCCGCCGGCCGCTTTCACCCCCATCTCTTCCCCTACAGTTGCCCGCATGAGCGCGACGGCGTGTTCCGTTGCCCCACCAGAGGAAAAGCCCGTTGAGGTTTTTACGAAATCCGCTCCGGCACGTTGGGCAGCCCGGCAGGCGTGCACGATCTCATCATCGCTGAGCAGGCAGATCTCAATAATCACCTTGACCAGTGCGGCGGGCTGAGCTGCACCCACTACCGCGGCGATATCCGTTTCCACATCCTCCCAGCGTCCATCGCGTGCCGCACCCAGGTCCATGACCATATCTACTTCGGTAGCTCCATGCGCGATAGCATCGCGAGTCTCGAAAGCTTTGGTTGCCGAAGTACTGGCCCCCAAGGGGAATCCAATAACGGTGCACACCTTGACGCCACTACCCGCAAGGCGGGCCGCGCAAGTTTCCACCCACACCGGGTTAACGCATACCGATGCTGTTCCCAGGTCGCGGGCCTGGGAGCACAGTTCCTCAATCTCGCCGCGGCGTGCATCGGCTCGCAAGAGTGTGTGGTCGATGAGCTGTGCGGGATGTGGATAATGATCGAGAGCGGGCATCATGACTCCTTTGTATGTTTCCCACCGTGATTCACGCTGATAGCGGGAAACTCCACCACCGTAGTCTCCCCTAGCAGTCTCACGCTACTGATATAACACCGTTCCCGGTGTTCACGAGTGAATCTAGGCGAGAGCCCCACTTGCGCGCCATGCGCTACCCCGCGCTTCGGCAGCGTATAGAACGGCGTCAGCTTGCGGGAAAACCACTGTGGCGCGGTTACGGAGCGCGCATATTGCCACCGATGTTCGCGAAAGGAACATTTGTTACACGGCAGCTTAGCCTTGTTATCCCTCAGCCGTTCAACTTCGGATCACTGCGTTCAGGCTTATCATCAGGCCATCATCGTCAAAGCCCGCGCGGTCCCAACATCGGTAACCAGGCGGGACACATAGCCATTGGCCAAGGCTGCATAAATAGCCTGGAGTTTATCCGGCCCGCCGGCCACCAGGATCTTTTGCTCCTTTTCGCGCAACTCGGGCAGGCTAATCCCGGTGGCACGATTATTGAGATCCGGAAGGCACACCCGGCCCTGCGCGGTAATGAAATGGGTGCAAATATCACCGACCGAGGTGGTGAGCAGGCGCGTCATATCGGCATCCTCCAGGCGGAAACCGGCCAAATAGGCCAGATTGGAGCGAGCATCCCCCACGGTGTAGAGAACCACCCGGGTACTGGCCCGCTGCGTGCGCGTAGCTCGCAAGCGCGCCTTCACGCCCGGATCTTCACGTTGCTGAGCACTGAGAAAAGCCGGGAGCTGGAAATACACGGCCTGCCCGCCACAGGAGGCGGCAATGCGTTCCATCACCATCGTTTCATCAATGGTGCGCACGCATGCGCCGATACAGCACGTCAGCTGAATAATCGCCACGCCTTTACGCGGAATACGAGGCATATGGCGGGAGACCGCTTCGGTCGTGCGCGAGAGGCAGATGCCGATAGCGTCGCCGTCACGAATCTGTTCGCTGAGCACCTGCGCGCCCACCCGCCCGAGGGCCTCGCGCATATCTTCCGGCGCGGAACTGGGCGGGCTGACCAGGCGCACATCCAGTAAATTGAAGCGCTCGCTCAAACGCGCGCATAGGAAAGCATCATCTTCGCGCGGATCATTGACGGTAATCCGCACAAAACCGCGTTTGCGGGCGTGGCTGAGCAACTTGGAGATCGTGGAGCGGGCCAGGTGCATACGCTGGGCGACCTCGTCCTGGCTGAGTCCGGAGTAATACAGTTTTGCGGCGTCAAGCGCATCAATATCCCGAGTAGAAAGACCAGAGTCCACGTGCACCACCTCGTCGTCGTACCTCACCACCGCTAGTGTAAGCGAGGCTTCCCGCGCACGTAACAACGCAGTCGCCGCGGCGTCGTTCCACCCGGGACCTGTGATTACACCGGGGCGCGGCCTTAGCGTTAGGATGGAGAGCGGCGTCGGTAAGGGCAC
>NZ_JBQAIK010000010.1:0-23221 GCF_051905915.1 Actinotignum sp. UMB0459 | reverse complement strand
AGGAGGGCTCCTTTTTCCTGCTACCTCTTAACCGTAGTCGATCACTACGACAGAAAAGTTACGTCCAAGCAAACGAACGACGGCGCAGCTCCCCCTCCGCCAGGGGAGCCCTCCCCGATACCGTGGCTTCCCGAGCGGGCCAGCCCCCGCCACAAGAACGGGTAGCCCCACGGTGCGAACAGGCCAGCTTCGTTAGGACAACGTGCCGCGTACCGCCCGAGCCCCGGCCGCGCGGAATTCCCGCGCTGTTTCCAGCAGCGCCGCATCGCGGCGCGTGACCGGCGTGGCCAGCGGGTGCTCATCAGTGGGGATCCAGAGCGGATCCACTTCGGCAAGAGTGTCACACAGGCGAGCCGAGCTAGCCAGCACCTCCGCGAAGTCCCCGCTGAAAGAACCGGCGAACACCTCATCCCAGCTGGATTTCACATCCCCGAAGGCGGGGGTTTTCTCAAGTTTCTCCGCTCCATCAGCGCCCTGGGAGCCGAGCTTTTCCCGCGCGGCGGTGAGCCGCGCGGCGGCGTCGTTCGGGAAACGCCGCAACCATTCACGCAGCAAATAACCGCGCCACAGCATTCCGGGGAGGGTGCCTTCCGGGGAGCGAGCCCATGCTTCAGCGATGACATCGATCCCTTCGGTGGCGATGAGGTCGAGCACGCGGGCGCGCACCTCCGGTTCTTCGGTGTGGTAGCCCGCGCCGGGCAGCAACGCCTGGGCCGCGGTGTGGGCGAGCTCGCTGTGGTAGGCGACGTCCGCTTCACCTTCGATGGACTCGAGCTGGTCCGGTTTCATCTGGGCCGGACGGCGAAAACTGCTAGCCATAATTTTTCCTCCACTCGCTCGGGGCGCGCCAGTGCGCTCGCTCACTCTTCTATTGTCGCACCTCAAAGTGTTTCCCGGTGCGGATTTCCACACAAAATCGGCCCGATTTTTTACCAGCGGGCCAAAGCGCGCTACACTACTTCGTGGGCCTCTAGCTCCAACGGTCAGAGCACTGGACTTTTAATCCAAGGGTTGTGGGTTCGAATCCCACGGGGCCTACCATTTTCAGACAGGGAACGCTCGCGTTCCTTTTGCGCGATTTCAATCGACTCTTCCGGCATAAGCTCGCTTAGCGGAACACCTAGGAACGCGGCAGTCCAGGCAAGGTCCCGAGCAGACCAACCAACATGACCGCCAACTTTACGACTAATCACAGCCCTCTTCAGACCCAAATACTCACCAAGCTCCGACTGAGTCTTCCCGCACCGCTTAAGCCAAACCATCACACGCTCGCCGATGTATTGATCGGTATTGACGGTCTCTAAGTAGGAATCACTAACAACACTCATAGGGCAACCATAACAAGTAGTGTTACTTAGATGCAACACCAGCACTTGACTTAACGCTCTCCACCGCCGCATAATTTCACCGAACGTTACGATAAGTAAACTTAGGTGAAAGATGTTGACATGGAGCTTCTGACTACCGCCGATGTCGCGAATTGCGTAGGGGCGAGTCGCATATCCGTACTCAATTGGTGTAAATCCGGGAAGATCACCGCGTTCAAGCTCCCCTCTGGAAAATGGCGCATCCCCAAGTCGGAGGTTGATCGTATTCTCGCGCCGGTTGCGGAGAATGCTTCGCTGACGGCGGCGAGTGAGGTCTGTGCGGAGGTTCCTGGCCAGTTGGAAATTTTCGGGTAAAAAAGGGGAGCTAGTCATGACTGCGAAGCCTGCCGATGTGACTACCGGAGTTCGTGTTATTGATGTTGATCTCATCACGCCTCCTACCCTTAGTAATCCTTGTAACGGGGAAGTGATGGGGCAAATCTGGTTTTACGTTGCCCTTGATGCTGGCTTGATCGGGCAAATACGTAATGGGCGGGTTATCAGCGAAGGTGACTACGTCCGGATCACCTCCGGTTTTCACCCCCGAGTCAGGGACGGGCGTATCGAGCTTGGCTACCGGCCCGACATGGAGCCTGGGAAAGCCGAGATCGCCCCTGGCTGGGCGGTGTTGGAGATGCGTTACTTCACGCAAGCTGATGGTGAGTGGATTGACCATATCGTGCCGGTAGAGCAAGTAGACATCCTTCTTGAGTTTCTTATGCCGTATGTGTGGGATGTTCAGTGGGGTGAGTATCGCATGTTTTATGCTCCGGATTTCGAGGTCACCCAGGTCAAGGCTTTTACCTCCCCGCGGTTCTTTTCCGGGGACGCGATTCGTAAGTCTGCTTATCCAGCCGAGCTTGTCTATAAGTGGTTGAGCGAGACAGGCGGGGATGCGTCATGAGTTACTTACTCGGTTCCTTTCGTGATGAATGTGAAACAGTTGGGACTAGATACACGGATCAGAGTATTTGGGCCTCCGGCGGCAAGTGTGGGGGTCCCGACCGTCATGACCCATGCGCCTGGGACGAGGCCAGCTTCTTTGAGATCGATATCTTTAGAAAACTCTTGGGTCAAAAAGATGTCGTCTTTATTGGTGATGTTAATGAAAGCAAGACCAGCGCGTGCCGGATTCACGGATGTGACACGTCCGTAATAGACACCGAGTTCACCTACCTTCACACCATTTTCGAGACGGTGAACAGCCTGTCCGATGAGAGCATCAATGGTTCCTTGATCGGTTTTTATCCGAAGTCGGTCTTTGCTGTACTTACCGAGCTTGTTCTCTATCGCGAGGGCGAGGAGCGTGTGGAGTACGGTGACGTGCTTGGTGCTGCCACTGCCTTGTCCTGTCGTCACGGAAAAGCGGTAGTCCTGCGCTTGCCCGCTCTCGACATCACTTCTACTACCTCTACGGTTTTTAGAGGATCGGTTACTGCTCAGGTCCATATTGATTTTGAGGTGCTGAGCGGTTTCATATTTTTCGATTATTTTTGTGTTCTCGTCTGGTGTTTTTCGATTCTTGTTTCCCGCATAACGGTCACACCCGTTAATATGGCCCCTGCTTTTCCAGTAGGGGCGGGGTTTACCGCCCGCGAGGGAATGCGGTTTTGTGTTGACCGGCGTAACCGGAGCGTTGCAGGGGAAACCACGCAGGTCGTGGCCTCCGCAAATCATGACGGGTGGTTCGCCGGCGTCCACCCATTCCTTCACGGTCCATTCTTCGTATGTTTCCCTATTGAGTGCTTTATACATGCGTTATTCTTCCCTTCCATCTCCGTTGATAGAGGTTTCTTCTTCACTCTTATTATGCGTGTGGCGGTTGGGATGCGCGTCGTTTGGCGCGCGGGTTGGCTGGCCCTTGGTACTCCTAGAGAGCCAGCCGACCCTAGTCTTACCGCACCGCTCGACTACCTCGACGAGAAGCGTGTGGTGTCTTCGTCGTCCGGTTTAGCATCCCGGATGGGCTGTGTCTCGTCCGCGTTCGGGTTGTCGGTGAAGATGACCGAGCCATTAATAATGATGTGCTCGGCGTTGATAACCACCCCAGGACGGGATACCCCTGGCGTGCTTGACTTGTCCGGCATGTGTCGCGTTTCCGGCGCGCCCGCTGTGGCTGGTTTTGGTCCGTATCCCCACAACGTGAGAGTGTTGGACCAGGCGGACATGGCGTTACTAACCGCGCTAACAAACAGGAAAATGATTTCCATAATCTCCCCTTTCGGGATTGTTGGTAGGGGCACGAGCGGGATTGCTCGCACTCGGAGGGAAACGGTCTGCGTTTTTGTTTCCCTCTGCTTAACTAGTGCGCTTTGCACGCACAACGTGCGGGCGTGTTTTCCGTCTCGTGTTTTGATAAAGAAAGGGAGGCATCACTGGCAACGGTGGTGTGGCTCGTCTCGGTGTTCCATACGAGTACGGGCAGGCATGGGCAGGGTCGGTGCGGGCACATTGGGTTCGCACCGGCCAGCCCAGCCTAATTGTGGCCCGCGCACAGTGCGCCGCAGGGAGGTGGCAGTATGAGCGATACGGGCTTGTTTTTCTCGGTTCGTTCTTATCCTGTGCTTCTTGAGCGCGATGTGGTTCTGGATCCGGATTTGTCGTATGAGGCACTGAGCGTGTGGGTGGCGATGCTGGCCATGCCTAAAAACGCTGAGCGGACAGTTAGTGCTCTTACTGGGCGTGGGTTTGGGCGCGACCGGGTTACCCGCGCTTTGAGCGAGCTTGAACGGTATGGCCTGGTGTATCGGTGGGAGCGCCGCGTCCCTGAGGGCCATGGGTTGCTCACGCAGGTTTTCGAGCGCCCGGCCTCGCCTTTGACTGCGTTTCGGTGTTTGCCGGTGAAAATCCGGCCGTTTGTCACGAGGTGTTTATCGGTTCCGGGTGTGGTTGTTGGTGAGTTGCGGGCGAGCCTGGCCGCCACACACACGCCCAGCCTGTCTAATACGCCGGCTGCTGCCGGTAGTTCCAGTGTGGGGGTGTGTCATGGGTGAGTATTTTGCGGTGCGGCGGGGTGCTACGGCGCTACCGAACTCCATGATCTTCAACAAGGCACTCTCTTATGATGCCCTCGCGCTGGCGACTGTGTCGCTCTCGTTGCCGCCGAATGCGCCTGTTGGTTATCGCGATCTCATGGGCCGGGATATGGGCGAACACCGCGCCCGCAAAGCCCTCGCGCTCCTAGAAGAGCAGCATTATCGTTTCCGGTTCCGCACCCGCGCCTCGGGTCAAATCCGCGAACTGGTGGTCATGTTTGACACCCCCGTGTCCGTGGGTGAGGCGCTTTGTGAAATCCAGGGGCGGATGGAAAGCGGAGCGATCACCGCCCGCCAGGTAGTTGGCTGTCCGAGCCACCCGGGCGAGTTCACACGCACTGCACCGGTCGGTGAGTTCGGTATGGAAAATGAGGTGTGCCTCGATGAGGCACCAGCCATGCCGATGGCATCCGTGCCAGGAGCGTCACCCGTCCCAACGGGAGACGCAGGTGAGAGCGCGGAGCCGATCATTACAGCCGTACTCCTTGTGGATAACCCTGAAACAGCCACTACCGAGCCTGTGGATAACCACGAAACGCCCGGTTCGAACTGTCCTACAGTTACAAATTCTCAGAGTGACCCAGGTAACGAAAGTGGAACGGATTTTCACCGCGCCTGGAAAACCTCGGCACGGTGGGAACCGCGAGATTCCGCGGTAGGTGAACCTGGTAGTGAGTTATCCACAGGTTCTCACCGTGCGGGGATTACCGGAGCACGGTGGACCGCAGCACGGTCAGCCCAGGCGCAGATCTCTAAAGAGATCTCCAATAATTCCTCACTACGTTCGGAATTAACCAACCAACCAAGCCCAGGCGAAATTTTCGTGTCGGAGGCGTCTGGCATGGTTGGTGTGGAAGATGATTCCCAGGTCGAGCACCCCGAGCAGGGTGCGGGTGGGGGTGTCCCTGGCGGGACTACCCCACACCCCGTGCCGGCCGCGGTAGCTCCGGCTCCGGTTCGCCGTGAGCCGATGCGGCCCGTCGAGGGCCAAGCTCGGCGCGGCCCTGTGCCGGGCGGTTCGGGGCGGCCGGATGCCGGGCAGGAACCGCCGGGTAGCGGCGGGCAGCCGTCGAGCACTGCGCAACCGCCGCGTGGCGTGAGCCAGCAAGGCTCGCGGCAGGACCAGCGTTCACAGCAAGCCTGGGCAGCTAGCCTGATTGGTGAATGCGTGCCGCGTGACTTGGTGCGGTTCTTGGCACCGGCCCGGTTTGTGGCGGTTGCCCGGGATTTGCAGGTAGCGCTTGATTCGGGCTGGCAGCGCGCGGAGATTCGCGCCCAGCTAGCCGGCAACGCGCTCGGGGAAACTCGCAATCCCGGCGGGGTTGTTGCGCATCGCATCCGCGATATCGCGCTGGCTCGCCCGCCCCGGCCACCGAAGCCGCGTTCCCCGGTGGTGGTGGATACTCGGCCGGATCCGGGTGAGGTGTGTGGGATGCCTGAGGGGCTGCGGGCGAGGGTTTCCCGCTCTCGCTCGCCGGCTCCGGAGCCGGCCTCGACTGGGCCGCCGGGTGAGGCCGGGCCGGTGCGGTGTAGGGGTTCTGGCAAGGCCTAGTGACGGGTTAGGCTGAAGAAAAGACAACCCGCAAGTTTTTGAGAGATTTTTTAGCGAAAAGGGAGGGCGAGCCATGGGCGAGCAAACAACCACGGTTGACGAAACGGCTACTGCCGTTGCTGGCGACGAGGCAGTCGGTGTCGCTGGCGAGACTGCTACCGGGCAGCGCCGTGGTAGGCGTGTGTGGCTGTGGCCGAGCGTGGCTATCACTGCGGCAATCGTGGCCGGCGCTGGTGTATATCTGGCGCAGCGTTCAAGTGGCGTCGACGAGGCTCGCGCGGCCTACAGCGAGGCCGTGACGGTCAACGAGCAAGCCCGCACCGCGCTCCAGGTGGCCGTTGACGGTGTCGGGTTCACATCGCAGGAGTGTGAGGCTGATGGCGGCGTGCCCGCAGACTGTGCAGCGTTGGCGCAGGCCGTGGAGACCGCGCGTGCCGGGCTGGCTGAGCCTTTCAAGGCGGCGAACGCCAAGGAACTGGATGCGGCTACGGCGCGGTCCCAAGCGGGGGCTTTACAGGACGCGGCTACTGATATGCAAGCCCAGGCTGCTCAGATCAAGGACGCGGCCGGGAAGCTGAACACCCAGTTCGAGGCAGCTACCACGGCATACCTCGCCGGTGACGCAGCAAACCTCGCGACATCGTGTGAGATGTCCGCAGCAAGTGCTCGTGGTGTTGAGGGTCTTGCAGGTGAAGCCGATGCCCTGAGCGCGGACTGCAAGGCTCTCGCGACTTCCGGGAAGAGCGTGCGTGTGTCGGTTCTCAAGGAAAAGACCGCAGCGCTTCAGGCCCGCCTTGATGCGTTGAATGGGAAGGTGGCGGCCGCCCAGCAGGTTCCGGCACCGTCCGCGCCGGCCCCAGTGTCTGGTGGTGGTTCGGAAGCCACTAGCGAGTATTCCGCAACGGAAAGCGGGTCTTCTTCATGGTCAGATGATTCGGATTATGAGGCACCCGCACCAGCAGCCCCAGCACCCGACCCGGACCCGGCACCCGCAAACAACAACGGCGGCGGATGGGTAAACACCGGCGACATAATCGTCGACAACACTTCCGGGGAAGGCGTCTGTTTCGATACGCACGGTAATTCCTGGCCATGCAAGCCCTGATATCGGGCTAAAGGTGGCTCGGTGCCTGCGCCAACAAGCACCGAGCCGATGAATCCCTCTTTGAACCACGTTAGCAATATAGATTCGATGAAAGGACTCGTTACCTATTATGGCAGCGAACACAAAGATCCGGCCACGGGGCCGGACTCTCGCCGCACTCCTCGCGGCATTCACACTAATTGTTTCCAGCCTACTCAGCGGCGGGAATGCCATGGCACTGTGGGATTCCACCACCGGCCGCGGCCTCAACCTCAACGGCATCAACGCCGTCGGTTATCTCCGGCTTGGCCCACACGTCAACCAAACACCCCAAATCGGCGGGGTTGGGATTGAACCGGCACCCCAATGGTGCATCGATGGCAAGAAAGCCGACCCAGGCCCGGGAGACCTGACCTCAATCGCGACCCTGACCGATTCGGCACAACATATTCCCGAGCTGGCGCTCACGACGCCACAAGCGGCCTGGATCCTGCACAAGTACCAGGGCAACACGGGCGATGACACGAATCTCGCGGCCCTCGGCTTGCTCATGCACGCGAACTTCGAAAACACCGCAGCGGTGGCTCACGAGATCGCCGGAGCCACACAAACCCAGCAGCCCGACACCTGGACACGCGCATTGCAATATGTGGCAGAAGCCCGCAACTCAGCGGTAGCGGGCTATGAGTCATGGACTGTCCAAGGGGATGGTCAGCGCACGGGTGCTATTACCGGACTCGGCCAGGTTAATTCCGCAGGTGCTTATGTTCCGAATCTCCCATTCACAGTCACTCTGAACGGTCCGGCTGTTTTCGATGCCACCGGAACCAATGTATGGAGCGGTAACACGGCAAGTGAGCCGGTCACGCTCAATTGGACTGCGACCGGTAATGGAACTGTCACAGGAAACGCCGTTTATCACGCCGAAGTCCGCAGCACCGTGACAAAATTTGGGTCTGACGGCAGCGTCCAGGATATGGTCACGTACGGTAATCGCCCGGCATCCGACCCTGAAGAAGTTACGGTCCCTGGCCAATCGTGGCGTGTGATTTTTGATTTCCAACCCACCGGCACCAGCCAGGCGGTCTCCCAGGAGATTAACCTCGACGGCTCAATCTCCGACACCCTCACCACGAGCGTGGACAAGAACTATGGGGATGGGCAGTGGACGCAGGTAAACGGCAAGCCCGTGCCCGTGGTTTATACCGCGACCGCTTATTGGGCGGGCCGCACCAAGCCCGCCACCTCAACGACTATTCCGGCGGGTGCCGAGGTACTCGGCAGCGTGGACGTGACCGCGACGGGCGAGGGCCAGAAACTCGAAGCAAAACTCACCACGCCCAAGCGCGGATATGTCACTTGGGTTTGGAGCGTCGATAAGAACAAGCAAGGCGCGAACAGCCAATACATCCACCAGAACTGGAGTGACTCGTTCGGCCTTGAGGCGGAAACCACGTCGGAGAATTTCGACTTCAGGCCCCTCGGCACCTCACACGTTGCTGACGCTAAGGTGATTGACAAGGGCACCGTGCTTTCCGATACTTTCGAGGCTAAGGCTGACCCGCAGTATCGCGACGGTGAATGGACACGCATCGTTGCGCCTGGCGCATCGTTTGATGAAGGCACCTATGTGCCGGTGACCTACCGTGCTTCCGCGTATTATGTTTCCCCGACCGAGCTACCCTCGACCGCGGATGCGGTTCCGGCGTCGGCCGAACTGATCGAGTCCGTGACCGTTGTAGCGAACGGCCCCGGCGAGCTTAAAGCCACGCTCTCGCAGCCGACGACCAAAGCCGGGTTCGTCACCTGGGTCTGGGAAGTCAAGGCTGAAGACCAGCCCGCCGATTCCGCGAAGTGGATTAAGCCAGGGTGGGCCGACCAGTTTGGCCTTCCGGACGAGACCACGAGCGTGCGTTACCCCGCCAAGATCGACTCCACGCTCTCTATCCGCGATACCAAGTCGGGTACCTATTTGGTCGATGACGTGTTCGTGACGGGCATGCCCGCTAATCATCCGGCTTTTGCGGGTGGAATGGGATTCAAGCCTGATACCCAGGTGATCGAGCATGAAGTGCTCTTCTTCCCCCACGGCCTAGAAGTGACGGAAGCGAACCGCGCCAAGGCTGAGAAGATCGGCGAGACCGTGAGCATTCTGGCGAAGAACGGGTTCTATCCCAGCGTTGGTGACACATCGTGGCTGGTAAAGCAAGACGCGGCTGGTAAGAATCTGCCGGGCACGTATGTTTTCGTCAGCAGCTTTGCTGGTGATGACCGTGTCCAACCGCTCACGACGAGCGTTGAGGACGTGACCGAGCAGTTCACCATTACTCCTGAGCCGTCGATTCACACCACTTTGACGCATGAGAACACGCATGTGGCACCGAATACCGCGAAGGTTGAGCTTGTCGATACGGTCTCGTACCAGAATCTCAAGCCTGGCAAGGAATACGAGCTTTCCGGCACGCTTATGGATAAGGCGACCGGTAAGCCGCTCGTGGACGCGAACGGAGACAAGATTGTTTCCACCGTTTCGTTTACACCTGAGACACCGAACGGCACCGCCACTGTCGTGTTCACGGTGGATGGTTCGTTGTTTGCGGGTAAGCAGACCGTGGCTTTCGAGCGCCTGACGCAAGACGGCCGCGAAATCGCCGTACACACGGACATTAACGATCTCAATCAGACGGTGAGCTTCTCGAAGCTTCAAACCACGGCGACCGACAAGACCGACGGCGACAAGGTGCTAGCACCGATCCCGAATGCGGTGATCACCGACCGGGTGTGCGATGTCGCCGGCACGCTCGTGCCGGGTACCGAGTATGACATTACGACCGCGTTGATGTTGGATAACGGTGATGCGTTGCTTGACGCGAACGGCAAGCCCGTAACGGTTACCTCGAAGTTCATTCCGGCGGCCGCGAACGACTGCGCCTCAATTGACATTACGTTCGATGCCAGCAAATTGGCGGGTAAGCGCGTTGTCGTTTTCGAGACCGTGACCCAAGACGGCCGCACCGTCTCGGTTCACCACGACCTCAAGGACGATGCTCAGACGGTGTCGGTGGAGATTCCCGGCGATGGGGATAACGACAAGTCGAAGCGGCGGCTAACCCGTACCGGGGTAAGCATCCTCGGCGGAGGCATCCTTGCGCTTGGGTTTATTGGTGTTGGCGCGGCTGCGGTGCTGCGTCGTCGTAACAACTAACCAAAAATATTCCCCTACATATAGGTAGGTAAGTAGTGGTGTGCCCGCACTCTAGGTGTGGGTGCGGGCACACCACCCTCCCCGTTCTCGGTGGGGCGTATCGCAATCCTTCCCCTTTTCTTTTCCTTATCTTTTTCTTCCTTTTTATTACCCCTGTGTATCTGTGTGAGGAGGTGGCGCTGATGGGTGAGCGGCTTGGCGTGTGGGCACTTGAGCAAGGCGGACGCACCACCGCAAATGCTCTCGCCCTCCTCGGCGTGGTGTCTCTTTTCGCGGATCCGGCCGGGGTGTGTATCCTGACGCCCGCGGATTTACAGGCACGAGCAGGATTGAATAAATCAAGCTTTACGCAAGCATTGGCCGAGCTTATTGATGCGGGCCTGCTCGCGGTGCAAGAAACCACCACCGGCACTGCTTTTAGTGTTCTTGCTCCGCGCGAGTATTTAGACGACACGGCCACGCCGGTCTCGGCGGCCGGTGAGTTAGAGCGTGGCTTGCGTATTATTTCGACAACACTCACCACGACCGCCAGCGACGCTGGCATGGCTGGCATGGCTGGCATGGCTGGCATGGCTGGCATGGCTGGCATGGCTGGCATGGCTGGCATGGCTGGCACTGCTGGCACTGCTGGCACTGCTGGCACTGCTGGCACTGCTGGCACTGCTGGCACTGCTGGCACTGCTGGCCCCCCCCCCCCCCCCCCCCCCCCCCCCCCCGCCCCCCCCAAAACCCCCCCCCCCCCCCCCCCCCCCCCCCCCCCCCCCCCCCCCCCCCCCCCCCCCCCGCCGCGGCCCGATAAGCATCCCAGGCGAATAAACCTACCGGGGCCATACCGGCGGCCTGCCCGGCCCGGGCGAGTTCCTCAATATTGTCAATCAGGAGGATCACCCTATCGCTATCCGGCCACCAGTCTTCCCAGAAACTAGCGGATAGCCCGGGCCGGCCGCGCATGGCCGTGCGTAAGCGCTCGGCTCCGTGCGTCGTCGTACCTATAGCAATGTAGTTGGCCGGGTGCATAGTGGAATCGAGCCCACCAGGCTCAAGCCCACTAGGCTCAAGCCCACCAGGCGGACTCAAGAAAACGTCTCCCGCGCCGCCCGCACAGCGCAGCAGCGCACCGCGAATTTGGCCCTGGGCATCGCATTCCAGCACTTCACGCGCGTTATCGGCGCGCGGGAAAGCACCGGCGGCGCCGCACCCCACCCGCCAGTGCGAAAGGTCCACGAAGCCGCACCCGGCTTCCAGCGCTCGCTGTTCCACGTAGGGATTGGTGTAGAAAGCGGCTACCCCGGCCGCCGCACCATCTCCGGGAACCGCGCCGGGCCAGCGTAGCAACGGGCTAGGTATCACGATTCGGGATGGACCTCCGGTGCGTCCGGCGCACCCGCACCACCGGCAGAACCCGCCCCACCGGTCGCGGGTTCGCCCGCTGCCGGGCAGTCGCTCAGGCGCTGGAGGCGGCCGGCCATGTAGCTGCGCATCGGCACCCCGAAGGCAGCCATGTCGTAGGCGTAGAACAGCTCCGATTCCACATAGCCGCCCATGATTTGGCCGCCGGTGTAGCTCGCAGCGGTGGGGGTGGCGGCGATGGCGTCCGCGACGATCTGGAATTGCGGCCCCTTAATGAAACCGGCCCAGGTCATAGCGTGGCCGGCGGAGGTGGCGATCATTCCTTCCAGAACGAAACGCCCCTCCGTGCCCTGGAGGTTATTCGGTGAGACACGCAGGTAGCCCTCACAACTGGACCACAGCTGACCTTTGGTGAGAGCCGCGTACATCCGCCCGCCGGGAACCTCGCGATCCACCGCCCCGGCCGGCTCCTGGGAAAGCCAGGTTGCCGAACGCAAACGCAGGTAGGGGCCGTGGTCATCATTATCGATGCGCAATTCGTGCAGGTAGCCGGCTGCGTCCACACCTTCGTATTCGAGAAGGCCGGCGCCGCGCCAGGTATCGACGAGCCAGGCCATCGGATAGGTTTCCGGGATGAGATTTTCAGGGATTGCAAAGACCATAAGCTCAGGGTACCCGCCCCGACCGCATGAGGCCCACAGCGCCAAGCCTGTGAGAGCCACGGCGCCCGGCGCTAACGAACCACCCGGGCACAACCCATAGCCAGTATCATTTTCCCACGTCGGAGCTCAAAAGTCCGCTTTTTTCACGCTTGGCCCGAAAGCGCGAAGAAAAGTTTCCGATTGCCCGCACTCTTGTTATTCTGAAGCCACGGTGCCGGACCTTGAAAGCCCCGGGCTCCAACTAGCGCCGCTACGAGCGGCATTCGCGCCGTCAGGCGCTCTCAGGTCCGGCACCCTTTTCTTGCCCGATCTCACCACCGGGAAATACACGTTTCGCCCCGTAATGAACTATCCTTGAAACGAGTCGTTCATCGATTGTTCATGTCCCCGAAACGAGGAATTCACGTGGGGTTATTCTCTAAATTCTCGCGTTCCACGCGGGTTTTCGACCTTATTGGCGCCCAGGCAGCGCATCTTCCCATCGCCGCCGCGGGCCTCGCGCAGCTCATGACCGCACCGGTTCACGAGCGCGGAGAGTTGCAACAGCAGCTGCACACCATCGAAAACAATGCAGATGAGTCAAATCACGCACTCCTCAAAGTGGTAAATAGGTCTTTTGCCCTCCCTTTCGACAGGGAGGATCTTTATGCCCTGACCACCGCTATCGATAATTGCGTGGACCTCATGGACGAGGTGGGGGAAAACGTGGCCTTTATGCGCCCCCTCACCCTCCCCGATAGCGCGCCGACGGTGGTGGATATTCTTAAGACCTGCGCTCGGCTATCCTCGGATATTCTCGCGCATTTCAACCCGACCTCCCCGGATACCCGCGAATACTGGGTGGAAATTAACCAGCTGGAAAACAAGGGCGATTCCCTCTACCGTTCCACCCTCGCCTCGCTCTTTGAAAACGCCACCGACGCCATTGAATTGCTGCGTGTCAAACTGGTTGTGGACACTCTCGAGGACACCGTCGATGCTTTCGAGACGCTCGCCGCCGTGGTCGAGCGCATTGCCCTCAAGGAGTCCTGATTTTGTCCGAGTTGCTCTTTTTGGTGGGCACCGTCGTCGTCAGTAGCCTCATTTTTGACTTCACTAACGGTTTTCACGACGCCGCAAATGCCATCGCCACCTCGGTAGCCACCCGCGCATTGACGCCCGGAGTGGCCCTCGCGATGGCGGCGGTCATGAACTTCCTCGGCGCGATGCTCGGCACGAAAGTGGCCGAAACAATCGGCTCCGGCATCGTTGATATTACCGAGCTGGAAAAAATAACCGGCCTGACCCTGGTACTCGGCGGGCTGGCCGGCGCGATTGGCTGGAATCTTATTACCTGGTGGCGTGGGCTGCCCTCCTCTTCTTCGCACGCGCTTATTGGCGGGCTGGCCGGCGCCGGCATCGCCTCTCTGGCCACCGTGCACTGGACGGTTATTTTCGACCGCGTGGTGGTGCCGATGGTTGTCTCCCCCGCGGTTGGTTTCCTACTGGCCTACCTCATTATGAAAGTGGTGCTGCGCCTCCTGACGGAGGCTCCCTACCACACCACGATGCATCGCTTCCGTTACGCCCAGACGGTTTCCGCAGCCATGGTGGCTCTCGGGCACGGCCTCCAGGACGCCCAGAAAACCATGGGCGTGATCGTGCTGGCCCTCACGGCCGGTGGCTTCCATAATCTTGAGGACGGGATCCCCACCTGGGTGAAACTGGCTGCGGCAGCCGCTATTTCTTTGGGGACCGCGACCGGTGGCTTCCGTATTATGAAAACGCTCGGCTCAAAAATTATTGATTTGGATCCGGCCCGCGGTTTCGTTGCGGAAAGCGTGGCCGCGAGCGTTCTTTATACGACGGCGTTCGTATGGGCCGCCCCCATTTCGACAACGCATACCATCACCTGCGCCATCATGGGTGTTGGAGCCACGAAGCGGCGCTCGGCAGTGCGCTGGTCCGTGGCCGGAAATATTGCCACCGCCTGGATCCTCACCATCCCGGCCGCCGGCGCCCTGGCAGCGGTTGCCACGTGGCTGCTGCGGTTAGTTCTCATCTAGACCGCTTCGCCGCTAACCGAGCGCTGCGTAAAAGCGAGGCTGCGGGCCGGCGCTGCGGCGTCGTGCTTATTTCGCCCTCACAACACAACTGTGCCGCGCAGGATCATTCCCGCGCGGCACAGTTCGCAAGGTAAACGCTGAAATGTAGCCGGTTTAGCCGAAGCGCCCGGAGACGTAGTCTTCGGTTTCCTTATGGGTCGGGTTGGAGAAAATCTTTTCCGTCTCGTCGAACTCCACGAGGTGCCCGGGCTTGCCCGTCCCGGCTATATTGAAGAAGCCGGTCATTTCCGAGACGCGCGCAGCCTGCTGCATATTGTGCGTCACGATCACGATCGTGTATTCCTCTTTGAGGCTGTTCATGAGGTCCTCAATCGCGAGGGTGGAAATCGGGTCAAGGGCCGAGCAGGGTTCGTCCATGAGGAGCACCTCGGGCTTGACCGCAATGGCGCGGGCAATGCACAGACGCTGCTGCTGACCACCGGAAAGTGAGGACCCCGGCTTATCGAGGCGATCCTTCACTTCCTCCCATAGGTTAGAGCCGCGCAGCGAACGTTCCACGATCTCATCGGCATCAGATTTCTTGATCTTCTGCGAATTGAGCCGCATCCCCGCGAGCACGTTGTCGCGGATGGACATCGTGGGGAAAGGATTAGCACGCTGGAACACCATGCCCACGTGCTGGCGGACGGTCACCGGGTCCACCCCGGCACCGTAGATATTATTGCCGTCGATGAAGACGTCGCCGGTCACGTAAGCACCGTCGATCACTTCATGCATACGGTTGAGGGAACGCAAGAAGGTGGACTTGCCGCACCCGGACGGCCCGATAAGCGCGGTCACCGAATTCGGTTTGATATCCACATTGACGTTCTCCACGGCGAGGAAATCACCGTAGTAGATGTTCTCGTTACGAACACTAATTCCCTGAGGCACTGTTTTTCCTTTCGGCTGCCGCGTTAGCGGCCCTTCGGGGCGAAGATATGAGCAATCAAGCGCGCCAGCAAGTTGAATACCAGCACGATAAATACCAAGACGAGCGCGCCGCCCCAGGCCAGCTCGAGGTTATTGGCCTTGAACTGCGAGTAGACGAAGACCGGGAGCGTCATCATCGGGCCGTTGAACAAGGAGTAGTTGAACGTATCCGAGACGGAGGCGGTAATCATGAGCGGTGCCGATTCACCGATCACGCGAGCGATGGCGATCACGCAACCGGAAACGATACCCGGAAGCGCGGTGCGCAGCACCACCTTGATAATAGTGCGGGACTTCGTCACGCCCAGCGCGTAAGAAGCTTCACGCAATTCGTTGGAGACGATGCGCAGCATTTCTTCGGTATTACGCACCACGATCGGCGTCATCAAAACGACGAGCGCGACGGCGCCCATGATGCCATTGCGGAAACCGAGCGCGGGGGCAAGCACCGGAACAATCGCGGCGGCGAAAAGGCCGGCCACGATGGAGGGGATACCCGTCATAATATCGACCAGGAAGGTCACCGAGCGCCCGAACCAGCCGCCCCTGTTGTATTCCACCAGGTAGATGGCCGTCAGAATACCGAGCGGGATGGCGATAAGCGCCGTAATGCCGGTAATAATGAGCGTGCCCACGATGGCGTGGCCGAGGCCGGGCTGAGCGCCCGGTAGAGACATGCCAAGGGTGGAATTGTTGAGGAAGGAGTAGCTGAGAACCGGGAGAGCTTCCACAATCACCGTGTACAGCAGTGAGAGCAGCGGGAGAACCGCGAGCGCGAAGGCACTGGTGATGAGCACTGTTGCCATGCGATTGGCACCGCGGCGCGGGCCTTCCACCGCGTATCCGACAATGCGGATGACGAGGAAGAAGAGAATAAGACCCACCAGGACCGCACCGAAGAGCGACTCCGCTTTGAAACCGAAGTGGAAAAGCAGCCAGGAGGCCAGCATGCACACAACGAGCACGGCCCAGTTGAAGAACTTGGGCAGGCGGCCGTATTCGGAGGCGAAGATCGGAGTGCCTTCGCTGACAGCCGGCTCGGCCGGAATCGCGTGCGCGCCGCCATCGGGCTGGCTGGCTGGGTTCTGTGTCACGTCAGTACTCATTAGGCATTCGCTCCTGAGAATTCTGCGTACCGGGCCAGTACGCGCCGCGCCAACCAATTGACCACGAAGGTCAGGGCGAAGAGCATGAGGCCGATACCGATAAGGACCTGGCGCTGCAGACCGGGGTGAGCTTCAGGGAAGTTCAGGGCGATCTGGGAGGCGATGGTGGAATGCTGGCCCGGGGAGAAGAGGTTGAAGTTCACCTGCAGGCCGGCCGAGAGCACCATGAGAAGCGCCATCGTTTCACCCAGGGCGCGCCCCAGGCCCAGCATGGCCGCGGAGACGATACCGGAACGTCCCACCGGGAGCACGGTCATCTTGATCATTTCCCAGCGGGTAGCACCCAGACCGAGCGCGGCCTCTTCCAGCAGCTTCGGGGTCTGGAGGAATACTTCACGGCACAGCGAGGTGATAATCGGAAGGATCATGATGGCCAGCACCAGGCCGCCCATCATGATGTTACGGGCCGGCGGCGTGAAAGCCACCAGGCTGGGCTGCAGGGGCCACCAATCGAATTGGGCCAGCCCGCCTTCTTCACCCATGAACGGAACGTGGTCCACCCACCACTGGAGGGGCGGGGTAAGAACACTGGAAACCCATTCGAAAACGGGGCGCACAATCGGTTCGAGAGTGCGGATACCCCACAGGCCGAAGACCACCGAAGGGATGGCCGCCAGGAGGTCAATAATGTAGCCGAGGACGGAGGCGAAGCGCCGATGCGCAAAATGCGAAATGAAGAGTGCAATCGCCACCGCGAAAGGCACGGCAAGGGCGAGGGCCAGGAGTGCGGAGAGCACGGTGCCGAAGAGGGCTGCCCCGGCATATTGCCAGAAGCCCATCCCCTTCGTGAAATCTGCTGTCCCGGAGATGTCTTCCTTACCGGCAATGAATGCCGGATATGACTCGAGGAGCAGGAAGATGAAAACGGCACCCAGGATGAGGATGATGAAAGCTCCAGCACCGATGGCTAGGCCGTTGAAGGTAGTGTCTGCAACGCGGCGACGCGCGCGTTTGCTCGGGCGGGCCGGCACTGCAGTCTGACCCACCTCCGGGGAGGTTTCCTGAGCGGTACGCTCAAGAACCTCCCCGGCTGCGTTATCTCGTTCAGTCATATCGACTTTCAGATAGAGGTATTCGGTTGTCTAACCGGTGCTTACTTGATGGTGTCGATGACGGCCATGGCCTGCGTGCGCAGGGTGTCCGAAATCGGGGCGTTACCACCGTTGGCGGCGAAGGCGGCCTTCTGGCCCTCTTCGGAGACGACGTAGGTGAAGAACGCCTTGACCAGTTCACCGGTGGAGGCATTCTTGTATTCCTGGCAGCCGATGAGGTAGGAGAGCATAACGACCGGGTAGGCACCCTTGACGGAGCCGTCACGCTTGAGGTCCTTGTTGAGGAGGGTGTCCGTGGCACCTTCGGCGGCCGGGGAGTCATCCACCACGCGGGCGGCGGCTTCCGGTTCGGGGCCGATGAACTCATCGCCGACCTTGACCTTCACCGGGGTGAGGGTTTCGATCTGGGAGTAGTCCGCGTAGATGATGGAGTTCGGGGTGGACAGGGCGAGCTGGACCACACCGGAGGTGGATTCGGCGGACTGACCGCCCTGGATCGGCCAGGTTTCTTCCGAACCGTAGGTCCAAACTTCCGGAGCAGCTTCTTCCAGGTAGGACTGGAAGTTACCGGTGGTGCCGGACTTTTCTGCGCGGTGGATCGGAATAATGGTTTCGTCCGGGAGCTTGACGCCGGAGTTGGTGGCGGCAATGGCCGGGTCGTTCCACTTCTCAATCTGGCCGGAGAAGATCTTCGCGATGGTGGGGGCATCGAGCTTGAGCTCCTTGACACCCTCAAGGTTCACGGCAATCGCGATAGGAGAAATGTAGACGGGCAGCTCAACGGCAACGTCGGTCTTGCAGGCGTTGGAAACCTGGGCGAGTTCTTCAGCCTTGAGGGCCGAGTCCGTGCCGGCGTACTGCACCTGGCCGGAGAGGAACTGCTGGCGGCCGGTACCCGAGCCGGTGGGCTCGTAGTTGACGGTCACGCCCGAGTTCGCGATGGTGAAGTTATCGCGCCAGGCCTGCTGGGCTTTCTGCTGCGAGGAAGCACCCGAGCCGGAGATGGTGCCCGAGAGGTTCGAGCCGCTATCCGCGGCCTGGGTGGTGGTGTCACCCTTGGCGGCATCGGTGGTGGCAGAAGTCGTTGCGTCCCCACCACAGGCGGAAAGGGTCAGAGCAAGAGCGGTGGCACCAGCAAGTGCCGAGATCTTCATGGTCTTCACTGTTTAATCCTTGCGTGTTCAGGAACGCCCGTTTCGGCGCTCGCTGGTTCGAGCCTAGGAAGCGTGGGTTACGACGGCCCACACCGGAGGTAAACAGAAGGTTAACGAGCTTGTAGCATGTCTCACAGGGAGTCGGGTGCGTGCGTCTGACTGCACGGGGCCGCTGGGGGGCGTGGGCGCGCTAGAGCTCGGTGGGCACGGGCCCGCTAGAGTTCAGTGTGGACGAGCCTGCTAGAGCCTGGTACGCACGGATCCGCTACAGCTCAGTGTGGACGGGGCGGAAACGCTCGACGTCCACCGCGTGGCTACCCTTCATATGCACAACGAGGATTTCCCCGGTTTTGAGATACGGATCTTCGTCGGGGAGTTTTTCTTTTACATGGTGGCCGCAGTGTTTTTTAACGACGTCGATAACGGTGCTCAGGGTAGGGCGATGCAAGCTGACCGCCGCGGGAGCCCCACTGTCCGTTAGTACCCCCTCAATGGTTTTACGCACTCCGCCGGGGTTCTTCGCGTGGGAGTGTTCGGTGAGGGCGGCAACGCAAGTGAGGGAGACTCCCGAAGCCTGCGCGTAGGGAGCAATGGTGGCGGTGCAGCGCTGCCAGGGGGAAGAGACGAGGCGGTCCACGCCATACACACTGAGCACCGCGCTGATGGTGCGGGCCCGGGAGGCCCCGTGCGGGGTCAGTGGCCTGGTTTTTTCACTCCCGTTCCAAGCCGAGCGTTTTTGGGCACGGGCATGGCGCACCAGCAGAACCGCGCGAGTGGTAAGTTCCCCGTGTTCCCAGTATTTCAGGACGCGTTTGAGCATGGCGCGTTCGTCTTTATAACTGAGTTTTTCGAGGGCGGTTTCGGCGTTCATCCAACGTGACCGGGTAATTTCCCCGGGGTGGGCAGAGGAGAATTCCGGGCGTGCGGCAACTGGCCGCGAGCGCGGTGTGAGCGGGCGGGCCACCCAGTAAAAGACCCGTTTCTTTTTCCCTGAGGAGAGGGTGTAGCCGATGGAAGGCAGGGGGCGCTGCAGGGCGATATATTCGCCGGTTTCTTCGTAGACTTCCCGTACGGCTGCCATGCGCGGGCCTTCGCCCGGCTTGTATTTGCCCTTGGGGAAAGACCAGTCCTTGTAGCTATCCCGGCGCACGAGTAGCACCTGGAATTCGCCGCCTTTTTTGCGCCACACAACGGCGCCCGCAGCATGAACGCTGCCCATGACTCCCCCTTTGGCATAGTTGTTACGAATATATGCTGGCCCGCGAGTTTCCCCGCACGGCCCGGGTTTTCTAGTCCCCTCCTGCCACGCGCGAGCGTGCTTGTTTCATAAGCAGCTCCTGGATATCGACGAGCGGGCGGCCCTTCGGGCTGAGGTTGTGACGCACCCACCCATCCGGACCCAGGTGCCACGAGCTAGTGGTATCCGAGGTGGCCACATCCACGAGCTCTACCAGGCGGTCCACCATATCCGGATCCGTGATCTTGATCAGGGCTTCGATGCGCCGGTCGAGGTTGCGATGCATGAGATCGGCAGATCCGATAAAGACATCGGCATCGCCGTCGTTACAGAAGCCGTAGATACGCGAGTGCTCCAGGTAGCGCCCCAGAATGGAACGGGCCTTGATGTTATCCGAGAGCCCGGGGATACCGGCGCGCAGGGCGCAGATTCCGCGCACCTGGATGCTGACCTTCACGCCGGCCTGGCTGGCCCGATAGAGCGCATCGATCATGGCTTCGTCCACGATGGAATTGACTTTGAATTTTACCCACGCGGGTTTGCCGGCGTTCTTGTTTTCAATTTCGCGTTCGATCCGGTCGATAAGCCCGGAGCGAATACCGGTGGGTGCCACGAGGAGCCGGTGGAAACGTTCCTGGCGTGAGTAACCGGAGAGCTGGTTGAACAGCCGGGTGAGATCCTGGCCCACATCCCGGTTGGAGGTCAGCAGGCCCAAATCCTCATAGCCGCGGGCGGTCTTCGGGTTGTAGTTCCCGGTACCCACGTGGCAGTAGCGGCGCAAGCCATCGGATTCTTGGCGCACCACCAGCGCGAGCTTGCAATGGGTTTTCAGCCCGATCATTCCGTAGACCACGTGGACCCCGGCCCGCTCTAGCTTGCGCGCCCACTCAATATTGCGCTGCTCATCGAAACGCGCCTTGATTTCCACGATGGCGAGGACCTGTTTCCCGGCGCGCGCCGCGCGGATAAGCGAATTGACGATAGGGGAATCCCCCGAGGTTCGGTACAGGGTTTGTTTGATAGCCAAGACCTGCGGATCCGCGGCTGCCTGGGCGATGAATTGCTGCACCGATGTGGAGAAAGATTCATAGGGGTGGTGGAGCAGCACATCATGATCACGCAGCTTGGCGAAGAAATCCGCGGGTTTAGCAGATTCGGCATCGGTGAGCCCGGTAGGCGTGACCGGAACGTACTTGGGGTATTTAAGCCCGGGCCGGTCCAGATCGTGGAGCTGTTCCAGAGATTGCAGATCGAGGGGCGCGGGTAGGCGATAGGTATCAGAGGAGCTCACACTCATTTCCTTCTGGAGGAAACTGAGGGTGGCATCATCCATATCCTCATCCACTTCCAGGCGCACCACCGGCCCGAAGCGGCGCCGGAGCAATTCGCGTTCCAGCGCGGTGAGGAGGTTTTCTGCGTCATCTTCTTCCACTTCCAGGTCCTCATTACGGGTGACCCGGAAGGTGGCGTAGCTCTGCACATCCATGCCGGGGAAGAGCTCACCCAGGTGATGCCCGATGAGTTCCTCCAGGGGCAGAAATTCAATATCGCTGCCGGCTTCCACCGGAACGTTTTCCGGGCTGTAGGCCGTGCCATCTTCCCCGATCATCAGGAAACGCGGGAGTAGATCCGGCACTTTCACCCGCGCAAAGGCGGAGGAACCGCGCCGATCCTTGAGGACGACGGCGAGGTTGAGAGACAGGCCCGAGATATAAGGGAAGGGGTGGGAGGGATCCACCGCGAGTGGGGTGAGAACAGGGAAAATTTCATCCTTGAAAAGCTTGGAGAAACGTTGCTGCACCTGCGCATCTAGCTCATTCCAACGGCGGATGAACACACCCTGGCCTTCGAGTTTAGGCTTGATATCCTCCGAATAGACCTTCGCTTGGCGCGCGGTTAGTTCATGAGTGCGTTCCGCGATGCCCTTCATAACTTGACGCGGGGTGAGGCCGGAGGCCGCCACCACACCGATGCCGGTATCAATACGGCGCTTGAGGCCAGCCACCCGCACCATAAAGAACTCATCGAGGTTCGAGGAGAAAATGGAGAGGAACCAGGCACGTTCCAGGAGCGGCAGGGTTTCATCTTCTGCCTGCTCCAGCACCCGCTCATTGAAAGCCAGCCAGGAGAGTTCCCGATCCGCGAAACGCCCTTCGGGAAGCTGGGATTCCTCCGGAGCTTTCGCGGAGCGCTTGGCGAGCTTGCGTGATTCTTTGGCCATATCCGTGAGGGATTTAGTGGAGACCGGGGAGCCGAGCCGCACCGCCTGCAAGAAAGTTTCGTGCGGGGTGGGTTCCACGGTGCTGGCACCCTCCCGGGCAGCCAGGCGAGCACGAGTGGCGGAGAGCGCCGGTTCGGGTTGCAATTCGTAGCGAACATGCCGTTCCGCCTGCGTGAACCCAGCTTTTCCGTAAACATGCACCGCGGCGGCATTCGCGGCATCAACGTAAAGAACGCAACGCGAGAAACCGCGCGAGCCGGTGGTGACCAGAGCCCAGGCGGTTAGGAGTTTACCGATGCCCTTGCCGCGATGTTCCGGTGCCACCGCGAGAACATAAAGCTCCAGCACATTTGCTTCGAGCGATTCACCAGCCGCGGCGGATTCACCGGCCGTAGCGGAGGCACTAGCCGCGGCGGCAGCCGATTCGCCAGCCGTGCCCGCGGCGCCAGAACCACTCCCGGCCGCACCCGCGGCGCCCCCGAGCACATTTGGCTTGAGCCACACAAAACCAACGAGTTCGCCTTGAGAGCGCGCGGTTACTAGGAGCTCCGGAGTAAACCAGGGCGCTTCCATACGTTCACGCAGATCCTCCGCGGTGAGTTGGCCCTGATCGGGTAGATCCGCGAAAGCCTCCGCATTGAGGCGCGCAATATCTTCCAGATCCGTGGCCGGATCCACCGGAGCCAGCACGATCCCCGGCAAAGTCCACAGTGCGGGAGCAGGGTTTTCTTCCGTAACAGGACGCTCCAGCACAAGGAGAGTACGCCCCGGATAGAGCTGGGAGGACGCCGCGAGTTCCTGCGCAGCCGGCAGATCCCCGTGCGCCCACACCGCGGTTTCCCCCGCGTCAAGAACGGTGCGCAGCAATTCCTTGCCGGCACCTTTCCCGCGCGCCTCCGGACGCACCGCCAATTCCACATCCCCGGTACGCCCGGAATGAGCCACCCCGACCACGGGATCCCCGAGAGTCCACACCCGCGAGCTTTCTGCACCCGCGGCAATATCAAGAAGGGTTTGCTCACTAAAAGGCACAACACCATCCGCCGCGAAGCATTCCTGGGCGAGCTGGTTAAAAAGCGCGGCCTGATCCGGCTGCGGTGATCCGCTAACGATACTCAT
>NZ_JBQAIK010000009.1:0-25233 GCF_051905915.1 Actinotignum sp. UMB0459 | reverse complement strand
GATTGTGTCCTTCGGACTTAAGCGATGATCGCGGTGCCGCTCTCCCCGGAAATACCCTGTTCGGCCTTTTCCAGAGAGGTAATAATGGCGCGCTTGCCAGCCACGCCGTCCACGAATTCGAGGCAAGCCTCCACCTTGGGCAGCATGGATCCGGGGGCGAATTGTTCTTCCTCGATGTACTGGCGGGCCTGAGCCACCGTCATTTCGCGCACGTCGCGCTGCGTGGGCTTGTTGAAATCAATGGCAACGGCCTCCACTGCGGTGAGGATGAGGAGCGTATCGGCATCGACCTCCCGTGCCAACAGCGCGGCGGTGCGATCCTTATCGATCACAGCCGCAACTCCGCGGTACCCTGAGCCTTCCTTAACCACCGGAATGCCTCCACCACCGGCCGCGATCACGATGGTTCCTGCTTCCACGAGGGAGCTAATAACATCGCGTTCCACGATAGAGACGGGGAGCGGGGAGGCCACCACCCAACGCCAGCCGCGCCCAGCATCCTCCACGTACTTGTTTCCGGTTTCCTCCATGAGTACCCGGGCTTGCTCCTCGGTGAAGAAGGCCCCTACCGGCTTGGTGGGGCGCCCGAAAGCGGGATCTGCGGCGTCGACCTCAGTCTGGGTGACCACCGAAATAACGGGGCGGGCAATCTGCCGTGCCGCGAGTTCAGCCTCAATGGCCTGCTGGAGGTGGTAACCGATATAGCCCTGGGACATGGCGCCGCATTCGGCGAAGGGAATCGACGGTGTTTCCCCTGCGGCCGCCGAATTATCTGTTGCTACCTTGATCATGCCCACCTGCGGACCGTTTCCGTGGGTGACAACGACGTCATTGCCGGCTGCCACCAAATCCACGATGGACCGAGCGGTTTCCTTAATAAGTTCCAGCTGCTGCTCCGGGGTCTTCCCGAGCGCATTGCCGCCGAGGGCGACCACGATTTTCTCGCCGGCGGTGTGAATATTTTCCTGAGTCATCATCTGTCCTTTTCACGCGCGGGCGACGCGCCGCGGGGTGGCCCTGCTACCTGCAGCCAGCTCCCCCGGCATCGTCGCCCGCGCTTATCTCGGCACGGCCGCGCGGGCGCGTGCCTGAACCCTCTTAGGAGAGGGTCGCGTACATAACGGCCTTAATGGTGTGCATGCGGTTCTCCGCTTCATCGAAGACGCGCGAACGCGGACCTTCGAAGACCCGGTCTTCCACTTCCATTTCCGTCACTCCGAACTTCTTGGCGATTTCTGCGCCGATGGTGGTGTTCGTGTCATGGAAGGAGGGCAGGCAGTGCATGAAGATCGCTTCCGGATCTGCCTTGTCCATGAGTTCCTGGGTGACGCGGTAAGCTTCCAGCTCCGCGATACGCGAGGCCCATACCTCGTCCGGTTCGCCCATGGATACCCAAATATCGGTGTAGATCACGTGGGCCCCAGCCGCGGCAGCCGTGGCATCTTCAGTGAGCGTTACGCTGCCGCCGGACTCCGCGGCGAGTTCCTTGCAGGTATCCACCAGCCACTCTTCGGGCATGCGATCCTTCGGGCCGCAGGCCACGAAGTGGAGACCCAGCTTCGAGCACACCACCATAAGCGAGTTCGCCACGTTATTGCGCGCATCGCCGAAGAACACAAACTTCTTCCCCTTAATGCCGTCCTCAAAGTTTTCCTGCACGGTGAGGATATCGGCGAGCATCTGGGTGGGGTGGAAGAGGTCGGTCAGGCCGTTCCATACCGGCACGCCGGCCTTGGCTCCCATTTCTTCCACGAGTTCCTGGGAGAAGCCACGGTATTCGATGCCGTCGTACATGCGGCCGAGCACCCGGGCGGTATCTTCAATGGATTCCTTCTTGCCCATCTGGGAACTGCCCGGATCCAGGTAGGTCACTCCCATGCCCAGGTCCATGCCGGCCACTTCAAAGGAGCAGCGAGTGCGGGTGGAGGTCTTTTCGAAGAGCAGCACAATATTCTTGCCTTCGAGGTAGCGGTGCGGGGTACCGCTGAGCTTAAGTTCCTTGAACTGCGCGGATAGACGCAGCAGGTAGCGGATTTCATCGGGCGTAAAATCGAGCAGCTTGAGGAAATTGCGTCCGCGGATATTGACAGCCATTGTCGTTCCTTTCCTAGCGCGGTCCGTGGTCCCGTTCGGGCAGAGCGGCCAGCGGTAACGGGGTCTTCTTTGGCCCCTGGGATCACTGTTGGCTGTCCAACCCGTACCCGCCTCGCGGCGAGAGGATCATGTCCCGGCCCCGGTTCCCCGGGGGTTGGTTTTACTGTGCATGATCTGGGTCACGCGCGCTAGGAAAATCCGGGTGGAGCGCGGGTGGAACGTGGTTTAGCTCCAATTCTTCGCTACTAAACCCCACTAAACCCGCGTATTTCCGCGCTTTAATCGCCCTCGTTGAGCGCGGCGCGGTAGAGCTCATTCGTGCGCAATCCGGTGCGAGCGGCCACGAAAGCGGCGGCGTCTTTGCGGCGCAGGCCGAGCTGACACAGTTCGGCGACGTCGCCCACGGCCCGCGTGCGCACCTGTTCTTCCCTTTCCGCCGCGCTACTTCCGGTTACGACGACGACGATCTCGCCCAGGGCCCCTTCGCTGAACCGCTGCGCGAGTTCGGCCAGGGGCCCGCGCACGATTTCCTCGTGCGTCTTGGTGAGCTCCCGGCATACCGCCGCTTCGCGCCCCGGGCCGAAGGCGGTGACGAAATTGGCGAGGGTGGCACCTAGGCGGCGCGGGGATTCGAAGAAAATCATGGTGCGTTCTTCGCTAGCCAGAGCCGCGAGCGCGGCGGCCTGCTCCCCGGTTTTACGCGGAAGGAAACCTTCGAAAGTAAAACGGTCAGTGGGAAGCCCCGAAGCGACGAGCGCGGTGAGCGGAGCCGAGGGGCCGGGTACCACCGTCACGGGAAGACCGGCGTCGCGTGCGCGTACTACCAGGCGGAACCCGGGGTCGGATACAGAGGGCATACCCGCATCACTGACCATGAGCACCCGAGCGCCCCCGCGCGCCAAGTCAATGAGGTGGGCACCGCGTTCGGCTTCATTATGTTCGTAATAGGAGAGAACCTGGGCGCTCACCTCAATGCCGAGGCGGGCGGCGAGCTGGTAAAAACGGCGGGTATCTTCCGCGGCCACGGTATCGGCCCGCGTGATTTCGGTGCGCAGGCGCGGCGAGGCATCGGAGTCATTTCCGATGGGGGTGGCGGCAAGAACAATTCCCGCGTGCTGACTTTCGTGCTGATCGGGGTGGTGGCCTTCGTGCTGTCCCGCGTAGTGACCTGTGCTCATTCTGCTATTCTGCCACGCGCAGCACCACGGCGCGGACGCCTAGTTATCGATAGAATCCGCACGTGAGCGAAAAACGAAGCGAACCCATCGGGCACCTCCCGCGCGAGTGCGCGGAGCGCTATGAAGACGAGCTACGCGGCCGGCTCGGACTGGCCCCGCGCGGATTAGACTGGCTCACCCGCGGGGAAAAACGCCTGGGATGGTGGATCACCGGAGCGGTCACCCTTATCGCCGCTTTTACCCGGTTCTTCCGCTTGGGTTTCCCCGACCGCATCATGTTCGACGAAACCTACTACGTCAAAGGTGCAAATTCGCTGCTGCGTCTGGGCTACGAAGTTGATTGGCAGGGGGGCACCGAATTCGATGCCGCTTTCGCCGCGGGCGACTTCTCCCACACGTCACCGGCCGGGGACTACGTGGTTCATCCCCCGCTCGGCAAATGGATCATGGCGGTCGGGCAGGCCATTTTCGGGGAAACTTCCCCCTTCGGCTGGCGTTTTATGGTGGCGCTGGCCGGCACGCTCGCGGTGGCGCTGCTGGTTCGCATCGCTCTGCGGCTCTTCCTCAACCCGTGGCTGGCCGGGGTGGCCGGGATCGCGATGGCCCTGGATGGCATGGGTATCACCATCTCCCGCATTGGGATCCTCGATAACCTCCTGGCTTTCTTCGTGCTGGCCGGATTCTGGGCGCTTATACGTGACCGCGATTGGACCCGGGAGCGCCTGGCGCACCGGGTTGCGGCCGGGCCGGTGCGCGCGGACGGCCACCCGGTCGCCTGGGGCCCGCGGGTATGGTGGCGCCCCTGGATGCTGGCCACCGGGATATTCCTCGGGCTGGCCTGCGGGGTGAAATGGTCCGGGATTTACGCCGTGGCGGTTTTTGGCCTGGTGGCCTTCTTCTGGGGTATGGCTGCCCGCCACGCGGTGGGGCTGCGCCTCTGGGTAGGCGCCGGAGTCTTCCAGGAGGGAATCCCCGCTTTTATCCATCTGGTTCCCACCGCCGCGGCCACGTACGTGGCCTCTTGGTTCTCCTGGTTCCGCGATAGTCGCTCCTGGGGGCACGGTTGGGCAGCCGGCGTGCGCCACAGCACCCCCGAGGCCCTCCCCTTCCCGTGGCTCCCCAATTCTTTCAACGACCTGGCGCATTACCACAGCCAAATGTGGGACTTCCACAACGGGCTCTCCACCCCGCACACCTACCAGTCCTCGGTCTGGCAGTGGTTTGTGCAGTGGCGCCCGGTCTCTTTCTGGTGGCGGACTTCCGAAGAAATGGCCGGGCAGTGCCCGAGTAGCGAGCGTTGCGTGCAGGCGGTCACCTCGGTGGGCAATCCGGTGGTGTGGTGGCTGGCGCTCCTCGCCCTTGCCGTGGTGCTCTGGGTGGCTTTTACTCGTTTCGACTGGCGCGCCTGGGCAATTCTGAGCGGGTACCTCGCCATGGCCGCGCCGTGGTCGCTATATATGGATCGCACTATTTTCCAGTTCTACGCCATCGCTTTCCTCCCCTTCGTAGCCCTCGCCCTCACCTACGGCCTCGGCTATATCACCGGTGCGCTCGGCGCCCCGCACGCGCGCGGGAACGGGCACGTGCGCGCGGATGGATACGACGACGCCTGGAGCCACGCGGACTTTATCCGTGAGGAGCCGGTTGGAATATGCGCCTATCCCGTGCGCTGGTGGCGGTGCCGGATAGGTCGCCGCACGCTGACGGCGTGCGGCGTCGTCGTCGTTCTTATTACGCTGGCGGCGCTATTCTGGTACCCGATCTGGACCGGGCAAACCGTCTCCTATGAGTTTTGGCGCCTGCACATGTGGCTGCCGTCGTGGATTTAGCGCGAGCGGGCGCGGGACAAGCGGCAAACTAACGATGCTCGCATTTTCGGACAACGTTCAGAAACTTTCCAGACTCGGCGGGCATGCTACCCGATGTGACCGGACCACCGCGGCAGCCGCGGCGGCGGCTAGGTGCGGAGTGAGGAAAGGACGTTTCACATGACCGATGAGTGGCGTAATGACTCGGGTGAACCGGGCGCGCAGCAGCCGAATGCGATCCCTGCCGGACAGGGCCAGCCGAACGTGAATCCGAGCCAGCCCAGCGCAAGCCAAGCCGGCGGTGCGCAATCGAATAGCTACACGAATGCGTATCACTACCCCAGCGCTCCCTCCACCGGGAACACTTCCGAGCAGCCGCCCTATCCGGGCACTTCGGCTGGCAGTTCCGCGGGAGCTAACGCAGGCAGCCCCGCAGGCAGCTATTCTGGCTACGCCGGCGGGAACTACACAGGGAACGGATACAGCGGGGGTTACTCCAGGACCTATCCTCAGGGCTCTCATGGCACGTACCAGGGAACTTATCCCAGTTCCTACCCCGGTGCCTCCCAGCAGCAGTCCGGCTACGGGTATAGCTACGGCGGACAATTCGGGGCCGGAACGCAATTCGGAGCAGCGCCGCAATTCGGCGGCACATCGCCATTCGGCGGCGCCCCACAATTCGGGCCAGCGCCGGTCAAACGGCGGTCGAAAGGCACCACCGCCATTCTTGTCATTATCGGTATGGTGGTCGCGCTGCTCGTGGGCACCGGGGTGGGATATTTCGGCCTGGCTCCCGAACCGCAGGCGAGCTCGCCTTCCGTCAAAGACCCTTTCAGTTTCCAATATAATGACGGACTGACCGCCCCGAATGACGGACGCCAGCAGGGCGGGGCCGAACCGTATATGCCGATCCCGCGGGATTTCCCCACCCAATTACCGGGTGGTAACCACGGCGCGGATGGGCCGATTGACCGGGGTGAAAAAGTTAGCCCGGCGGGTGTGGCCATTATTAACGCGCGAATGGGATCCGGCATGGGTGCCGGCAGCGGGATTGTCCTCACTGCGGACGGCCAGGTGCTCACAAATTATCACGTTGTTATGGGATCGGATGCCATCCAGGTCGAGATCCCGGCAACCGGGAAAACCTATGCTGCCAGCGTTATCGGGCATGATGAAAAACGCGACGTCGCACTTCTGCAGCTCAAGGATGCTTCCGGGCTCACCCCGGCAAAAATTGCTAGCACCCCGGCTAAGCAGGGCGATAAGGTCAGCGCTGTGGGCAACGGGCGCGGCCAGGGCTATCTCACCGAAATTAAAGGCGAGGTAACCGGGCTGGGCATGGACGTACGGGTGGCTACCGAGGACGGCCTGAGCTTTGACACCCTCAAGGATATGATCGTCACGGATGCCGATGTGGTACCGGGTTACTCGGGTGGGCCGATGATGAACGCCCAGGGTGAAGTGGTGGGAATGAATAGTGCGGCTTCGCAGGGCACCACCTCCGCGCAGGTGTACGGCTTCGCCATTCCCATCGAGCGGGCGCTGTCCATTGTGGAGCAGATCCGCGCCGGGAAGAGCGACGATAGCGTGACCGTGGGCAAGAATGCGGCCCTCGGGATTACCGTAGGACTCAGCGAGCAAGGTCGCGTGAGCGTGCTGGCCGTCGGCCCAAATTCCGGGGCGGCGAAGGCCGGTATTAAGGAAGGCGATACGATTCTCAGCCTGGACGGACAATCGGTTTCGAGCCCGGCCCAGGTAGCCAAGCAGGTGCGCACCCATAAGGTAGGGGACACCATCACCCTGGAAATTTCGCGCGGCGGCGGTGCCCCGCAAACCATTGAGGTAACACTGGGTGAATCGCCGGTGAACTAAACGCTCAGAGACACACGGGAGCCGCGCCCCCATAGAACTGGATCACCGGAACGCGGCAGGGATACCAGAAGGGGACCTGAATAGCTGAGCTGTTCAGGTCCCCTTCGGTGTTCCACATGGAGCGATATACCGCTCCGGTACTTCAAGACGCGGGGGTGTTCAGGCCCGCGGCCTTGGAGACTTTACTTCGAGGCGAGGCGGGCGCCTTCCACGAGCGTTTCGAGCTTCGCCCAGGCAATGGACGGGTAAATACGCCCACCCAGTCCGCAATCGGTCGAGGCGATAACGCGCTCGGGACCCACCAGCGAGGTGAAATGCTCGATACGCTGCGCCACCAGTTCGGGGTGCTCCACCACGTTCGTCGAGTGGGAGACGACGCCCGGGATGAGAACCTTATCATCCGGCAGAGCGATATCTTCCCAAATCTTCCATTCGTGGGCGTGGCGAGCATTGCCAGCTTCGAAAGTCAGGCCCTGCGCATTCGCCTTCAAACACAAGTCCACGATGTCCCGGAAGGGAATATCGGTGGTGTGGGGGCCGTGCCAAGAACCCCAGCACACGTGCAGACGCACGAGTTCCGGGTCGATACCTTCCAGCGCGTAGTTAATCGCTTCAATGCGGCGAGCCACCCAGGTGCGGTAATCCGCAACGGCCGGTTCCGGATTGACCTGGTCCCAGCCTTCAGCCAGCGAGGGATCATCGATCTGGACGGTCAGGCCGGCATCGGTGATGATCTTGTATTCCTCGTGGAGGGCATCGGCCATCGCGGTGAGGACTTCATCTTCCGACTTGTAATGCGTATTGGAAATACGCGCTGCGGACCCGGGAGACAGCGCCGCGATAAACCCGGAGGAAGCATCAAGCCCATTGGCCTTGAGTGCCTTGAGGGTAAGATCGACGTCGCGCTGGGTTTGTTCGGCACCGATGTAGGTCACGGGGCCGGTGATGGTGGGCATGGCCACTTCCTGGCGCTTGGCCTGGTGAATTCCCGATTCCGGATCCGTGTAGGCGTCCTTGAAGCGCTGCCAATCACGGCGCTGATCGAAGGGGACGAGCTCAACCGCTCCCCCACCCGCGGTGGCAGCCGCGTGGAATTCGTTATCCGTAAATTCCAGCCCGCCCAGGCGCGAGAAGGAGTACCACCACCAGGAACCGTAATTGGTTACTTCGGTCATGATGTGGCCGTATTCGCCGTCGTTAATAATATCGAGGCCGATGTCCTTCTGCCGCGCAACAACGCCGGCAACTTCCGCGTCGAGCTTTTCCTTGAATTCAGCGTCGCTAATCTGGCCGTTCTGGTGTGCTTCGTTGGTCGCGCGCAGCGAATCGGTGCGCGGAAGGGAGCCGACATGAGTGGTCTTGATCTTCGTCATTATAAAGTCCTTTGTACTGGGTGTGGTGATGGAGATCGGTCCGACTTAGCGTATCCCATCAACGATACGACGCCGCAGCGGCGGGTGCTCAGTGAGACGTAACGGACCGGAGCGAGATGTCCTCGCGCGCGGAATCGCCCGAAGGCCAAGTGGAATCCGCGCTAGCCCAGCATTCGCATTCGGGCGGCGGGCATCGTCATGGCAGAGCGAGGATCAGTGAGAACCATGGTGCATCCTTTCCGTCCGAATCGGGGCGCCGGGGCCGTGCCGCCGGCGTTGTTATCAGGTGATACCCGTTGTGGGCACCTACCTCCAGTAGCCTAGAGGGAATTATTAAGCTACGTCAAATTATTGACCACTATATGAGACGAGGGTTATAGGTTGGGCTATAAGGCCAGGTGCGTGGGTAGTTAAATGGATAAATAGACAAAAGTGGGTTTTACATCCGGGATTTGCCCTGTTGCAGCAGCGATAAGTCTGCCTATGAGGCTTGAGTACCTCAACGAGCCTGCTTCCTTGATATCCGTGGCATGACATGTTTTGACGGAAAACCCGTTCCCTCCGGGCTCCCACGCGTAACAGCCACGGGCTGGGCAGAGGTGTCAAACCGCGCATTTTGAACCGTTAGGGACGCAGAATGTACGCCACGGACATTAAACAGCCGAAAAACTGTCACCCACGTACATCCTGTTAACCGGCCCTGGCGTCATCACCCGCTCAACATAGACAAGCGTAGACGATGTGAGCCATGATGCCGATAAATAGCAATGCATCGACAGTAGAGCTCACAGGATGCACCCTCACGACAGCGAGCCCCACAGGATGCAGCTCCACGACATCAAAACAATTTCTTAACGTAGTTGCCGTTGCACTTCGATTTCCAGAAGCCGCAACAACCGGCCCGCGCAAATCTCACAGGCCTCACAAACCCCAATAGTCACACGAGCCCCTGCTGGGGTGCTATGTATTTTCAGAGCTGTACTGCACTTGTCGTACACGCGAAGTACATCCCGGAAAAACATATCTTCCTCACCGGCACGGCGAGGTGAGATAAGTCGGCAGCCCCTTTTGTCTATTAACCCATATACCCGCAAGAGGGATACAGAATGGGCCCGGGTAAAAACCCGGACCCATTCCGCGTGAAACGATGAAACAGTTGAGGATAATTAGCCTAGTGGCAACCAGCCTCGGAACTGTTGTTAGTGCCAGAGGCAGGTTCGCTTAGGCAAACTTGCGGTAGGCCACGAAAGCACCGCCGGCCAGGAGGAGCAGAGCAGCTCCACCAGCAGCCGCACCGGCATCAACACCGGAGTTGGCCAGCTTCTTGGCGTCGGCCTTCTTGACTTCCTTCTTGGGCTCAGCCTTCTTCTCGGCATCCTTCTTGGGCTCAGCCTTCGGATCGACCTTCTTGTCGCCGTCCTTCTTCGGGTCAACCTTGGGGGTCTGACCCTTCAGAGCGTCAAGAGCCTTCTGGGCGGCATCCAGTTCGGCAACGGCCTTGTCGTAGGCACCCTGAAGCGCCTCAACACCCGGGAACGCATCAAGGGCTTCTTCAGCGTAGCTGAGGGTACCCTTCTGGATCTCGATGTAACGGGGGGGTGTCAGCGATATCAGTCTTGATATCCTCCACCGAGCGGAGACCCGCAACGCCCGCCTGCGCGGTGTTCATGGCCTTCTTGGCATCAGCCATAACCTTCTGAAGCGCTTCATCATTCGGGTTGGCTTCGAAAGCCACCCGAGCCTTATTGTAATTTTCCTGGGCGGTAGCCAGAGCCGCGTAAGCAGCCTCAGCCTTCGCAAGTTCCGCGGGAAGTTCAGCGTTGACGACCTCAAGTTCGGTCAGCTTGGCCTTCGCGTTCGAGACGGCGATTTCGAGCTTCTCAAGCTTTTCGGAAGCGGCCTTCAGTTCCGCTTCCGCGGCAGTAACCTTAGCCTTCGCGTCGGCCACAGCCTTTTCAGCCGCCGTGGTGTCGGCAGCGGTCACCTGCGGTGCATCAGGCGCGGCAGGAGCAGCGTAAGCTACACCCCCCCCCCGCGGCGAGCATGACACCAAAGGTAGCGCCAGCCACAATCTTCTTCAACTGCATGTCTACTCCTATGTATGTATGTCCATGGCATGAATCCCTTAGCAGAGGTCCTATCGACCGATCCCATTCGCCAGCCGTTCACTCTACTAAGCACCTGCCACAACAGTCATAATACTTTATTGCGCACTATTAATATACGAGAACGATGAGATTTTCGGAACTCTGCGACCAGCGCCACTCGGGGGGATTTTCCATTTTAATTTCGCGCCATATTAACATTCCGATTTCATTTAAGATAATCATCTATCCAGGCCACAGATACATCAGTCGAATTAATATACCTTGCTCTTCAACTTCTTGACCAAAGTCCCCCCCAGGCAGTCACGCGCACCGAAGCCGGCGTTCAGGCCGGGCACACCCGTTGTGTGACTATGCAATTGGTGCTGCATACCGCCATCCTCTCCCATCCGCATCTCGTGTACCACACCGCTCTCCTCTGCCTGACCTTGTCCCGCCTTTACCCTCCGCACTCCCTCCACAGCTGTCCACATATCCCACAATTCCCCACCCGGGCGCCCGAGGCGATAAGCTCAAGGCGCTATAAGCACATTCCTCACGTATCGGGAAAGACCTCTATGTCCACGAATTCCACGCCGGTTCCATCCGGCACTCCGGCGCCGGGAACACCGATTACCGGCGCACCCGCAGCTACAGGCACCCATGCCACTACTCACGCCGCGCACCTGCACCGGGATCTCCACAATCGCCATATTCAGATGATCGCGCTGGGCGGGGCCATCGGAACGGGCCTCTTCTACGGCTCGGCTTCCTCTATTAGTCTGGCCGGTCCGGCCATCCTCTTCGTCTACCTCATCGGCGGATGCACGATCTATCTTGTTATGCGCGCCCTGGGTGAGATGAGCGTGCACGAACCGGTCCCCGGCGCCTTTTCCCATTACGCCTACAAGTATTGGAGCCCGCGCGCCGGCTTTATCTCCGGCTGGAATTACTGGTTTAACTACATTTTCGTGGCCATGTCGGAACTATCCGTCGTCGGCCTCTATATCAACTACTGGTTCCCGACGGTTCCCACATGGCTCACCGCCGCTTTCTGCCTGGTTTTCATTACGGCCGTCAATCTACTCGGGGTGCGCGCCTTCGGCGAATTCGAATTCTGGTTCGCGCTAGTCAAAGTCGTCGCAATTATCGGAATGATTGTGCTGGGGATTCTTGTGCTCGTTGTCGGGCTCCAAGAACCCCACCAGGTCCCGCCCGGAACCTCGTTCGCCGAGCTTGTTTTCCCCAACGGCCTGAAGGGGGCGACCTTCGCTTTCGTCGTCGTCATGTTTAGTTTCGGTGGCATTGAACTTATCGGCATCACCGCCGGAGAGGCAGACGACCCACGCCGGTCCATCCCGCGCGCTATCAACCTGGTCATTCAGCGTATCCTCATTTTCTACGTGCTTTCGCTCGCCATTATTATGGCGGTCATCCCGTGGCGCAGCATCGACGGGCACGCCAGCCCCTTCGTCCAGATTTTCGACTCGGTGGGGATTACCTTCGCGGCCCATATCCTCAATTTCGTGGTGCTCACCGCCGCGCTTTCCGTCTACAATTCCGGCCTGTACTCCAACGGCCGCATGCTCTACTCGCTGGCGCAACAGGGTAACGCCCCGCGCATTTTCGCTACGCTTTCGCGCGCGGGTACGCCCTACGTGGGAATTTTGACGTCCTCGGCTGTGACCGTGGTGGCAGTGATTGTGGTCTTCGCTTTCCCGAACTTCGCTTTCGGCTATCTGCTTTCCATCGCCCTCATCGCGGGGATTATCAACTGGACAATGGTCATGATTACCCAGCTGAAATTCCGTGCCGCACTCGGCCCGGAACGCGTGGCGAGCCTCAGCTACAAGCTCCCCGGTGGCTTGGCCTCCAGCCTTTTCGTGCTGGTTGCGCTCGCAGCCTGCGTGGTGCTCATGCTGTTCCAAGATGCCTACCGGGTGGCCGTTTTCGTGGGTCCGGCCTGGCTGCTGCTCCTCACTATCGCATACCAGGTAAAAGTTGCGCGTGAGAAGCGCCATGCGCGCGCGTAGTTATTAAAGAAAGTACGACGACGGCCGGGGGGGGGGGGGGGTGGCTGCCGCCCCCGCCATTAACGCCCCTGGGTGATTTTGCCCACACGGCGCCCACGCGGTCGCCATAATAAAGGCTTACATATATCCCAAGCCTGGCGACATAAATTCAACCCCCCCCCCCCCCCGGGGCCCCCCCCCACGCCTGGCCCCGCCCCCCCCCACGCTTGTATTCGGCTGGCCGATGGGCACCCGCGGCCCGCGAGGCAGGCCGGCCTTATCCCTCAGCTACTTCAGCTGCCTCCAGCCACTGTTCTTCCAGTTCCTCAAGCTGGCCGGTGGCCTCACTCAGCTCTTTGCCAATCCGCGCGAGTTCCTCATAGTCCCCGCTCACCGCACAGGCAGCGCTGCGCTCCTGCGCCTTGGCGATCTGCTCGCGCAGCCGCGCCATGCGTTTTTCGATGCGTTGCACCTCTTTGCGGGCTTCGCGCTGAAGGGCACTCGCGCTTTTCACAGTTCCCGCCCCGGACCCGGCGGCCGCCGCCCCAGCGCTGCCTGCACCGGCCCCGGCCCCACCTGCCCCGGCCTGAACACCGGTGCCCGCGCGTGTTCCCGCCGCGGCAGCGGCCTGCTCGCGGGCTTCCTGCTCCTGCTCGCGCAAACGCAGATATTCATCAACACCGCCCGGCAAGTCCCGCACCCGGCCATCCAGCACGGCAATCTGGCGGTCCGTCATGCGTTCGAGCAGGTAGCGATCATGGGAGACCACAATGAGGGTGCCCGGCCAGCCGTCGAGCACGTCCTCCATCGCGGCGAGGGTATCGGTATCCAGGTCATTGGTCGGTTCGTCCAGGAGCAGCACATTCGGTTCCGCCATGAGTAGGCGCATGAATTGCAAGCGGCGCCGCTCCCCACCCGAGAGTTCACTGACCCGCGTCCAGGCACGTTCGCGGGTGAATCCCATCCGCTCGGTCACCTGGCTCGCGGTGAGTTCTTTCTTCCCCACCTGCACGCGAGCTGCGACGTCGTTCACGGCCTCCACCACGCGCAGCTCGGCCACCCCATCGAGTTCGCGGGTGTGCTGGGATAGTTCCGCGAGTTTCACGGTGGCACCGCGTTTGACGTGGCCCGCCGTGGGCTGGAGCCGCCCGGCGATCAGCGCGAGCAGCGAGGATTTCCCGGCGCCGTTCGCACCCAGAATCCCCACGCGTTCACCCGGCGCAATCCGCCAGGTCACCCCGCGTAAAATTTCCGGCCCGCCACCGTAGCGCAGGCTAACATCCTCCAGATTGACAACTTCTTTACCCAGGCGGCTGGCGGCCATGCGCGTCATTTCCACGCTATCGCGCGGAGCCGGAACATCCGCGATAAGGCTTTCCGCCGCTTCGATACGGAACCGCGGTTTGGAAGTGCGGGCCGGGGCACCGCGCCGCAACCACGCCAGTTCCTTCCGCAAGAGGTTATTGCGTTTTTCTTCAGCGAGTGCGGCCTGGCGTTCGCGTTCGGCGCGCTGGAAAATATAGTCCGAATACCCGCCCTCGTAGGTTTCTACCCGACCGGGAATCTGCCCGCGCGGGCTTTCCACCCCGGGCACCACTTCCCACAGTCGCGTGGCCACCGCATCCAGGAACCAGCGGTCGTGGGTCACGGCCACGAGCGCTCCGCGCGGGCGCGGCCCACCGAAACGCTCCTTAATATAATTCGCCAGGAAGGTAATCCCTTCGACGTCCAGATGGTTGGTCGGCTCGTCGAGAATAATAATATTCGCCTCGCGGGTAAGAGTATGGGCCAGGGCCACCCGCCGGCGTTGCCCGCCGGAAAGCACACGCACCCGCGCCTCGAGGGGAATATCGGGGAGCAGCCCGGCATGCAAACGCCGCACGTGTGCGTCACTGGCCCATTCGTGGCGCGCGGTGCCCGCGTGAATCGCCTCCAGCACCGTGGCATCGGGGAGCTCATCAGCCTGGGTGAGCGTGGCGAATTTTGCGGTATTGGTGGGAATAACCTCGCCGCTGGTGGGCGCGAGCGCCCCGGTGATGAGGCGCAGCAGTGTGGTTTTCCCTCCCCCGTTCGGGCCGACGACGCCGATGCGGCTACCGTCCTCTAAACTCAGGGAAACGTTGCTGAGGATATCGCGACTTCCCAGGCTGACGCCCACGTCATGTACCGAAAGTAAATGTGCCATAGCTGGTGGTCCTTGGAGTGAGGGATTCTAGTTGGCGAAGTCGCGGGCCTGCGCGATCCGCACAAAATCATCGATGGTGAGGGTTTCCCCGCGTGCCTGAGGTGATACTCCGGCCCGCTCGAGGATAGTTTCGGCCGCAGCCGGGCTGCCGGCCCAGGAACCCAGGGCACTGCGCAGGGTTTTCCGGCGCTGAGCGAAAGCGGCGTCGATCACCTGAAAAACACGCTCGCGCAGTTCATCGGTACCGGGCGCGGGCCGCAAGCGCAGGTGAACGAGGGCGGAATCCACATTGGGTTCCGGGTAGAAAACGTGGCGGGAGATTTTCGCGCCCCGAGTGGCGCTCCCGTACCAGGCTGCTTTCACGGAGGGTACCCCGTAGGTGCGTGACCCGGGGGCGGCGGCCAGGCGGTCGGCTACTTCTAGCTGCACCATCACCGTGATGGTCTCCAGGCTGGGCAGGGCTTCCATGAGGGTGAGGAGCACCGGCACCGCCACGTTATAGGGAAGGTTCGCCACCAGTGCGGTGGGCGCGAAGGTCGGTGTGCTGCCGGGGGTGCTGGTGCCGGAGGTTACGTTGGCGGTATCCACTACGCCGGCTACGGCCTCGATCTCGCCGGTGCATAGCGCGGGCGGGCAGGCGAGCTGTTCAGGCCCGGTGATGCTCAGGGCATCCGCGTGGAGCAGTGCGAAATTTTCCGGGGAGCTGTGGCGGCGCGCCACGGTATCGGGGAGAGCGGCGGCCAGTGCGGCGTCGATCTCCACCGCGGATACGTAAGCGCCGCTTTCCAGGAGCGCCAGGGTGAGTGAGCCCAGGCCCGGGCCGATTTCGAGGACCCTATCCCCCGGGCCCACCCCGGCTTCCCGCACGATTTTGCGCACGGTGCCGCCATCGTGCACGAAGTTTTGCCCCAGGGTTTTGGTGGGGCGAATATTCAGGGCCGTGCACAGCGCGCGCACGTCCACCGGGGTGAGGAGGGCAGTTCCAGCCGGGGTGCGACCATCCGCGGTATCACCGGCCGAGCCACTACCGGCCGTGCTGTTACCGGGCGAGTCCTGTTGAGCAATATTATTGGCGACCACAGATGCAGTGTACCCGGCTTGGTGAATGCCGTCCGAATGCTCCGTCAAAATCCGCACCTGCCAAAAATGCGAACCCTTGATGGTTACACCCACACGATTAAGAAGAGATACACAAGAATGAGAATCACGGCCGCCACCGCCGCGATCAGTAGGGCAAGTGCGCGGCGTCGCTGCCGGCCAGCTGCGCCACGGGAACCAGAAGAACGCCCGGTATCCTCAGAACCCCGTGACTCCCCCGACTCCTCGGCGAGGAATTTACCCCACACCAACCCAGCACCCACCAGGATCACAAATTGAATAATCCAGGCGTACCAGGGTAGACCCACCGACCGCAGCCCAACCATCGAGATAAGTGTCATCCCGCCGGCCAGCACCGCGATTCTGAGCATGTGCATGAGCTTCGTTTAAGCGCCTACGCCGTTTTAGTACCACCCGCGGGAATTAGAGTGCCCGAGCGCAGCGCAGGGGCTGCCGTAGCGGCCTTCGATATAGCCCAAGCCCCAGCGGATTTGGGTGGCCGGATTGGTCTGCCAATCAGCGCCGGCAGAAGCCATCTTGGAGCCGGGCAACGCCTGCGGAATACCGTAGGCACCCGAGGAGCTATTTTCCGCCAGGTGATTCCAATTCGATTCCCGATTCCACAGCGTTACCAGGCAGGAGAACTGATCCTGACCCCAACCGTAGGCGGAAAGCATACCCGAGGCGATTTCCTGGGCGGTACCGGCCGGAACCACACTGGCGACCGCAGCCGCTCCGCTCCCATCAGCACTTGCACCCGCCACGGCAGCGGCGCTTTCCGAGGTCCCCACCTTGACCACTTCATCCACGCGGGCCTGCTTGACCGCGGAGAAAGTCAGAGTGCGAGCAACTTCCTTGCCGTTTTCCACCCGGATTTCATAGGTGTTGGCAGAAATGCCATCCTTACCTTCGGTTTCCACCTTGGTGGTACCTTTGGCAAGCGCGGCGTCGTCCACCTTGGTAGAGCCGTGCGCATCCACCACTTCTTCGGTGATCACGCGCGTTTCCACCCGGGTAATCGTGACCTTCGAGCCCGGAACAACCGGCGCGGCAAGACTCTGCGAAACAACGTCATCCCCGGATACCGTAATCCCGGCTTCTTGCAGCGCATCCCCGAGGGTGACTGCCGTGGTGGTGAGGGTACGTTCTTCGCCTTCAAAATTAACGGTGAAAGAGTATTCGGATACCGTGGCGCCCGCGGTGCGAGCCACCGGGAAACCATCCGCATAAGCATTGGCAGGCATCGACATATGCGACATCAGGCCAATACCGCTACCGGCCAGCAGCACAGCCCCGAGCGCGGCAACCCCGCGCCGGCTGAGCGGGAACGCATTGAGCTGGGCGTTCGCGGCGGAATCCTCCACGGCGGCGGGTGCCTGGAAAGCGGTGCCGGTGGCCTGCGGCCGAGTGGCCAGCACGGCCTGAACAGCCTCACTCACCGCGCCGCGTTCCATCATGAGAGCCCGCGACCGCGGACCCGGGGTACGAACCTCAGCCCGAACAAATTGCTCGAGTCCCATTCCCTGTGCGCTGTGACGCCCCACTAAACTTCCTCCGTTGCTTGCGCGAGTACCCTCCGGCCTCACTTTTATAACGAAACTATATTGAGTGTAACCATTTCGTAACATTCGGACAATGATTCGGAGGGAAAAGCTCGCTTTTCTTGAGATTTTTAGGAGCGCTCAAATTGTGGTCACCTGACTTTTCCGCGGATTCTCGGGGTTTTTACGCGTATCGCACGACGGCGCCGCTAGCGGCCACATCGTAATCTGAGCGTTATTTCACACCACTGGGGAAGGCTGAAGAACCTCGTTCGGGGAGACAAAGCTAACGCGCCCCCAGCGCGGGCGTTACATCGATTACATTTAAGGCTATGAGCACTCAATATCCCGGATACGCACAGCAGCCTGTCCCTCCGAGCTATCCCGTCCCCTCCGCACCGAAGCGCGGCACCGGCGCGCTGCGCGGCCTGGCGGCTCTTACCACCGCACTGAGCATCGCTCTTATTATCTTGTGCTTCACACCAGCCCTAGCCCGGGGTGAGGATAATGCCTCTATTATTGGGCTGGCGAATCCGGGTGGCGTGTGGCTGCCGGTGCTTGTGTACGGCTGCGGTGTTCTTCTGGCGCTGCTAGCGGGAGTGCTCGGTTTGTTCACCACTGGCCGGGCAGCCCAAGCCTTTTCTTGGCTGGCACCGCTGGGCGGAGCAATCACCCTGGGCGGGCTCGTGGCACTCTCCCTGGATAGTTCGGTCGGCGCTCTTCGCGAATTCGGGGCGCAGTACACCGCGCTCTTCTGGGCGACCGGCGCACTGGCCTTGATTCTGGCACTGACCGGCATCGCGCAGGGAGTGGCCGCAGGAACAGCCGCGAAGAAATCCGCGCGGCCCGCGTACCCGGGCTACCCGAACTATCCCGGTTACCCCAGCCCGGCATCGCAACAGACGTATGGCCAGGGCTATCCGGGCTACCCGGGGCAGGGTTATCCCGGCCAGGCCGGCCCCGCAGGCCAGGGGTACCCGGCCCAGGGCGCACCGGTGCCGGGCTATCCGCAAGGTTACGGCCAGGGCTATCCGGGCCAAGCTCAATATCAAGGCCAATCTCAATATCAAGGCCAGCCAGCTTATCAGGGGCAAACCCAGCCGTACCGGCAGGCATATGCGCAGCCCGGGCAGAACTATGGCAAGCCAGCTGCCCAAACCGAGCCTTCCGGCCAGACTCCCGAATCTGAAAGCCCCCAGAGCTAAGAGCAGGGCTCAGCACAGCGCAGCTCAGAGCTAGCTAGGCTGCGCCCAGTTCCCCGTACACCGCCCGGGTGTTTTCCAGGAGCTGGGCGCACCACTGCGCTTCAGCCAGTTCGCGCAGCTCAGCTCCGAAACGCACCGTCCACGCCATCACGTAGGGGGCGTTTGGGTGGCCGCGCCACGGAACCGGCGTTAGGTAGGGTGCGTCTGTTTCCGCGAGGATGAGCGCGGAATCAAAAGCATGGAAAGCAGCGCGGAGCTCATCATTGGCAGGGTAGGTTATTTGCCCGCCAAAACTTCCGTACCAGCCTTCGCGGTTACACAGCTCGGCAAGCGCGGCGTCGCCGGAAAACGCGTGGAAAACCACCCGGCTCGGGGCACCGTCACGGCGCAGCACCTCCACGCAATCAGCGTGGGCCTCGCGGTCGTGAATCTGAACGGGCAGGTCGAGCTCGCGCGCGAGGGCAAGATGAGCGCGGAACGCCTCGATTTGCGCGGCGCGGCCCTCCTCAGAAGTACGGTAATAGTCGAGTCCCGTCTCCCCAATCGCAACGACGGCCTTGGAGCGGGCCGCCTGCGCCACCCGGTCGATGGCCTCCTCCAGACTGAGGGCATGGTGCGCGGCGAGCTCCTGCGCTAAACCATCCGGGCCCGTCGCGGTGATTCCGCGATGCCGGGCAGCTTCATTGGGGTGAATAGCAAGGGCTGCGGAAAAGTGGGCCGGGTCCGCTTCAGCCACAGCCACCGTGGGCAGAAGGTCCGGGACCTCACACGCGCAGGTAATGGCGTGGCACACCCCGGCAGCCTCCATGGCGGCAGCTTCCTCATTCGGCAGCATCCGCCCGCGCGGTGGGGTAAGCGTAGCATCCGAGTGACCTGCCTGCGCTGCCCCCGCCGGCACCCAAATATGGGTGTGGTTATCCACCACCGGACCGGCGAGCTTTTCCGGGAGATCGGGCAGATACCAGCGGCGCGCCCGCTTTTTCTCCTTCGCGGAGAGCGCCGCGAATTCCTCCGGCGCTAATTCGTTGCGAAGAATCCCTTCCCCCGCTGCTTCCTTGCCCACGCTTTAGGCCTTATCGATGCCGAGGCGCTCCAGCTCCTCAGCAACCACGCTGGCATCCAGCTTGGTGAACACCGGGGACGGCTTGGCAATCGGGGTACCGACCTGGACCTCCACCCGCTCCCACGGGTGCAGATTAGAATAATCCCCGGTAATAATCGGGTAGGGCTTACCTGAATCGAGGTCGGTGACCTCCTCCAGGCGCGGCATCGGGGCAATATCACCGGCCCCGCCCAGCACCCGATCCACCGCGTTCGACGAATGCGGGAGGAATACGCTCATCATGGTATTGAGATCGGAGACCGCCTGGATAAGGGTGTGGAGCACCGTGCCCAAGCGTTCGCGCTGGGAAGGATCCTTCATCTTGAAGGGTTCGGTAGCGGAAACGTACCCGTTTGCCTCCCGCACCAGCCGCATAATTTCCGTGAGTGCGGCGCGCTGGCGGTGCGCGGCAATGGCATCACCCACGGTGGTGAATCCAGCTTCCACCGCCTCCAGGAGCTCCCGGTCCACATCCTCGAGCGGCCCGGCCGCCGGGATTTCCCCGAAGTTCTTGGCAATCATGGCCGCGGTGCGATTGACGAGGTTCCCCCAACCGGCCACCAGCTCGGAATTATTACGCCGCACAAATTCCGCCCAGGTGAAATCAGCATCGGAGGTTTCCGGGCCGGCAATGGAAATAAAGTAGCGCAGCGCATCGGGCTGGTAGCGCGAGAGCACATCACGCACGTAAATAACCACGCCCTTGGACGAGGAGAACTTCTTGCCTTCCATGGTGAGGAATTCCGAAGCCACTACCTGGGTGGGCAGATTAAGCGCACCCAAATCCCCGGGCTGGCCGCCGCGGCTCCCCTCCCCGTTATAGGCAAGGAGTTCGGCCGGCCAGATCTGGGAATGGAAAACAATATTATCCTTCCCCATGAAGTAGTAGGAACGGGCCTCCGCATCATTCCACCAGGCCCGCCAATCCTCCCGGCTCCCCACTCCGCGCGCTTCACGCCGGCGTGCCCATTCAATAGAGGCGGATAGGTAGCCGATAACGGCGTCGAACCATACGTAGAGGCGCTTGGAGCGTTGGTCTTCCCACCCGGGTACCGGAATGCCCCAGGTAATATCCCGGCTCATGGCACGGGGGCGTACATCCTCCAGAAGGTGCTTGGAAAATGAGATGACGTTCGGGCGCCACTTCCCAGATTCTTCCACCTCATCAAGCCACTGCCCCAGGCGTTCCGCCAGCGCCGGCAAGTCCAAGAAATAATGCTCGGTTTCGCGGAATTGTGGGGTTTTCCCGGAGACTTTGGAGACCGGGTCAATAAGATCCTGCGGATCGAGTTGGTTACCGCAACTATCGCACTGGTCCCCGCGTGCGGAGGTGTTACCGCACAGTGGGCAGGTGCCTTCAATATAGCGATCCGGGAGAGTGTTCCCGGTTTCCGGATCGAAGGCAACCGGGGTGGAGTGCACCACCATGTAGCCGTTATCGCGGCATACCTCAAACATCTGCTGCACAACCCGCTCATGATTAACCGTGGTGGTGCGGGTGAACAGGTCATAGGAAAGCCCGAGCGCCACGAGGTCCTCCACAATAATGCGATTATTGCGGTCCGCGAGTTCTTCCGGGGTGATTCCTTCCGCGTCAGCCGAAACCAAAATAGGGGTCCCGTGCTCATCGGTACCCGAGACCATGAGGACATCCTCCCCCACCATGCGCATATAGCGAGAGAACACATCCGAGGGAACACCGAATCCAGCAACGTGACCAATATGGCGCGGGCCGTTGGCATACGGCCAGGCAACAGCGGAGAGAATATGAGTCATAGCCACCATTCTACTCGTGTGCCGGCAAGCGTGCCCGCTAGCGCGCCCGCATCCCCGCGCCTAAACTATAAGGGCGCGGTGCTCCCACAGTGATTGACCATCCGGCCGCCGCGCACCGCGTGATGACCCGCTTCATCAGGAGGATGACTATGGATGAGACCCGCGCACTCATCATTGTTGATGTACAACCCACATTCTGCGAAGGCGGCAGCCTCGGGGTAGATGGCGGTAACGCCGTTGCCGAACGCATTGCAGATTTTGTCACCGATAACGCCGAGGAATACGCTCTCATCGCCACCACCCAGGATTGGCATATTGATCCGGGCCCGCATTTTTCCGAGAATCCGGATTTTGTGGATAGCTGGCCGCCCCACGGTGTGGCCGATACCCCGGAGGCGGAGCTGCACGAATCCATCGCGGCTCTTCCTATCGACGTCCAGTTCAAAAAGGGCCAGTACGCCTCGGGCTATTCAGGTTTCGAGGGCACCGATCCGCAAGGCAATCTCCTCGAGGACGTGCTGCGCACCGCCGAGGTCACGGATGTCGACGTGGTGGGTATTGCCGAATCGCATTGCGTGCGCGCTACCGCGATTGATGCGGTCCGTAACGGTTTCCGCACCCGCGTTTTTTCCGACCTCACCGTGCCCACCTCCCCGGAACTCGGGGCCGCGGCCCGCGTAGAGATGGACGAGGCAGGCGTAGAGCAGCTGCAATCCTCAGAGGCTTTCGGTTTTTACGAAGAGTCCGAGGCGCCGGATGAATTCGATGATCCGTACGACGACGCAGCAGCTGCCGAGGAGGAACTCGAGCACCTCGATGAGGATTACGAGCTCTACGAGGACGACGATTTCGACGACTACGCCGAAGAGGATGAAGATATCGACTTTTCGGATGAGGTCAATGAGTCCGATTTCGATTTCTCCGATATCGACTACCGCCCCGGAATGGACTCCGCGAAATAACGCGGGTGTGCCAGCCGGCCCGCAAGCGGCCCGCTAAACCGAGCGCCAGAAGTCTTTCACCAGCTCCTCACGGTTAGCTACCTGGCTTTTCTTGAGGATATTGTGCACGTGTACCTTCACCGTGGAGGGAGACAGATAGAGCTCGGTAGAGATCTGGGCATTTGTTTTCCCGCGCATAAGGTAGCCGAGCACTTCTTCCTCGCGCTTCGATAGTCCGCGCGCCTGGGAATAGAACACCAGGGAGGATTCAATGAAATCTTCCTCCAGGTGGTTGACGGTTTCCGGGGGCCGGTCGAAGTGGATGCGCAGCACCCGCACCCCGAAACGCATCACGTGGACGACCCAGCAGATATACATGAGGTTTTCCAGGAAATTGCGTTCAGGAAGGAAGGCAAGCGCGGAAGCGCTATGCGCCTGGGGTGCCACGAGGAAAATGAACGTAATATTCCAGGCGAAGGTCCCCAGTACCGTCACCCAGGTGGTCACGTAGAGCCACCGGTGGCGGCGCTGGCGGATTTTCTCCACCCCGGTGGTGGCGCGTAGGTAATTCCACGTTGCCACACTGAGGATCCCGATGACCACGATGCCGCGCATAGAGAAGAACACAAACTCCCGCCAACCCGGGTCGGGAATCATTAAGGCGCCAGCGCTCCCCACAATGAAAATCCCGGCCGGAATGAGGGCACTGCGCCACTCCACTTTCACTTCCGGTTCGGTCATGAAAGTGGCGTAGGTGAGCCAGATAAGGCCCATGAGTAGCGCGCCCAGGGTAATCGATTCCACGGGCGCGGTAATGTGGTAAACGCTGTCAATATTACGTGGGTGGGTGAAGTCCGTGCGGGCCACGGTTGCGACGTCGAAAAAATAGACAAGAAAAAGGGCGGCGCAACACAAAAACATGCGCCGGCGCGAAACGAGGTAACACGCAAGCGCCGTCGCCGAACCCATGAGGATGAAGAGTCCCACCATCCAGGTGTAATAAAACAGCCCAATCGTCATTGCATAGCTCCGTCGCCTTCACCACGCGATTCCACCACGGTCGCCCGCCACGCAGGATCGCGAGCGCGAGTACCTCGCGCCGTACCGTCACATTATAAAAGCATTAACCGCTGCTACCGGAAATCCCGGACCCGGAATGCACGCGGTGGCTCCGGCGGTACCAAGGCCGCCGGAGCCACGCGTTTCGGCTATTTTTAGCCGTATTCTTCGCGCCTATGCGCCGTAGATAAGCACCTGAGCCACGCAGGCCGCCCCGCCGAAGCCGAGCACGAAGAGCACCATTGGCCACACGAAGCGGAACCAATGCTGGTACTTCATATCGAGCATCTGCAAGGTTGCCATGACCAGGCCCGTGGGTGCCAGGAAGAGCATCGCGTACTGACCCCATTGATACGCACAAACGATGATCCACCGCGGGATACCCACGGCATCGGCCAGCGGCGCCATAATCGGCATGGCCAGCACGGCCAAACCGGAGGAGGAGGGCACCACAAAACCGAGCACGAAGAAGATCAGCAGCATAATAATGATGAAGAGCGGGCCGGACATCCCCGAGACCAGGTTCGTTGCCGAGTGGAGCAGCGAATCCGAAATCAGCCCGTCGTTCATCACGATATTGATGCCGCGCGCCAGCCCGATGATAAGCGAGACACCCACCAGGCTCGAAGAGCCCTCGATAAAGGCGTCCGTCAGCTGTTTCTCATTGAGCCGGTCCTTCCCGAAGAGGGAAATCGCCATAACCGCGATGGTGATGGTGAGGAAGGATGCCGCCATGGTCGGGAACCACCAGCCCATAGCCATGACGCCCCACACCATAATCGGGAAGGCGGAGACGAAGAGCACGAGGATGAGTTTCTTCTGCCAGTTGAAGGCTGGCACATCATCCGAGTGGGTAGTCATCGCCCACTGCTTCTCAAAAGCCTCGTGATCTTCGTACACATAGGACTTCGTGAAGTCCTTCTTAATCATTTTTGCGTAGCGATGCAGGTACCACACCACCACGATGGCGCCCACGATACAGCCGCCCACGCGCCAGATAATGCCGTCCGTGAAGGGGATACCTGCCGCGTTGGAGGCGATCACCACGGAGAAGGGGTTGATGGTGGAGAAGGTGGTTCCCATGGACCCGGCCAGGAAGATCGCACCCACGCAGATAATCGAGTCGTAGCCCATGGCCAAGAATATTGGTACCAGGATTGGGTAGAAGGCCACCGCTTCTTCTTCCAGGCCGCACAGCGATCCGCCTACCACCATGAAGACGGCAACCGCGAAGACGAGGAGGAATTCGTGTCCCTTAGTTTTCTTCGTCAGCGCGATGAGCCCTGACTCGAAGGCACCTGTTTTCCTCACCACCCCGATCAGGCCACCGAGCACGAAGATGAAGACCATAATGTCTACCGCTTCGATCGTGCCGTGCACCATGGCGACCGGAATATCGGCAACACTGGCCGGGTTCTGCTCGAGGGATTCATAAGATCCCGGAACCGAAATCGGCTTATTGAGGGCCCCGGAGGTGAACTGGGAGATATCAATATCCATCCCCAATTCGCTCAGGGTTTCCTGGGTACCCGGATATTCGGTGGTATCCCCGTGTGGGCTCAGCACCGAGAAAGTGCCGGTATCCGAACTGTAGCTCAGCTTCGCGTAGGAGCCTGCCGGCACCAGCCACGTGGCGATGGCTGCCACGATGGTGAGGAAGAAAAGAATCGTGAAAGCGCCCGGAATCGTAATACCGCGCCGCTTCTTACGTGTCTTTTTCGCACCGGAATCGCCGTCATTGGAATCGCCACTGCCGGCGGTTGCGGCAGCGCTTTCATGATCCGCGACGACGACGCCCGCAGCGTCCTCCCGGCCGCTGCGGTGTTCGCGCCCGTCCGGGGCGAGGTTGTTATCCATGCCGCCGGCCCCATTGCCGGCTGTGGCATCGTTTGTGCGTGTTGTCAT